>CAYTAS010000032.1:0-32325 GCA_964435885.1 uncultured Nitrospira sp. | reverse complement strand
CTCAACCGGACACTTCACGTGCTACAAAAACCGGACAGATGATGTGCTATCTACACGAAGGGTCATGACATCTTGCCGTTCAAGCTGCGATGGCTTATGTTGTGTACATGATATGTACATAACGGAGGTGTTCAATGGCCGCTGCTGTAAAACGTCCGTTCTTGCCCAGCGTGGGGATTAGCTCCGCATCCTGCCAGAGATAGGACTCTTTGTCGGCCAACAGGCACGCGATAAACGAGCGTGCGACAGCGGAGTTAATCGACGATCTTTTCGCGATCAATCTTTAAAGCTCGGAATTCGGGAGCCTCATCGGAACGGCGGGCTCGCCCCCTGAACTTTGGTTGTCAATGGAAACGGAGCACAATGGCGGCCAGAACAGACCGGACCGCTAAGTGTCGCGAGAGGAGACGGCACGAACCGCAAGATCTAACACGCATTAGGAGCGTGGGATATAGGAGCAAGTGTGCGCCGTGGCGGTGCTTGATAACAAGGCGCAGCCGCAACTTTGAGATCCTTGCCGCGGTCATCTTGTGTCGCGCTCTCCGACCTACTGGTATGCACAATACAAGATCCGCCCCACATGGCGCTCAGGTTCATTCTCGCGACCTCTAAAATCAGGCGAAAGACCGGCATGCGCAGAACAAGATGTGACTTCCACTGACCGATCTGTAATTCCAAATGCTCGCTCTCAGTTTGCACGCTTGGTCGCGGGCTTCGACTGTTCCATCGCAGCCTGGGCACGGGTCTCGAGAGAATGGGCGCGGCGGCGCAACGCGGCGGCGAAGTTGAGCATGACCTGAGCCAATTGCGGATGGCCTTCGCCGAGCTCTCCATGCAGGATCATGAGTGCGCGCTCGAAGGCAGCCTGCGCTTCCTTCAGCCGGTTGGCGTCCATCAGCAACCCGCCGAGATTGTTGCACACAACGGCAACCTGGGAGTGCGTCGGCCCCAGCGCCTTTTCCAGCAGATTCATCGCCTTGCGGTAGAGAGGTTCGGCTTGCTCAAGCCTTCCCGCTGAGCGGTGAAGCTCGGCGAGGTTATTCAGCACCGGTGCGAGTTGAACCGTTGGGCCACTCGGCGACTGCTCAAGCACCGAAATTGCTCGTTCGAACAACGCAGCGGCCTGCCCGTTCTTCGCCTCTGCACGATAAAGTTCGCCAAGATTATTTAAAAGCGTGGCCCGTAGGGGACTGGCGCTGGCTTCGTCATCAGGTAAAGCGGCAAGAGCGTCCGCAAAGTACTTCTCAGCGAGTGCGTATCTCTTCTGGGCGTGAAATAGCCCTGCTAGGTTGTTTCGCAGGGCCACGTCTGTGCCGGGTGCACCATACTTGACCAGTCGCAGTGCCGCGCGCCAGTGTTTTTCGGCGTCGGCGTAGCGTCCGGTTTCGTAAGCCAGCTTCCCCTCCTGGCTCAGCCGCTTGAGCCGCCCAGCAGGGTTTTCTCTGCTCATCCTCGTTTCAACGGGTTCTCAGCCGCCGCCTCGGCAATGCTCGCGCCGCGCAAGCTGAATTTGAGTTCGTGCAGCGACGCCGGATCTATCGATCCAGGTTCGGGCAGCAACAACACAGCCTGGTTTCCCAACTTGCCCGTGGCGACCTTCAAGGTAAGATTTACATCGCGCAGTTCGAGATTGCGTAACAGACTCATGCCCCCAATGAATTTATCGAACAGCACCGCCGCCTCTTCGGGCGACAACGGATTCAGCGGCGTATTTTCCACCTGCCGCGTCAGCCGCATGATCTCGGCGGTCATTTTTCGGTTGGAGGCCATGAGTTCTTCGACCTGCGTCTTCAGCTCCGTTGCGGTTTTCTTGACCCCGTCCAACTCCTTCACCGCCTTATCGCGAGTAGCGATCGACTGTGCGTTCGTTCTTTCAAGCGCCGTAGCCAGTTTTTGGACTTGCTGCACTTCCTCACCGAGCCGCCTATTTTCGGCGATAAGTTCTTGAAGAACGTTATTGGACATCGGTCCTGACGGGGAATCGGCCAGTGCGCCCGTTTTCATCACAGCCTTGCGTGTATTCATGGGGTCTTTCCATCTTCTAGCTGAATGCTGCGCAGCACGGCGCCTGATGGTTCAGTCACGTCCACCAACCAGCGTGCCGCATCGGGCACAAAGGTAGCTGTCACCTGCACATTGCCAAAGATCTTGGCGAGCCGCGCGATGTCCGGTCGCTTGATGATTTCCTCGCGAACATCGGATGGCGTGCGTTGCGGCTGCCGCACGTCCTCTTCCGCCACGGCAACAATCTTCGCCCGTAGCGTGGAAAAGGCAGCGGCCGGCGTGTCGGCGTTGGCCCGACTGACCGGACGCACCACGGCGCCGCCCTGCTTTTCCTCAAATAGCATCTTCACTTCGAGATCGGTTTCGCTGATGGAGAGAGTGGTGGGCAGGCCCGTCGCGCCAGGAGGCTGTTCCTGGCTTTGCCGGTTGAGCCGCAGCTGCGCCGAATGGATAGCCTGACCGATCTCACCGAGCAAGTCCTCAACCTTGATCTCGCCGGCCATTAGACACCTCCCCCTTCACGCCTATCTTCCAGCTCGCGTACAGGCCCGAGCAGCGGCGGCGCAGGGACGGGCACCAACTTGGCTGACATCTTTGAGGAAACCTTCACGTCGCGATTCAACTTGCGCTCCGTCCGCAGCGACCGAGTGCTGGCAAACAGCGTCTTGGCGGGAACGCGCCCGCCTCCCGTCGTGGTGGTTTCTTCAACGACTTTCAGATCCATGGTCACTTCCACCGTAGCTTCGGAGAAGGAGTAGAAAGTCGGCTGCAGGCCTAGGTCGAGCAAGCTAACCTCTACCGGTTCGGCCTGCTCAAATCGCATGGAACCATCTTCTTCGATGACCTGCCGGATCGTAGGGATGAATTTCACCTTTGTCTGCGCCAGCTCAGCGGCGACCTGCGCCGAGGACAGGTCCAGCTTTGCCTGTCCTTCGGCGACGGCTTCCGCCAATTGCGTGATGAGGTCAGCCAGGGAGGCTCCGGCCAGCTCCTGTCCTCCATTCACGTCGCGGGGCGTGAGACGAAGCGGCATTACACGCCTCCACCCGGACGGTTGTCAACCACGGTAACTTCTGGCGCGATGCGCGGCGGGGGCGGCACCGGAGTAAGCCGTGTGAACAGCCGCGCCGTGCCTTTCACTTCCTTGCCGTACTTGCGGTTGTGCGCCACGTCCACCTTCACGGAGGCGCTCCATACGGCGAAGCCCACCTTCGCCTGCGCCGAAACCTTCACGTTGGTCTCACGACTCATAGTGGTTTTGATATCCATGGTGACTTCGATGGTCGCCTCGGTGAACTGGTAGAAGGTCGGCAGCAGGCCGATCTGCAACAGTGAGACGTCCACAGGAGGCGACTGTGTGAAGCTGACGGTGCCGTCTGTGGCAATCGTCTGCGTGACGTTCAAAACGATCGGCACCGTGGTATCGGCAAGAAGTTTCGCCGTCGCCACCGATGCTTCGTCCAGCGCGGTTTGCCCCGTGGCAATACCGAGCGCCAATTTAGTTACCATTTCCGGAAACGGAGTATCCAGTAATTCCTGACCTACACTTGGCATAATCACCTCCCTATGTTCAGTCGGTCTTAATCCGCGATTCTGAGTTCGCCCCCTCGACCGCGCGTCGGAACATCTCTAAACGACGCGGGTCAATCGACACCCCCCTAACAGAATGAAATCCAGGCGCCCTTTCGAGACTCATTGCCGGCGAAAAGGACAACTCTGCCAAAATCCAACCGGAACCTCCGAACACGATGTTGCCGCCAAGAGCTCTTACTCGGCCCGGAGCAGCTGCGTTCAAAGGATCATACCTGACTAGAAAAAGCTGCTTATCAGAACTCTGCCCTCGCCTCAGCTTCACGCTGGCGCCAAACTGTCGCGCGATTTGTGATTCTCGGGACATAACAACCTGCCTCCCACCTGGAGGCCTAAGTATTAACATGCAGGGATCGTTGAAGCAACAGGTGTTTTTTCGCTCCAGTTGCGGAGTCAATCGAACGGCTTTGAGTCAGACATTCTGGGGCAAGGTTAAAGAGCCAAGCCTCTGTGGTCTTTCCCCATAGAAACTCGCGAGCAAACCTCTTGTTTTATGAAACCCGCCAAGAATACCCTGCTCAGTAGAGCGGGGCATTCTTGGTAGCCCGGATCAAAGCGGAAATAACAACATCCTGACCTCTCGAATATTCTGTCCAGAAGTGCAGGGCATTCTACAATTTCCAGCCCATATGGGCTTCTACTACTCGTTAGTTGGCGCACTACCGGCATCTATGTCCATGCCAGAACTTGCAGCGCTTGGGCGTGATGTTATCTGGATAGCTTCAATCAGCCATTCAGGCGGCGAGCCACCATCTATTCCTTCCCTTTCCGTTGACATAGGTAGTGCCTCGGCGACGGCATGAAGGAGCGTTTCAGATGGAATCCCACCATCCATTGTCTCTACATAGGCAGGTGGTGTCGGTGTGTAGGGGGGAGGCATTACTCCCCCTTGCTCAGTTGATTCGATCATGATGCGCATTGATAACCTCCATTTAGTTTAAAACAGCATACCGTGCTTCGATATTCACTGGATTAGGCGTGAGGTTTTTGATCGTGATCCAGTAAGTGATATGCGTGGTGTTCGCTCGCTCAACCGCAACGTTCCACTCAATTTGCGGCCCACCGACTCGCGGCGAGGTAGGGACGACATACCACACCACATGCCACGATTGAGGCCAACTATGAGTGAACCAACGACGGGTTGCTCCTGCCGGGATTGTCCCTGTAAATTGCACTCCGACTCTCATGATAGTTCTCCTTTCAGAAGTTATTTAGGCGTTGTCCTACCAGCCAAGCACGGCGTACCGCGCCTCGATACTCACGGGAACCGGTGTCAGGTTCGTGATGCTGATCCAGTGGGTAATGTACTGATCAGATGCGCGTTCCACCTGTACCTTCCACTCAATCTGCGGGCCGCCTGGTCGAGGGCTTGTCGGCACAACGGTCCACACCACATGCCAATGCGCCGGCCAATTGAATGTAAACCAGCGACGTGTTTGGTTAGCCGGGATCGCACCGGTGAACTGGACGCCCACCCAAGTGCTTGTCTCCAAAGAACGAACAATGAGTTGTCGCAGGTTAGGGCGGTTGCCGATGCGCTGAGTGCGCGGCCGGGCGGGGTGGTTCTGCGGATACCCTGTGCCGGTCATATTGGGCATGAACGTAAATGCTGGACCATCCTGTTGCGGCGAACCAGTGGCTCTAAGCAATTCAATCGCTCTGGCGGGACTCAGTGGAATTCGCCCGTGTGCGCGTAAAGTCCCTTGCACGGAGGCCAGCGCGCCTACCACAATTGGTGAAGCGCTGGAAGTCCCGCTGAATTGGTCGGTATACCATTTATTGCGGTCGGTCCCACCCTGGAGGTCTCCATAGCCGGTCGAGGTGACTTCCCATCCCCAACCCTGCGCATCGATCCTCGCCCCGTAGTTAGAGAAAAAACAGCGTCCTCGATCAGTGTACACATCTCCCCACCCCGGCTGAGCATTTCTCCCATGGGTACCTGCTGGAGGCATGCCCGCTCCAACGACCACTGCGCCAGAACTGGGATTGGCCGGATTGAACGGGTTTCTCCAACTAGCCGGAAACGTCCCCAGCCGAGGATGACTGACGGGTCTGGTGTTGTACACCGCGTCATCGAAATCCTGCCCGCCATTGCCGGCTGCTTCTACGACGATGATCCCTTTGGCGACGGCATACCGAATGGCGTCGAAGTCGTCCGGCCACCATTCGATGGCAATAAAACCGAAGCGAGTCCAATCACCCGGAGTGAACCGAGGGCCGCCACGGTGGACTTCCAACAGAATGATGTCTCCTGGCCGCAATCGATCAGCTGCGATTCGGATAGCTTGCGACGTCGAATGGGTGACGAGAGAGACCGCACTGACACGTGCGTCCGGGCTGATTCCGGTTATACCGAAGGTATTCCGGTCACCGCTGAATTCACCAATCACTGCCGTGCCGTGATTCTCATCATCAATATTGGAGGAGTTGGTGCCTGAGACCACACCCCCTTGATTCTGGGTCAGATCTTCGTGGGTAAAACGCCAGCCCCACTCAATGTCAATGATATTGACCCCGCCTCCTCGTCCACCAGGTACTGTCGCCGCATAATTGGCATCGATGCCGACAACGGCCGGGCCAAGGTAGCCCTGCCGAGCCGTGAAATCAGGCGTGTGATGTGGCGGCTCATCCACCTGTGGAGCTATACCATTCAATCTGAACTCCGCTGGTTCTGCGGGAGGCTTTACATATGCCGCTTCAATTCCGTCTGTCTGTTGCAGGCGTCCCGCTAAGTCGTCGAGACGCTCGTCGGGGGCCTCGATATGGTAATAGACCGACAGATCAGGAACCTCCGCACCTGTCTCTGCAGCCAACGAAGCGGCCTGTGTTTGAAGTCGCTCCTCGCTCACACCGAACAGAGGCGCAAGGGTTATATTTTCCGATGCGAGCAAATTGGCAAGAGGACCAACATCAGCGCCTACGGCGGAAGCGACACCATCCTTTGTTGCACGCAATCCGAGGTCTCGCTTCGCTACAACTATCAGTTCTCGTTTCAACGGAATGCCTTCATCGGCCATTGGACCCCCGGTCGATTCAGACCTTCCTGTTTTTGATGGCTTTGCCATGGTAATAGCTCCTCCTACGAAGATAATTCAGATCCTAAGGTAACTCATCAGGCGGCTTAACATATGCCGCCTTTACTGCTTCCGACTGTCGGAGACGGTCGATTACGCGTTGGGCCGTTGTATGGCCCGGCACCTCCACTATGAAATAACTCTGGAGATTGGGATCATCCGTATCGCGGTGCATTGGCTCCAGCGCGAGACCGAATGTCTCAATTATCCTTAACAGCTCTTCCGACTCTGCAGTAGGCGGACTGCGCTGATGAAGCGCACGCGCCACACCTTCCGAAACCTTAACGGTCACCTGCATTCTTAGCACCTCCTCTCTTGAATTCGCCGGTAGCACCTGGCATCTGTGCTAGCCACAAAAGCACGGAGGCACCCAACCCTCAGTTCTTGAGAGGCTTCACAGGATCCGTTCCGCCACTTCTACCCGTAGCAACGAACGCACGTATTCAATCTGGTTAGCAATGGTCGCCACCGAGGACCCGGCGAACAGCAGTCCCACAGCGACATCGTCCAGCGTGGTTATCAGCGACCCTGAGTCCCCGCCGGCTGACATGTTGGTCATGATGATCTGGTCGTTGAACCGAGCGATCCTTCCACCGCCAAAGCCCACATCGACGGTCGCGTTAATCGCCGTGATGCGACCGGTCGTGAAATTCGTGGTGCGCCCGGTCTTCTTGACGGTCGTCCCCACCCTCACGTTGGCCTTCCGCCGCCAGCCTCGCACATATCCACTCCAATAGATTTCCCGATCCAAGTCGTGGAACTGTCCTTCGGCAACAGCCGCATCGACGAGGTTGTTGTGCTGTGCCCGGGGGACCGGTGGCTCAAACGTGATCGGGATGAAGCGGCTCAAATGCGCGATACGGTCTGGCGGGTTTACTCCTCCGTCGAACGGTCCTGGCTGGAGGATCGGATCACCCAGGGAAGCGGCGTTACTGTTCGCCAGAACATGGTTGTTGCTGAGAATGTAGTACCGAGACGGGATTCCGATCCCATGGGCCGGTGGGCTCACCGTGCCGCCGGGTAAGATATCATAGACGCAGGTGGCGATGGTGCCGGCTGTGATCTGAACGTGGCCCACGCTGTAGCCGCCTTCAGCCGGACGGGTACGACGTGCGAGGGTCTGAATGCCTGATTCCAGCGGCTCACTTCCTCCAGCAAAGGGGTACCCGATAGCGAGCACATCGGTTTGCATCTCCGCCAATTTTGACGGAACGAGGTCGGCCTTGCTTACTTGGTCCTTATCCAGCTTCGTGGTAACCAGCACCACCAGCGCCGGCTCACCTGTCGGTTGACCTCGTTTCCATTTGACCCCTACGCCCATGCCGACGACATTACTAGCGCCTCGTCTCTCAGGGTCTAAAAATTCCTCAACGGCGGCCCTGTGCGCTTTTTGTGCCTCTGCCGTGGCCTTCTCACTCAACACCATCTTACTTTCATAGTTCTCTAACATAGAGTTCCTCCTTTTTAGTTGCTTACTTGGGTTGTGCCGTTATGTCGCCGATCTCTTCCACCTCGGTCTCATAGCCCTCCAACGACTTAGGAACGATCTCCTGAGGCCGCAAGTCGGACTTAGGCACTTTGTGCGTGACAAAGACTTTTATGACCGCCTTCCCTGCCTTCTTCCCGATGCCCACACCCGTGACATTGGGCAGCCACATCAGTTGCTCCTTGTGCTTCTCTTTCACGGCCTCGATGCTCATCGTTCAACACCTCCAATACTGCGACAGTGTCGTGAAGATTGTGCTGCGTGGCTGATACAGGCTTTTGTGATGTCTGCATTTCTGAAGACACGCTATACCTAGCGATCTGCATTCTTACGTATGTATAAAGGCAGTTCTTGTGCCACGCATGCGACACAACCACAATCTTGTTGTTTCAATGATATAGGCGATGTGTTTCAAAGTGGGACACCCTGTGCGTGTATCTGAATAGATTCTAGGGTGGATCGGATTAGATACAGAAGGTGCTGGTGTATGGCTGGATCGCGAAGAACTACCCGCGTGGTGAATTTGTGTTTGGCCTCGGCTGTTCGCCCTCCAGCTTCTTATGGAGATATTTTTTGCTGAATGTCGTGATGGCGAGGGCAAGACCAATGGCGATCGGCACGAAGATAGCTGAGGCAATATTGGCATTCGTCAGCCAGCCAATTTCTGACAAGCCTTTGAAGACGTACCCAGCCAACCCGGCCAGATAGTAGGCAATCACGATGACCGAGAGTCCTTCGACGGTGTGCTGAAGAAGGACCTGGCTCTTGGTCGTCTTATCGACGCTTTGGAGCAACGCCAGGTTTTGTCCTTGCAGAATCAGGTCGATGCGAGTGCGAATGATGGCGATAATCCCCTCAAAGCCACCGCGCAGGGTGTCGATGCGTCGCAAGAGTTGTTGATAGCTTTCCGCAGCCCCGGTAATGCCACTCAAGACATAATCCGAGATCGGACGGTACGATTCCATCCGTTGTTCTCCGATGGAGGCCAACGTGGCATGCACGATCTTGTCATATGGAATCGACGCGGACAGTTCGAAATGCAATGTGCCGGCCATACGGTTGGTCTTCAGTAGGTCTTGCGTGAGCGTATTCAACCAGCGCTGTAAGGCCTGCGAGTCCGCATGGCCGATATGAGCCGTAATGATCTCCCGCTGTTTGAGATGAACCTGTTCGAATTTATAGACCTGATCGATGGCGGCAGAAAACAGCGGCTTTTGCATCAACAATAAATGATAATACGTCTCGGTCCGCACAATAGCGTCCACGATGTCCTTCAACCGGGACAGATCGCCTTGCGGCGGTCCGACACCGACCCAATACCGTTCCCGTCCTTTTACATCCGGGGTAAAACTCGTGACCAGGCAGGTCTGGTCATTAAAAATTCGGCTGCCGTAGAGGATAGGCCCCGGCATCAGCATCTGGAGTTCGTGACGCGGCGGCACCATGCCTGTGGTCAACAGAATGTCCAGGCGGCAGACCACCGATCCGAGCGGATCCACCAAGAACGAGAACTCCGGGAACGTCAGGGGCCCGAACGTCGGTGCACCACTCCCTTGAGACGGCACATGCCAGAGCTGGTAGTTGTAGTACTCCGTATGGGCCCGCCAGACAAGGATGAGCCGGTCGCCGTTGTCCGCTTCCTTCACTCCATAGCCGAACGTCTCCCGCAGCTCGATCGTCTCGGTGGGAACCTTGAACCGCTCAAGCAAGGACTGAAATTCCGATCGACTCGCCAGACGTTGTGTCGGCGGATCGGACATGCGGAATGCTTCGTAATGGACATGTGCCGGCGCGCGCAGCCATCGCCCGATCGGCTGATGCGGCCGTTCATGCAACTTTCTGAGAAAGGTTTCAGTTCCTGATTGCCGCGTATCCGGTTGATTCACGTGGATTCTCCGCCTCCCTGAGTCAGAGTATGACCCTAACACCCGGCACGACCGGCTTCAACAATGACGTGGTGAATTCCAAGAAAGACACCAAGGACGGGCTAGTTACAGGACGGATCGAACGGCATCTCGGCGTACGGGTAATAGGCCTCGCCCAATGTGAGGAGAATATCTCCCCAGACTCGTGTCGGATCTTTCTCGAACACCGCCTGAGGATCAGCGGGCAAAGTGATCCATGAACCGGTCTTCATCTCATTTTCCAGTTGGCCGGGCGCCCATCCGGAATATCCGAGATAGGCGCGAAACGCTTCTTTAGTGTCAGACCCGGTAAGAATGCGTTCGACCATGCCGACATCACCCCCAAGACACACTCCATCAAACACGTGGTGCGAATTATCCGGAAACGTGTCTCCCCGATACAGCAGCATAACCTGATTCGTCTGCACCGGCCCCCCGGCATAGAGGACATGACCGGCTCCCTCGATCACCGGCACCTGCGGGAGGGCCTCGGAAATCGACATGGCCGTGGGACGGTTCACGATGACGCCGAGCGCTCCTTCCGGTCCATGTTCACACAGCAACACGACGGTCTGCCTGAAGTTGGGGTCGCGGAGGCTCGGCGCCGCGATGAGAAACATACCTTTCCGGAGTTCGGTGCTCATGAGACAAATCCTACCCTGCTCATGCGGCTTGCGCAAGCGCAGTGCTCATCTTGGCGGATGGCATGACATGGGGGATTACAGTTTGTACAGCGACCTTCGGCGGTCGCGAAACAACTCATTGTAGCGATTTAAGGTCTTGTCACGAGCCTCGGCAGGGTCGATATCAATAAGGGTCAGCTCTTCCGCATCACGGGATGCCCGGTGTCTGATCACCCCCTTGGGAGTCACGACTTCGCTCTGGCCGATGTAGGTCAACCGTTCCTTGCCGCCACGGGCTTCGCTCCCGATCCGGTTACAGGTGACGGCGAAGACCCGATTTTCAAGGCACCGCACCGGCATGGAGTCCGGACAATTCGGTAACACCAGGTTGGAGGGATGGCAAAGAATGTCCGCTCCCTGCAACGCTAACGTCCTCGCGGCCTCAGGATAGTACCAGTCAAAGCAGATCATCACGCCGATCTTCGCCGGCCCGATATCCCAGACATGAAAGCCCGAGTCTCCGGGGCTGAAGAACTGTGTCTCTTCATAAAAGAGATGGGTCTTTCGATAACAGCCGAGAAAACCTGATGGTCCTACGACTATGGCGGAATTGTAACAGCATGCTCCGGCTCGTTCCGGAAGCCCGGCCACCAGATGCATCTTGCGCCGCTTCGCAAGCTCGCTCAGACGGCGAACCGTCACGCCATCGGGGATCGGCTCGGCCAACCACCGGGCTTCTTCCTGAGAAACGAATTGATAGCCTGACGCGAACAGTTCCGGGAGCACGATGAGGTCGGCATCCGCCTGCTCCAACTTGGCGGTGACCAAGTCAAGATTCCTGGCCACTTCACCGAATTGCGGATCGAACTGGTAAAATCCGACTCTCACCGTAGACTCTACTCCATAGCAAGAACGGGCAGGGATGGTATCCCTGCCCGTTCCACTTTCATATCGGCTGAGCCGACCGAGCCGCTCTCGACGCCCGCTATCTTACCTCACTCAAATGCATGGCCGCCCCATCGGCGTGTTCCGTACAAGCGTCCGCATGTCCGGCCTTGCCGTGCTTCACGGCTTCCGTCAAATGTTTCACTCCTTCAGCCAAATGTGGATTTTTCATCCCTGCCGCTTGCGCATGCTTGAGTGCTTCACCGGCATGCTCAACACACGCATCCGCATGTCCTTCTTTTCCATGCGAGGCGGCGCCTCGCGCGTGTTCCACCGCTTCAGCCACATGTTTATCACCGGCCAATGCCAAGCCGCTCAACGCCGGGACGCCGACCAACGCGCTCAGACTGAACACCAACATTGCACTACGAGCGATCCTGCTCATCATGGCTGCCTCCTTGATGGTTGAGAATTCGCAGTTTGCGTCGACAGAATATCTGTGGATAGACCTTACACAGCGTTCCTCGGCACTGTCAAGAATGTTTGGCGGATGGATCAAATCCCAGAATGTTTTGGAGTGCGTGCACATCTTTCTCGACCGGAGCCGCGAAATCTCGACTCCATTCCCACCACGATCCCGGGTAATTGCTGAGCTTCGGATATCCGACCAGTCTGAGAATGAAATAGAGCCAGGCCGATCGAACACCGCCGGTACAGTAGCAAATGATTTCCTGCCCGCTTCGAACGCCCTTAGCCTCCAACATCTCCCTGATGACAGCCGGATCCTTGACGGTCGCATCCTGCTTTAAAAATCCATTCCACGCCACATGGATGGCTGAGGGAATATGCCCGGGTCGCGGGATGCCGGACACTTCTTTCCCGAGAAATTCTTCAACGCTCCGGGCGTCGAGAATCGCCGTCTGAGGATGCGGCGATCTGACGATCGTCTTCAGATCCTCTTTTAACGCAAGCAGCGACCGTACCAGATGAGCCGTGAAGGCGCCCACCGAGGGAGAGACGTGCCCATGTTCGAACGGCCGTTTCTCGGCTGTCCACTTCACCCACCCGCCGTCCAAGATTCGCATACGTGTGTGGCCCAGATATTCCAACATCCAAAACATCCGTCCTTCATCGCCCCAATTGTCGAAGGGGTTGGAGTAGATGACGACATCGCTGTCATTGTTGATTCCGAGACGGGAGAGAATACGCTCGATCTCACCCAGGTCTGGATTCAGCAGCCCCTTCGGAACCGCATTCGGATCACTGTACTCATGCCACGTTGAATGGACGGCGCCGGGAATATGGCCGCCGAATTCGTAGGCGGCTTTGCCTCGCACATCGATAACGACGAGATCAGGCCGTCCTAACTGCTGGTAAAGCGACTCGGTATCGATCAATAACGGATGGGTCATGGTACAATTTCCTCTCAACTCACGTCGCATTCGACGGTCACCTATTAGCCGCGCTCTTGGCAGCTCTTCGTCTCGTGGGCTATGCCAAGGCTTGTCAAAGAATCCACCTGATTTGCCGAGGCAAAGTCCAGATCGCCGGACAACGGAACCTCCCGTTCATAGACCACAAAGCGATAGGGGTCATCCCCGGTCAGGCCGTATTTCGTCCGCAGCATCTCGTGCTGCGCATCCGTCAAAATATGGTAGCGCACTCGCGCTCGCAGACGCAGCCCCTCCGTCTTTTGCGGTAACCGATAGGCAAACCGATATTCTCGGCTGGCCAACGGCAACAGCCTGTTATCATACAACTCCACTATCGCCGGTTGCCATAAAATCCAACGTCCCATGGTCGAGCTCTGGTGCTCCAGTACGTTTCCCTGTTGATCCTCCACGGAGAACTCCACGGTAAAAAATCGGTCGGGGTCTCCCGTCGGAATTTTGTGCCCGGCTCCGGCGTTGATGAGCGTTAGCGTCACGCCGATTCGGTCGCCTGGCTTTGGGGACACCTGATCCGCCTTGACCTGCACCGCCACCGCCCGTTTCACCATATCCGGATCATGCCCCCCGCGCCAGAGATGCCGGCGCCCCCTGCGTACCGGTCCACCGAGAGCCACCGGCCTCTCGATCTCGGGCATGTGACAGCTCTGGCAGATGAAACCACGTTCTTGCATGAAGTACTTGCCTTCATACTCAGCATACGTGCCACAGGGCCCCACGTTATAGAACTGTGCCGGTCCGGACACGACATTGTGACAGCGGTAACAGGGCTGTGCTGTTCTAAAATTCGGATCGTATTTCGTGGGGTGCGGGGCCACCGAGTCTTCGAACGGCCCATAAATGACCCCGTCACGCACGTGACAGACGGCACAGGTCACCGATTCCTTTTGGTACTCAGGATCATATCGTGGGTTGGGTTTTTGAACCGCTTGCTCGACTCGCCCACGCGGGATCTCGTCTACCAGCGTGGGTTGCTGATTCTCGAGTGGGGTATGACAATTGAGGCAGACCCAAATGTTCTTATCCTTCTTCCAATAGGCTTGGAAGAACGGATCTTCGTAGGCCTGCGCATGGATACTCGTCTTCCATTCCTCGTAAATTTCTCGGTGACACTGGCCGCAGGCCTCGGCCTTGAGGCTGGCCAGTCCCTGAGGCACTTCCTGGAACGGAATGGCATGGGCATAGTCATCGCGCAACCCGAAAATCACGACCGGTTTGATCTCGGTGTAATAGAGATAGACCGTCGCCACGACTGCGCCAAGGCCGAGCAGGATCTTCACTCCACGAGTCATGCCTTCAACAACGCCTTGACATGAGCCTCCACAGAGGCAGCGAGCGCGGTCAGGTTGTACCCGCCTTCGAGTGAGGAGAGAATACGGCCCTTCGCGTGGCGTTTGGCGATCTCAGCCACGATCTCGGTGAGCGCTGCATAGCCCGCTTCCGTCAATCCCATACTTGCCAGAGGGTCGTCTTTATGCGCATCAAAACCCGCTGAGATGACGACAAACTCCGGCTTGAAGTCATCGGCTGCCGCAACGAGCACCTTCAGAAACACAGCGCGATATTCGTCGTCTCCTTCACCTGCCTCCATCGGCACATTGATGGTAAACCCTTCCCCCGCTCCCTTGCCTCGCTCGGTTCCTCGACCCGTACCCGGGTAATGGGGATACTGATGGGTGCTGAAGAAAAGAATCGACGGATCGTCCTCAAAGCTATGCTGTGTGCCGTTCCCATGATGGACGTCCCAATCGACGATCAACACCCGTGTGAGCCCATACCGTTTCTGGATGTAGCGTGCGGCAATCGCCACGTTATTGAGGAGACAGAAGCCCATCGCTCGCCCGGCTTCGGCATGGTGACCGGGAGGGCGGACCGCGCAAAACACATGATCAACCCGACGGCTCATGACCGCATCAACCGCCGCCAATGCCCCGCCTGCCGCCAAGTACGCGGCCGTCAGTGAGCCGGGAGACATCGACGTGTCCGGATCGAGCGCGACACGGCCCGTCGCAGGAGCCGCACGCTTCAGCGCGGCAACATAGCCGGGAGCATGAACTTGCGCGATCCACTCATCCTCGGCTTGTCGAGCCTCGATCCTCACCAGACGAGCGGCTGTCCCGCTCTCCTCCAATCGCTGCATAATCGCACGCAGCCGATTGGGAGACTCCGGATGCCCGGCACCCATGTCGTGCTCAAGATAGGCGGGATGGTAGACGAGACCTGTCTTTCCCATAATCAGCTACCGTAACGTGTGAACCATGACGCGTCGTTTGTATACGCCTCGCATAGGATGACGTATACTGTCAGGTTATCATGCAGAAAACGCCGTAGACAATCTACGTCGGCGCTGTTATCGTCCAGACAACGGAGGACGATCATGCCGAATCCAAGGATTGAACCACTCAAGAAAGTGCTCGCGATGGACCCGAACGACGACGTCGCCTGGTTCGGATTGGGGAAAGCCTATATGGACGACGGGAACTTCGAAGAGGCCGCCAAGTCGTTGCGCCAGTGCGTCACCGTCAAGCCGACCTATTCAGCCGCCTACTACGGACTCGCCCAGTCGCTTCAGAAACTGGGGCGCATCGACGAATGTCAAACCGTGTGCGCCACCGGCATCGAGGTCTCGACCAAGAACGGTGATGCCATGGTGACGAAAAATCTCGAAGCATTGAAGCTCTCACTGCCGTCGTGAAATCCGGTTTCCCATCCACATCCCCTTTTCAGCTTCCGCCTTGGACCGTCCGGATCTTGCGCCGCCGACAAAAGCCGATTGTGGCAGCTCGCGATCGCATGCGGTTCGTCATTCAACTCGCGCGTACCAACACCACCACTCAGAGCGGAGGACCTTTCGGTGCCGCCGTATTCGAAACCCTGACGGGACGACTCATCGCCCTCGGTGTAAACGTCGTCGAACCCACCAATTGTTCTCTCGCCCACGCTGAAATGGTAGCACTGGCAAATGCGCATCAAGCCCTGGGACACTTCGACCTTGGGGCACCTGGCATGTCGCAGCTCGAACTGGTCACGAGTTGCGAGCCTTGCGCCATGTGTTATGGTGCGATTATTTGGTCCGGCGTTCGCAAGGTCACGTGTGGCGCCCGAGGGTCAGATGCAACGGCGATCGGGTTCGACGAAGCGCCGAAGCCCAAAAACTGGGTGGCGACGCTGAAGCGCCGAGGAATCTCCATCGTTCAGGATCTGTGTCGAAACAAAGCAATTGCTGTTTTTCGACAGTATCGGCAAGCCGGAGGCGGAATTTACAATGCCCGGAACGGACAATAGATAGGTTAGGTGATGAAATAAGACATCGTAGGTTGTTCCCCCCCCCTACACCTGACACACAGGCCGACACAAATCACCGATTCCCTTAGAGTATGCGCTTGTGCATGCAAAGCGAGGAGGCCTACCGCCTGAGCTTGTTCCGAATCGCCAACGCAAACATACCGAAGAGCGCTGGGCCAGCGATTGTTTGAAACCAGCTCATCATACGTGAAGGGTTGAATCCTTCGCGCAACACAAGGAAATCTGGCCTTAGAAACGCTGTAGTTGCAGCGCTATATGCTATAAGTTCCCAGCAGCAGGGTTCAGGTTCCTCACATCGATACCAATCCTTCCCCTCACCCTCTGGTAGGTTCCGAGAGACGATCAACTCGCTCTTACCTGAGGTGTTTTCACCACTAACGCTAACTCGATACACTTCTTTCAATGGCCGACTAAGATCTCTGCCCTCGTATACCCAAACACCAGCTAGAACTATGAGGAGGAAAATACCAACCGGTCTAAGGGCTCTCTTCCCATACCCATTTATGAGCCAAAATAGATTTAGCTGAACAGAGGTGGCTCCGGTTGGTTGGACAGCCTTGGGCATTCCATAAGTGGTGCCTGGCGAGTTGCTGACTACGCAGCTGTGAGCCGTGTCGTCAGATTGTCAGAGTACACCTGGTCAGGCGTCCGGCCGTCAAGCGCCTGATGCGGTCGGGTCTGGTTATAGAACCTCAGATAGCGCTCCAGCCCCTGGTGCGCCGCCCCGACGGTGTCGTAGGCATGCAGATAGACCTCCTCGTATTTTATGCTTTTCCAGAGTCGTTCCACGAACACGGTGTCCCGCCAACACCCTTTCCCATCCATGCTGATCTCAATGCCGTGGTGCGTCAGCAGCCCGGTGAACTCTTGGCTGGTAAATTGACACCCTTGATCGGTATTGAAGATCTCCGGCAGGCCATAGCAGCCTATGGCGTCCCGCACCGCCTCGAGACAGAAATCGGTCGTCAGCGTGTTGGAGAGCCGCCTCGCCAACACCCGGCGACTGGCCCAGTCGAGCACTACGAACAAATACACGAAGCCTCGCGACAGGGGGATGTAGGTCATATCCGCGGCCCAGACGTGATTCGGCCGCGAGATCGGAAGATCGCGCAAAAGATAAGGATAGATCTGATGGCATGGCTGACGGCAGCTGAGAGACGGCTTCCAATACAGGGCCTCAATCCCCATGCGACGCATCAGAGTCGCTACCTGTCGCCGACCAATGGCGTGGCCCTCTTGCCGCAAGAGATCGCGCAGCATGCGGGCGCCGGCAACGGGATACCGCAGATGCAGCTCGTCGATCAGGCGCAGCAAAGCCAGCTGTGCCGCTGACACCGGCGTCGCCTGGTAGTACACCGTCGACTGGGTCAGTTTTAGCAGCTGGCATTGTCGCCCCACCGGCCGTGGATGGGTGCGATCGATCATGGCTTTGCGCTCCGCAAGCCCGCCTTGGTGAGCGCCCCGGCTAAAAAATCATTCTCCAGGGCCAGTTGGCCAATCTTGGCATGGAGGGTCTTGAGATCCGGCGTGTCTGTTGGCGGCATGCTGGTCCCACCAAAGACATCGGCGGCTCTCGCCAGCAGTTGCTGCTTCCAGTCGATGATCTGCGTGGGATGGACTTGAAACTGCTCCGCTAATTCCGCCAGCGTCTTGTCACCTTTGATCGCGGCCACGGCCACCTGCGCCTTACAGGTCGCCCCGTGATTCCGTCTTGTTCTCTTCATCGCCTCGCTCCTTTCGTCGGCCACCTCCCGGTGGCCTGGGTGAAGCCAGGCTCCCACTTATCACACTGTCCGAATTTCCGGTGCCCCCTCTAGCACCACTGGATCACAATAGTCGGCCAATTGCTTGGCCTTCTGTCGGATGCGCGCGAGAATTCGGTGAGTCAGGATCATCCCGCGATCTTCCTCCTCCCCGACGACCTCATCAAGATCAAGTCCGCGCAGCGGCAATCGCTGGCGCTCCGCTGATCCCACCATCGTCGTGACTTCCACCAAGACCCGCTCAAGGCCGATACGGCATTCAAGATCGGCTGTCCGTGCTTGAGACTCCGGCAGGAGCGTGACGTGGGCCCCAGTGCGAATCAGCTGTGTCGCCAATCGTGGTCGAAACCTCGCCATAGCTCATACTGTTGCCGAGTCTTCGTCATCGTTCGCCGACGAGCCAGGCGACTCGGGCCGAGGCTGCACGACCTCCTCATAGAGCTCATCCAGCCATCGTCCCGCACAGGCCAGCACTTCGCGCACCAAGGGTTCCGGCTGACCCGTTTGCTTGATTGTCCACTGCGATACATATTCCAGGAGGGCATCCCGCTTGAACGATTGAGTCGAATGCATCGCGAGCGTCGACAGCTCGGTAAAGCCGGTACGGAGAATGTCCTGTACGGTCTCTCGTGCATAGGATGTACTCGCCGTTACGTATTGGACAACCCGATGCAGTTCGTGGTCATTCATATTCGTGCTGGCTCAAAGCCATCTTTGCATCCGACCGATCGACAGTCAATGCAATCGAGCCCCCTTCATGGGGTGACGATTTTCTCCAACAGCGGCACACGCTAATGATAATATCTCTTTCTTTCAGGCGTGGAATCAACCTAAAGGAGAACGTTCATGGCCACTCAACGCCAACTTCGTCGGAAGACTCCTGCTCCCCTCATGCATGACCAGTGGGATCTCACGGATCTCGTCAAGAAGGCGCCGATCGATGTGGAACGAAGCCTGGTTGAGCTGGGGAAACTCGTGGGGCAGGTGGAATCGGCGCGTCCTCGATTGCAGGCGACAATGGCCGGTCCTGATTTTCTTGCGATTCTCAAGCTGACCGAATCCATCGCCGAGATCTCGAACAGACTGGGCGCCTTTGCGTATCTCTGGTTCTCAGAGAATACGAAAGATGCGAAGGCCCGCTCGTTCAAGTCCCGAGTCGAGGAACGGCTCACGGCATTCAACAATCGCTTGCTCTTCTTGGATCTCTGGTGGCAAAGCGTCGATACACTCAACGCCGAGCGCCTGATGGCCGATGCGGGCGATCTCCGGTATCACATAGAAACCATCAGACGGTACAAAGCCCATACGCTCTCGGAAGCCGAGGAGAAAATCATCAACGTCAAGAACGTCACCGGACGCAGCGCGGTCAACACGCTTTACGATGTGGTGACCAACGGGCTGACGTTCACGCTGACGGTCGATGGGAAAAGACGCACGATGAATCGCGAGCAACTCATGAGTCACGTGCGGAGCCCCCTGGCGTCAGTCCGCCAGGCTGCCTATCAGGAACTCTATCGCGTGTTCTCAGCCCAACGCGATCTCCTTGCAGAAATGTATCGAACGCTCGTAAGCGATTGGAAATCGGAGAACGTGGGACTTCGAGCCTTTAGCTCTCCCATTGCTACTCGGAACCTCGGCAACGACGTCCCGAACCAGGCCGTTGATGTGCTCCTTGCGACGTGTGCCAAAAATGCCGATATCTTTCAAACCTACTTCAAACTCAAAGCCAAGGCCTGCAAGATCACGTCGATGAGCCGATATCATATCTATGCCCCTCACAGAGCCGAGCCGAAGAAGTATCGATACGCCGACGCGGTTACGATGGTCCTCGAAGCCTATCGAGGTTTCTCGCCCCGATTGGCGGATCTAGCTGAAGAAATCTTTCGAGCACGGCACATTGATGCGCCGACGCGTCCTGGGAAACTCGGCGGCGCGTATTGTTATAGCGTCGCCCCGGGCTTGACCCCCTATGTCATGTTGAACTTCACGGGTGAGGCTCGCGACGTGGCCACCATGGCCCATGAACTCGGGCATGCCGTCCATGGCATGATGGCGAAAGACCATTCGGTCTTCACGTTCCATTCGACACTGCCCTTGGCTGAAACGGCGTCCGTGTTCGGCGAACGGATTCTCTCAGATGCCCTGATGTCCCAGGAACCGAACAAGACGATCCGACAGGGACTGCTGTTAAACCAATTGGACGATATCTACGCGACGATACTCCGGCAAGCCTATTTTGTCCGATTTGAACAGCTGGCCCACGGGATGATCGCGGACGGCGCTACGGGTGATGAACTGGCGAAGACCTATCTCGCTGAGCTCCGGCAGCAATTCGGCAAGAGCGTGAAAGTGCCGGATGAGTTTCAGTGGGAGTGGTTGTCGATTCCTCATCTCTTCGCTAGTCCATTCTATTGTTATGCCTATAGTTTCGGGAACCTGCTGGTGCTGGCCCTTTACCGCATGTACAAGGAGCAAGGCGCCTCATTCGTGCCGAAGTATCTGGAACTCCTCTCCGCCGGGGGATCTCAATCCCCTCACGACATTTTGAGCAAGGTGGGCGTCGATATGACATCAGAAATCTTCTGGCAGTCAGGTTTCGATACGATCCGCGAGATGGTGAACGACCTTGAGATGACCCTCTCCTAACCGGCCTCGACAAAACAGCCACTTGGGTCAGATATTTGACGACCGGAAGTGTGCTTGACAGGGAGTCCATTGCATGGCATACTGAGAACGCTTATCATAATCGTTGATTCTGGATCAGGGGACATCATGTACGTTTGCTTGTGCAAAGGAATTACGGAGTCAGATGTCCGTGACGCAGGGCGGGCTGGATTCGTGATGCCTTGTCAGCTCAAATCCAAGTTCGGCCTCAAGCAGAACGGCAACTGCGGTCGTTGTGCCAAGAACATCCATCAATTAGTTGAGCTTGCCGTCCAGGGAGCGTCGACCAGTCCCGTGGAACGATAAGAATTTTCCAAGCCTTCCCTTTCCCCGGTCGTAGCCCTCTATTCCATCGTCAGTTGATCGTATCCTCATCCACATCCTCATGGTGAAGATCCCGCGAGGACCACCTTCGTCACCTCGGCCACCCGTCGACCTAATGCCTTGGCATCCGCCAGTTCGCGATCATCAATCCCCGGACTGTCACCTTCGGTGGTCGCCGACGCGCCAAACGCCCCGCCATCGCTCACAACGATCATCTGATTCCCCAGCATCGCGGCGAGAATCGTCAACATCGTGACCTCTTTCCCGCCTGAGACTTGCCCGCCTGTGGCAAAGGCTGCTCCAACCTTGTTTTTCATCTTGAAATCCGGGAAGACGCCGAACTTGAACTGCCAATTATCAAAGAACGTCTTCACCTCCCCAGACATGTTGGACCAATACACCGGAGAGCCGACGACCACGGCATCGGCGGAAAACAGATCATCTGCCGTCACGTGGCCGACACGTTTAAGCACAACCTGAGTGCCGGCAACCGACTTGGCTCCAGCCGCCACGGCCTCCGCCATACGCTCAGTATTTCCTGAGAGGGAATGGTAGGTAACAAGGATCTTGCTCGACGGCGAGACATCGCCTGCCCGTGACGATGCCACGCAACCCGAGCTCAAACTGGCACAGGTGAGCGCGACGGCCAGAATACGCCGCAAACGACTGAGAATCTGAGTCTGAACGAGGTGTGGCGCCACGACGTTAGGATTCGTCGAGCAGGAGGAAACACGTCGCTAGCGTCGTAACGTCTCTTCCTCCATATGCTCTTCAACCGATACTTCCGTCAACGTTCCACGATATGTACAGCGATGGCAGCGAATCCGCCATTCTTCGATCCATTTTTCCTGGACATAGGACTGACGGCACCCCGGGCACACAAACACACCTTTCTTATAGAGCACACGTCGCTTTTCCTGCATGAGATCCTCTTTCTTAACTAGGGTTGAAGATGGCACAAGGTCTGACAGGATTGCAACTTTCCTAGACCCGTAACTCAGACCAGTCGATATGCGTCAGTACACACAACCTTGACTGGAGACGGCCCGATCATTACGATGCCTTCATGCTTCGTAAGCCGTCAACGTTGAGCCTAGTTCTCTCCATGGTCATGGTTGGAGGGTGCCTCGCCCATATGCCGAGCTATGGGGCGACTGATCCAGGCCTGATCTCAATTCGCACACCTTCAGATATTACGATCCTGGCTGAAATTGCCGACACCCCTCGGAAGCGAGCCCAGGGCCTCATGTACAGAGACCATCTCAAGAAGGATCACGGCATGTTGTTTTTTTTCAGCGAGCCCCAAGCCTGGACCTTTTGGATGAAAAACACGAAGATTGCACTCGACCTTATCTGGCTGGACGAGAAAAAACGAGTCACACATATCGAACGCAATGTGCCCATTTGCACGAAGAGCGACGACTCTTGTCCTCAATACCGCCCAAACAGCGCGGATGCGGTGTATGTCCTCGAGATTACCGGAGGGACCGTCGACGGGTACAAGATCGAGAAAGGAACGAAGCTTCAATTCGGCCGGCCTTAATGCTTCTGCTCGAAAAACTTCCTCCTACGTTTTCCCCCGCCAGGACCTCAGACGCCGCGCGGTAATGATGCCTTCCACCCGTTCGATGGCCTTGAGAACTCGATTGAGGTGATTGGTATCGGCAATCTCCACCACGAAATGCAACTCCGCCTTACGATCTTCTCTCGTCGTAATCTCGGCCCGGCTGATGTTCGCATCAGATCCGGCGATTGCCGCAGAAACGTCCGCCAACATCCCGGTTTTATCTTCAGCGATCACGGCAATGTTGACCGCATGCTGGCCTGGGGTGGCCGTGTCCCACTCGACTTCGACTAAACGATCTCGATCGTAGTCCAGGGCCCCTAAGTTAGGACAGTCGACCGAGTGGATCGTGAGCCCTCTGCCACGCGTGATGTAGCCCAAAATCTTGTCTCCGGGAACTGGGTTACAGCACCGCGAGAGTTGCATCAGGAGGTCGCGCCCTCCTTTGACTTGGACACCCGCCGCGGATTCTCTCCCGCCGATGACTTTCGAAACGGATCCCGACTCGGAAGGGGCGGTGCTTTTCTCCGCAGTCGGAGCGATCAACCGCCCGACGATCTGAGCCGTCGCGATGTGACCGAATCCCACCGCGGCGGCAAGTTCATCGATCGTCGCGTATCCCTCCTGCTTGGCGATTTCGAGAAGCGCATCCGACTTCAAAACCTGCGCAGGCGCCAATCCGTGGCGCCGGAGCTCCGTTTCAAGGAAGCGCCGTCCGATTTCCAGACTTCGCTTCTGCTCTTCCGCCTTGATCCAATGCTTGATTTTGGTTTTCGCCCGCGATGTTCGGACGAACTTCAACCAGTCTTTGTGTGGAGTCTGATTCGGTGATGTCAGGATTTCTATCGTATCGCCGCTGGACACCTCGTACCTGAGCGAAACGATCTTCCCGTTGACCTTCGCGCCCACGCAGTGGTCTCCGACTTCCGTATGAATGGCATAGGCAAAGTCAATTGGCGTCGCTCCCTTCGGCAGTTCCTTCACGATCCCTTTCGGCGTAAAGACATAGACGACGTCATGGAAGAGATCGAGCTTCACGGAATCCATGAATTGACGGTTGTCCGGGAGATCCTGTTGCCATTCGATGAATTGCCTCAGCCATCCGAATGCCTTGCTGTCCTTATCCTGCACCCGCCCCTGCTCTTTATATTTCCAATGGGCGGCGATGCCGTACTCGGCGACCCGATGCATCTCCTCCGTGCGAATCTGAAACTCCACATGTTCGCCTTTCGGTCCGACGACGGTCGTGTGCAACGATTGATAGAGATTGGATTTGGGAATGGCAATGTAGTCTTTGAACCGTCCGGGCAACGGGCGCCACAGCGAATGGATGACGCCGAGCAGGGCATAACAGTTCATCTTCGTATCGGTAATGATCCGCAATGCCGTGAGGTCGTAGACTTCTTCGAAGGAGAT
This sequence comes from uncultured Nitrospira sp., assembly GCA_964435885.1. Lineage (GTDB taxonomy): Bacteria > Nitrospirota > Nitrospiria > Nitrospirales > Nitrospiraceae > Nitrospira_D. The sequence continues at coordinate 8,274 of CAYTAS010000032.1, read as the reverse complement.
CGATTGTTTCTTCATCTTTTGATAGATGCCGTAGAGATGCTTCGGTCTCCCGTTCACGGTGCCGATCAGCCCATTCTCAGCCAGGGCATTTTCAACAAGCGTTCGCACCTCCTGAATGTACTGCTGGCGATCCTCATCGCGCTTCGCCACGCGCACCCGCAGGGTTTCGTAGACGTTAGGATTGAGGTGCTTCAAGCATAAGTCTTCCAATTCGTTCTTCACCCAACCGATGCCGATGCGATTGGCCAGGGGCGCATAGATCTCCAGCGTCTCCTTCGCGATGTCGTGCCGCTTGCTCTCTTTCAGATGTTCCAGGGTGCGCATGTTATGAAGCCGATCGGCCAACTTGATGATGACGACGCGGATGTCATCGGCCATCGACAACACCATTTTACGGAAATTCTCAGCTTGCCTTTCTTCCGAGCTGCGAAACGTGATTTTCCCGATCTTGGTCACACCGTCGACGAGATGGACGACTTCCTTGCCGAACTCCTTCTGTAGCTCGTCGGCCGTCGCAACCGTATCTTCAAGCGTATCGTGCAGAAGCCCGGCCACAATCGCCGTGACATCTGTTTTGAGAGACGTCAGCACGCCGGCTACTGCCACGGGATGTTTCACGTAGGGCTCTCCGGACCGCCGTGTTTGTCCTTCATGGGCTTTCGCTGAAAACTCGTACGCCTTTCGGACCATATTCAGGTCTGCCTCCGGCTGGTAGGCGTGCAGACGAGTCAGCAATTGGTCGATATCCGTCACGGTTTCGTACATCTCTCGTTACTCGTGCCCTGCCGCACGAATGTCCCGGATGCGCAACTGAATCCGGTCATAGCCGTTCCAATGATTCAACTCCGGCGTGCAGGCCACATCGATAGGCGTGTGTGGAGACAGTCCGCGATCCTCGAGCGACTTCATCCCAAACCCGATACTATCAAACGGCAAGGACCCGCCCTGGCGGACCGTCATCTTCAGATGCTTGTCTCCGACCACCCGAGCATTGAAGACGTTCAGGTCTCTTACGACAAAGGTGGGTTCGGGGTTTCCAGCGCCGAAGGGATGGAGTGTTCCGATTTCCCGAAGCAGCGTGAGTGTAATCTCGTTCAAGCGCACTTCAGAATCCACATGAAGGACGGGCGTGCTTTGGGTGTCCCGAGCCCACTTCTCGGCAATGGCGGAAAACCGATCGGCGAATGCGGGCAATTGCGCTTCTTGGATGGTGACGCCCGCCGCACTGGGATGCCCGCCGAACGCCACCAGCAAATCTCGACAACCTGCTAAGGCTTGATACAAGTCGAATCCCGGCACAGTCCTGGCCGATCCCTTTCCAATGCCATCATCATTCACGGCGATCACCACAGTCGGACGATGAAACCGTTCCATAATGCGGGCGGCTACGATTCCGACGACTCCTAGATGCCAGCCTCGTGCGTAGAGGACAATTCCGCCGGACGATTGTCGAGACTGCACCTTCGCAAGCGCCTCGTCCAAGATCGCGCCCTCAAGTTCACGGCGAACATGATTCAGCCGGTCAAGTTCCTCAGCCAACGCGTCGGCCTCCCGTTCAGATTCGGTCGTCAGTAGCCTGACGCCCTTGATAGCCTCGTCCAGCCGACCGGCCGCGTTGAGTCGCGGTCCGAGTTTGTACGCGATAGTCTCCGCCGTGCATTCGCGGCTGATGCCGGCCACGCGTTTCAAGGCCCGTAGGCCACAGCGTGCGCCACGTGAAATCTGAGCAAGACCTTCCCGGACAAACAATCGGTTCTCATCTTGCAGCGGCACGACGTCGGCAATCGTGGCAAGCGCGACAAGCTCTAAGAGCGACTCCAACGCCACAGAGCCGGGTCCGTATTTCGCTTCATAGGCCTGCGCGACTTTATAGGCAAGCCCGCCGGAACACAGCCCCTGAAACGGATATTGCGCGTCTTGCCGATGCGGATTCATGACGGCCACCGCCGTCGGCATCTCCGCGTCGGTTTGATGGTGGTCCGTGACGATCACATCGAGGCCAAGTTCATTGGCAAGACGAATTTCGTGGTGCGATGTGGTGCCGCAGTCGGATGTGACCAATAGAGACACCCCTTCTTTAGCCAAGATCCGAACAGCAGACTCATTGAGCCCGTACCCCTCACGGAGGCGATGAGGAACATACGCCCTGACTTGCGCACCGAGTGTGCGGAAGAATGACAGGTACAGACTTGTGGCGGACATGCCGTCTACGTCGTAATCACCATAAAAGCAGACCTTTTCATGGCGTCGCATCGCCTGATGCAAACGGTCAATCGCTCGCTCCATATCGGGAATCAGAAACGGATCATGGGTTTGGATGGGGGACATCCAAGCACTCGCCTGGTCTACATTGGTCACGCCACGATTGAGCAGTAGGGCGGCCGTCGCCGAAGAGACCGATAACGCCCGGGACAACACGCTGCGTTGGATAGGATCAACTTGGCGAATGACCCAGCGCTTGGACTGCATTCCCGCCTCCGTAAGAGCCTGGGCCCTGGTTACAGATAGGTAGTCTCCCGCAAGGGAGCGAGACAGACTGTAATAAGTCGCTGCTTCTTTGTCAAACCGACGGGTGGAGAGACAACGTCTCTTGGATCGCGGGGGAGTGGAGGATGGGAAACGTCGCTTATTCCCCTCCTTTTTGAACGTAATTTTTCACGAACTCCTCGGCATTCTTTTCAAGCACGTCGTCGATCTCATCGACCAGCTTGTCGATATCTTCCTTGATTTTCTTTCCCGCCTCGACGACCTTGGGATTGGCCTTAACCTCCTCCTTCCCTTGTGGATCTCGTCTGGGCTCCTGCTTGCGCTCCTGCTTTTCCATTCGAGCACCTCCCGTTCATCCGGGGAACTCTCGCGGTCAGTCAGTCACTTCCGTTATTATGTTCACCATACTCCACGCCAACGAAACCCGTCAAGCCAAGGCCATAAATGACAAGCGCCGTTTCCCGGAAGGGAAACGGCGCTTGTCACTCGGTATGACGTCGCCTATCAGACGATCAGCGAAACAATGAGGAGCGCGACGATGTTGATCACTTTGATCATCGGATTCACGGCCGGACCGGCCGTATCCTTGTACGGATCACCGACCGTATCGCCGGTGACCGCCGCCTTATGCGTCTCGGTCCCTTTTAAGCCCTGCTCTTCGATGTACTTCTTGGCGTTGTCCCAGGCGCCGCCGCCGCTTGTCATCGAAATCGCGACGAACAAACCGGTCACGATGCTGCCGACCAACACGCCGCCAAGGGCCTGTGGACCGAATACCACCCCGATGACGACCGGCGATGCCACCGGAATCAAACCGGGGATCATCATCTTTTTGATCGCTGCCTGGGTCACAATGTCGACACAAGTGCCGTATTCCGGCTTCCCGGTACCTTCCATAATTCCTGGGATCGTCCGAAACTGACGCCGTACTTCTTCCACGATCAACCCTCCCGCTTCACCGACGGCCCTCATACACAGTGAGCCAAAGATGAACGGCAGCATACCGCCGAGGAAGAGCCCCACGAGCACGGAAGGGTTCGACAGATCGAACGCAGCCAGCGCTGGATTCTGTGCCCCCACTTCACGTGAATATTCCGCAAAGAGCACCACTGCCGCCAACCCAGCCGATCCGATCGCATAGCCTTTCGTGACGGCCTTAGTCGTATTCCCGACCGCATCCAATGGATCAGTGATGTCTCGAACCTCTTTACCCAAATGAGACATTTCGGCAATTCCACCTGCGTTATCGGTAATAGGACCAAATGCATCGATCGCCACGACGATACCGGCCATTGAGAGCATCGCCACTGCGGCGACGGCCACACCAAAGAGCCCGCCTGATTCCGCACCTCCGCACACCCAAAAACTGCCGAGAATAGCCAGCGCAATCACCACGACAGGGGCCGCAGTCGCCTGCATACCGACCGCCAGACCGGCGATGATGTTCGTCGCATGGCCGGTCTCACTGGCCTTCGCGATATACTTCACCGGCTCATACTCTTTTGACGTGTAGTAGTCGGTAATGAAAACCAGAGCCAAGGTGACGGCTAAACCAATCAGCGCTGCGACATAATAGCTAAAGCCGCTGACACCGCCTACTCCGCCCATGATCATGATTGTGAACGGGAGAAACGCGACGGCAGCAATTCCACCGGCTACGAACAGTCCCTTGTAGAGGGCCGGCATGATGTCGCCGCCCGGGCTGACCTTGACATAAAAAATGCCGACGATCGTGGCAAAGATCGTCACACCACCCAAGGCCAACGGATAGAGAATGGGAGCGGTGGTGCCCTTGAACATCGTGAACGCCAACACCATGGCCGCTACCGTCGTCACTGCATAGGTTTCAAACAAGTCCGCAGCCATTCCGGCGCAATCGCCCACATTGTCACCCACGTTATCGGCGATCACGGCAGGGTTCCGAGGATCATCTTCAGGAATCCCCGCCTCAACTTTTCCTACCAGGTCGGCACCAACGTCCGCCGCCTTCGTATAGATCCCACCGCCGACACGTGCAAAGACTGAGATCAAACTGCCACCGAATCCAAGACTGAGCAACGCATGAATGGCTTTCTCCTGTCCAGCCATCGATTCGGCAATGGTATAGAACCCGGTGATCGCCAGAAGCCCGAGTCCGATCAGAAGGAGACCGGTTACCGCTCCCCCTCGGAAGGCCACGACCAATGCCGCATTCATCCCGTCATGCGCAGCTTGCGCCGTCCGCACGTTAGCGCGTACTGCGATGATCATGCCCACGTAGCCGGCAATGGCTGAGGCGCCGGCGCCGACGAGGAAGCCGACTGCAGTGAGCAGACCAAATTTATCCGACACGGCCCCGGCGAGCCACAGCACGACGAACAGACCGGCCGCTACATACCCGACGGTCTTGTACTGTCGATTCATGTAGGCGCCGGCGCCTTCTTGAATAGCCTTTGCAATTTCCTGCATCTTCGCATTGCCGGCGTCAAGTCTGAACACCCACATCGCCAGATACACCCCATATCCGATGCCGGCCACGGCAGCGATCAGGGCAAACGCAATAATTACTGAGTCACTCACGGGACATCCTCCTGCTGATTAAACGAACTCTATGTCTCACACGGCTCTCCGTGGCTTCAACCCATCCAAGGTACATGCGCGAGTGGGTAAATCCAAGGCGGGCGGAATCGAACTTGAAGCTGACCACCCTAAAAGCTGGGTCATTTTATAGAGTCACACTGAGCGGATCAAGACAAAATACGGCCGTCCACAACTCAGATTTCCATACTCGTTCCTAGGCACAGAATGCTCTGGGACGTGGCCTTGCCTAGCCCAAGCTGAGGCGGCTCCAGTCATCTGGATGAGATGATTTACCACCAGAATGTGTGGTACGATGTAAATAACATCTCATGTAGAACAAGATGTTACGCATGACACCGCTGATTTTCAGGATGACTCTCTGCGTGTGTCTTTCCGGTCTTTTTACAGCATGCGGGAAAGAGGGTGACACGCAACCCCCCCCCGTCTTCAACCACGCTGAAGCTCCAACCCATATCGAGTAACTTAAGCGCTCCGGTATTCCTGACGGCATCCCCGTGGGGATGCAAATCGCCTGTTTGTCGCGGAACAGGCAGGAACGATTAAAATTCTTGATCGAACAACTGGAAGCCAGATATCGACATTCCTCACGCTGTCCGGCATCGTAAGCGGCGGGGAGTGAGGATTGTTGGGGCTGGCCTTTGCCCCCGACTACAATGCCAATGGCCGGTTCTACATCCTTTATACAGACGCCAATGGCGCCATCACGGTCAGTCGTTTTTTGGTGTCTGCATCGAACGCCAATGTTGCTGATTCAACTTCGCAGGTGATTCTTGCCTCCATTCCACATCCAACCTTTGCCAACCACAACGGAGGCATGTTGGCATTCGGGCCGAATGGGTGCCTGCACGCAGGAGTCGGCGACGGAGGAAGCTCGTGCGATCCGAACAACAATGCTCAGAATCTCGCCAATCGGCTGGGTAAAATTCTCAGACTTGACCCCAGCACTGGAGCGGCCTGCACCAGCGGAACAGTCAATCCATTTGTCCTCACTGGAGGCGACCAACTAGTTTGGAGCTATGGGCTACGGAATCCCTGGCGCTTTTCGTTTGATAGAGACGATCTGTATATCGGAGACGTCGGCCAAAATTCCAGGGAAGAGATCAATGTGTCACCAAGACCCAATGCCGGACGGGGACTGAATTATGGCTGGCGACTGATGGAGGGATCGGCCTGTTTTAATCCCTTAACCAATTGCAACAATGGAGGGCTGGCGTTGCCGATTCGAGACTATCCACACGACAACGGAGCCTGCTCCGTTATCGGCGGCTTGGTCTATCGAGGTCCAGCTGCGCCGGCAATCCAGGGTACCTATTTCTTTGCCGATTTCTGTGCCGGCTTCGTCCGCAGTTTCCGCTTCAGCAACGGCTCAGCTTTTGAGCGAACAGAGTGGCCCTTGCTCGCGGCTCCTTCCATCACCAGTTTCGGCCAAGATGGCTTGAACGAGCTCTATATCCTGACCCAGGGTGGAGCAGTGTTTCGGATTGTCCCGAACTAGAATGTCTTCCAATTCGCGAGGTGACATCGCCTTTCTTGTTCTGGCCGGTTTACGAGCCTCGTCGACTTTGCTATAGTTCGGCTGGTTAAACAATGGGACTCGAACCAAACTATATTGTCGTGGATGGCCAGACGTTTAGCAAAGCCAAGCTGGTGCTGGACAATCACGTCTACAAGAACTGCCAGATCGACGACTGCGATCTCTATTACAGCGGCGGGCAATATGAATTGCTCGACACCCATATCACCAACTCTCGCCTGATCCTGAATCATCCCGCTAAGGGCATCTACAACGCCCTGCAGATTTTCAAGATGAAGTCCCCGGGCTCGCGCATCGTCTTCGAGTAGTCAGTTCCTTCATGCCTTACACCTACGATTACACCAACGCCGCCACTGGCGACGAAAGCTCTTTGAGGCGCTCTTGGCGTTTCGCCAAAATGACGCTGACCCGCTGGACGAGAGCCAAGACCTTCGTCTTCAACGGGCGGTCCTACCAATACCTCTATCACTTCTGTAATAAGACGTGGAAAAACGAGCGCGGTGTCGAGATTCCGATCTGCCGAGAAATTCTGCTTCGCCATCAGACCGCGCGCATTCTTGAAGTCGGCAACGTACTCTCGCACTACTTCCCGATCCACCACGAGGTGGTCGATAAGTACGAAGTCTCCCCCGGTGTCATCAACCAGGACATCGTGGAGTTCGTTCCCCCGGAACGTTACGACCTCATCCTGAGCATCTCGACGCTGGAACACGTAGGCTGGGATGAGATCCCGCGCGAGCCGGACAAGTTCCTGCTAGCCATCGAACACTTGCGGAACCGATGCCTCGCTCCAGGCGGGCAAATCGTGGCCAGTCTGCCCATCGGCTACAACGAGTTTTTCGACGGCTTGCTCCGCAACGGCAAGAGCCCCTTTACCCAGCAGCACTTTCTCAAGCGGGTCTCGAAGCGAAACTACTGGATGGAGTCGGATTGGAATGGGTGCAAGGACGCGACCTACGGCCGATTCGTCGCCCATGCCATCTGCATCGGGATCATCAAGGGGTGACCGCATGGTCAAGCGAGACTCATCTCACGCCGGACCTGTTACCTCGCTGGCCTTCATACCAACGGACAAACACCCTTCGACCGCCTCGTAGATGTTTCCGAGCAGTTCGTCAAACGTCTCACCTTGAGTGGCACAACCTGGAATCGAAGGCACTTCAGCCCAATAGCCCCCTTCCGCTGCTTCATGAACAATGACTTTGAGTAGAGGGGGCTCCGGAAATTCGGACAGTGTGATAAGTGGTAGCCTGGCTTCACCCAGGCCACCGAGGGGTGGCCGACGAGTCGGAGTAGGAATCATGGTTACCCATAGCCCTCTCCACAGATCCGGACAAGCGGTTTTCCCGCATCCGGCTCTTGCCTCAGGTGATGAACGCCCAGTCGCCTCAGCGGATAGGTGACCCCGGTTGTCAAGCGTGGACGCCATGAGGTGCAGCCTCACGCCGCCGGCTGTGGACGGACCCATTGCTGGGCAAACGTAGCGGGCGAGCGATTCCCCAGCCGGGAATGCCGCCGCTGGCGGTTGTCGAACACCTCAATGTACTCCGTAATCTCTCGCCGCGCCTGCTCCCGCGTATCATATCGCCGATGATGCAGCAATTCAGTTTTCAGTGTCCCCCATTGGTGTCCGGTTAAATGACCCGCGCCGAGGCAACGATCAAGTATTGGTG
>CAYTAS010000031.1:0-33515 GCA_964435885.1 uncultured Nitrospira sp. | reverse complement strand
ATCTGCCGCGAGACCTACGTCAAAGTGGAGAACGCGTCGACGCCGTTTACAAATATGTGCAAGGCCGGTCAGGTACTCAAGATCCCGATCGCCCATGCAGATGGGAACTATTACACCGATCCCGTGACACTCGCCGGGCTTCAAGCCAATGCGCAGATCACCTTTCGATATTGCTCGGCAGATGGGGTGGTCATGCCGGAGGCTTGTCCGAACGGTTCGCTCGACAATATCGCCGGTATCTGCAGCGCCGAAGGCAATGTGCTGGGCCTGATGCCCCATCCGGAGCGCTGCGCAGAGGCGATGCTGGGCAATGAAGACGGGCGTACGATCTTTCAATCGATGCTTACGTCGTGGGAGGCGAAAAAGTTGACCGGCGTCCGGTGAACAAACATTCTTCTCCCAGTATCCATGTAAAGGTTGTCCTGAGGATTGAAGAATAGGAAGGAGCCACGGTAAAGTATTGTGTCCGTTGAAACGGAGCAGTCGTTTATTGTCATTATAAATCAGGAGGGTCGAGATGAAGCGTGTAGCAGCAGTATTGGCGGCAGTGGGAGTGTTGACGCTGGGATTGGGGATCAATGGGTTTGCTGTGACGGATGACGGCAGTAAGATTACGATCAAGAGTCCGGCTCCAGGAGCGAAGGTAGGGAGCGATGTCGAAATCGTCTACGAGCTTACAAGAGGAAATCAGGCTACGCACGCGCACTGTTTCGTGGATGGGGAGTATCAAAAGGGTTGGAAGGGGACGGTCAAGGGAATGGCCCCAGGAACCCGTGAGATCAAGGTCGTTGCCGCAGATAAGGACCATCAGACCTTAGCGGCCGAAGCCATTGTGACGGTCGAAGTGCAGTAAAGAAGTTTGAATATTTCCTCACTGAAGTCAACGGACCGGCGAGGCGTCCTATGCGCCTCGCCGGCGGTATTGAGAAACATTCCAGACTGTGGCATGCGTATCGTGAAGCGACGCCCTGGCCGCTCACCCTATCCGGTACGAGTGTGTGCCATCCCGATCGCTAGGGCATGATGTAGGCCACCATGCCCCCTATCACCAAAGACCTCATCGCGCAGCATAACCTGACGGGCGACGAATACCAAAAAATCGTCGAGACGCTTGGGCGTGAGCCCAACCTGACGGAACTCGGCATGTTTTCCGTCATGTGGTCCGAGCACTGCTCCTACAAAAGCTCCCGTGTGCACTTGAAGAAGCTGCCGACGACGGGGTCCCGTGTCGTGCAGGGGCCGGGCGAAAACGCCGGCGCGATCGATATCGGCGATGGGCTGTGCGTGGTCTTCAAGATGGAATCACACAATCATCCATCGTTTATCGAGCCCTATCAGGGGGCGGCTACCGGAGTGGGTGGCATTCTGCGCGATATCTTTACGATGGGCGCACGGCCGATTGCATTGCTCGATTCCCTGCGGTTCGGGGAATTGCACTCGCCGAAGAATCGCCACATCATGAGGGGGGTCGTCGCCGGCATCGCCGGTTACGGCAATTGCATGGGAGTTCCGACGGTGGGGGGGGAGATCGTCTTCAACGACATCTATGCGTCGAATCCATTGGTCAATGTGTTTTGTCTGGGGGTGGCGCACAAAGACAAGATATTTCGCGGCACTGCAGCGGGTGTGGGTAATCCGGTCATCTACTTCGGCTCGAAGACGGGCCGTGATGGGATTCATGGAGCGACGATGGCGTCGGATTCGTTCGACGATGAATCCGAGCAGAAACGTCCAACGGTGCAGGTCGGCGATCCCTTTACCGAGAAATTGCTGCTGGAAGCCTGTCTGGAGTTGATGGAACGAGATCTGCTAGTCGGGATCCAGGACATGGGGGCCGCAGGCCTGACGAGTTCTTCCTGCGAAATGGCTTCGCGCGCCGGAAACGGGATCGAATTGGATCTCGCCGAGGTCCCTCGACGTGAGCCCGGCATGACTCCCTACGAGATCCTGTTATCCGAGTCTCAAGAGCGGATGTTGATGGTGGCCAAAGCCGGCAAGGAAGGGGAATGCCTCGCGATTTGCCGGAAATGGGATCTGGATGCGGCTGTCGTCGGAAAAGTGACGGCGGATGGAATCTTGCGCGTCAAGGACCAGGGGAGTGTCGTCGCCGAGATTCCGGCAAAGGCGTTGGCCGACGAGGGCCCGCGCTATGAACGGCCCTACCAGCCGCCCTCCTACCAGGATATGTTGACCAACTTGAACTACGATGCCATCCCTGATGTGAAGGATGCGAATGCGGCGTTGCTGGCACTGTTGGAGTCGCCGACGATCGCCAGCAAGCGATGGGTGTACGAGCAGTACGATCACATGGTGAGAACGAACACAATGGTCCGCCCAGGGTCGGATGCCGCGGTGGTGAGGATCAAGGGCACGAATAAGGCCGTGGCCATGACGGTCGATTGCAACAGCCGCTATTGTCTCCTACATCCCTACGACGGGGCTCGCCTTGCCGTTGCGGAGGCGGCCCGGAATCTCGTGTGTTCCGGCGCCGTCCCGATCGGTTTGACCGATTGTCTGAACTTCGGGAATCCAGAACGCCCCGACATCATGTGGCAGTTCGTGATGGCTATCGAAGGGATGAAAGACGCCTGCGAGCATTTCCAAATTCCGATCGTGAGCGGAAACGTCAGCTTTTATAACGAAACCAACGGGCTCTCGATCTATCCCACGCCCATGTTGGGAATGGTGGGGCTGATCGAACATGCTGAACGGACCACGACCCAGTGGTTCAAAGAGGAAGGGGATGACGTGTTCCTGCTCGGCGCTTCGCGCGAGGATTTGGGCGGAGCCGAATACTTGAAGGTCGTTCATGCGCGCGAACAGGGATCGCCCCCCTACTTGAGTTTAGAGAAGGAAAAGGCACTGCATGAATGCGTGCTTTCACTGATTCATGATGGGCTTCTTCAGTCCGCGCACGACTGCTCGGAAGGCGGTCTTGCTGTCACGTTGGCCGAATGCTGTGTGTCCGGAACCGAACAGACCCTTGGCGCTGTGATAAGATTGGCGAAAGGCCGACTGAGAAAAGATGCGATACTGTTCGGCGAAAGCCAGTCGAGAGTTGTCATTTCTGCAAAGCCGGTCCATCGCCAAGCGATTCTCGACCGGACGACTCGGTGTGGGGTGCCGGTCGACGTGATTGGATCGATTTCAGGAGATCGGTTGGTCCTGTACATAGGAGACGAAGGTTCGACGGAAAAAGTGATCGATCAACCGGTTGCGGCATTGCACGCACGGTGGGCATTCTCTTTGGAACGAGCGCTATACGAAGCCTAGTCGAGTAGAACGGTCGGCGAGAATCATGAACAACGAACTACCGATGCTGTCTCCCGATAAGTTTCACGATGAATGTGCCGTCTTCGGAGTCTTTGGTCATGAGGAAGCCGCCAATCTGACCTACTTAGGGTTATATGCCCTCCAGCATCGTGGACAGGAGGCATCCGGTATCGTGGCGGGCGACGGGGAGCAATTTTATATCCAGAAGAGCATGGGCCTGGTTGCCGATATTTTTCATAAATCCGTGCTGGAGAAGCTGCCTGGGCATATGGCCATCGGGCACAATCGCTACTCGACTGCGGGCGGCAACGATTTGAAGAACGTACAACCGCTCACCGTCAACTTCGCGCTCGGCAACCTCGCGTTGGCTCACAACGGCAACCTCATTAACGCCCAGTTGCTTCGACACGAGTTGGAGGCCTACGGAGCGATCTTTCAATCGACATCGGACAGTGAGGTCATCATCCACCTCATTGCGCATTCACGCGCCGGGTCCTTTCTCGCACGGATCATCGATGCGTTGAGTCAAGTGAGAGGGGCATTTTCAGTCGTGTTGATGACCGACAACGGTCTTATTGCCGCGCGCGATCCCTATGGGCTCAGGCCGCTGTGTATCGGGCGGTTGCGGAGCGGCTGGGTCGTCGCGTCCGAGACCTGCGCGTTTGATTTATTGGACGCCGAATATGTCCGCGAGGTTGAACCAGGCGAATTGATCGTCATCAGCGATCAGGGGCTCGACAGCCATCATCCGTTTCCGAAGAAGGATCCGGCCATGTGTGTGTTTGAGTATGTGTACTTTGCCAGGCCGGACAGCCGCATCTTTGGGGCCAATACCGTCTATGCCACTCGTAAAGCGTTGGGACGACAGCTGGCGAGCGAGTCCTGGGTGCCGGCCGATGTGGTGATTCCCGTTCCGGATTCCGGCGTGCCGGCCGCCCTCGGCTATGCCGAAGGCGCGGGCATCGGGTTCGAAACCGGGTTGATCCGCAATCACTACGTGGGGCGGACGTTCATCGAGCCGGAGCAATCCATTCGCCACTTCGGCGTTAAGGTGAAGTTGAATGCCGTGCCGGAGGTGTTGGAGGGGAAACGGGTCGTCGTCATCGATGATTCGTTGGTCCGTGGCACGACGAGTCGTAAGATCGTCAAGATGATTCGGCAGGCCGGAGCCACAGAAGTTCATATGAGGATCAGTTCACCGCCGATTCTTTCGCCGTGTTTTTACGGGATCGACACGCCGACGAAAAAGGAACTGATCGCATCGGAGCATTCAATCGAGGAGATTCGCAAATATATCACTGCCGATAGCCTGGCGTATCTCAGTCTTGACGGCATGCTGAAATCAGCCCCGCGGACGCCCGATCAATACTGCACCGCCTGCTTTACAGAGCGCTACCCCATCCCCTTTACCCGCGCAGAAGAGCTTCAGCTCGGCCTCTTTGAGACCGCGCGCTGAGAGATCGCTGTTCGACATTAGCACGTTTTCTGAAGGCGATCCGACCGAAGCGCATCCAAGAGATCGCCCGCGAGTTTCGGTCAGTCTTCCATCGGAACGCATGTATGCGTTCGTGTGGTGTCTCCAGCTGTCCGACCTTCTCTCACCATGACTCTTGCCGTCGTTCGGTAGTACGCCTCCCTTCGGTTGCTGCTTCAAAAATTGTCATGATAGGATGCCGTACAAGGCAGGGCTGTGGAGGTGCTGGGGGTCAATGCATCGGGTAAGAGAACGAGAGGGCGGTGAAGTTTTGTCCGGCTTCCCGGTCAAGGTCACCTACTCCATATCTTCTGGACTCCGCTAGGAGAACGGACAAACTTTATGGCGGAGGCAAGTTCATTCCCAATGTGTGCGTGATCGATGAGCAGGGAATCATCCGTTGGCAACGGGTCATGAACATGGACCTGGCAGCAGCAGAGGTGATTGTCGGAGAGGTTGAGAATGTGTTGGCGAGTGCGGTACGAATGTAACGCTGACAAGAGGAGGTTTTTGCCTGCTTGTCGGCTGGAGGGTATGGCATGGATGAAGTAGAAGGTGGAAAACGGAAATTTTTGGAAATGGTGCACGGCGTTGACGGCTCCATACAGGTCGTTATCCCGACTACTCCCTCCAACGGCATATTTTTGATTTCCTTGACGAAGGGGACAAACCGAAAATTTATCACGGTGCCGGAAGACGACATGATCGATCTACCCAACGAAGCAAGCATCCAGACGAAGGTCTCGAAGACGATTACGGATGCGCTCGCGGCTCTGTGAAGTCGCGTGACGCGCGCGAAAGGCGTGACGTGCAAACACGATCAACTATCAAGGAAATCGTTCTCCCTTTTCTCGCGTGTCGCGCGCCGGTATCATGAAACAGATCTTGCCCGGTATCTGGCAGTGGTCGTGGTTTTCAGATGAGAAGCAGCTTGATTTCAACGGCCTGTTGCTGACGGTCGGCGAGCATACGGTCCTGATCGATCCGCCTCCGATGTCCGGGGAGGCGAGGGGGACTGTTCGGCGTCATGCGCCGATCGATTACATTCTCATCACGAACCGAGACCATCTCAGGGAAGCGTCAACGTATCAACGTGAATTCGGGTGCCACTTGTACTTGCCGGAAGCCGATGCCGCTCTCATGGAGACAAAAGCAACCAAGACATACAAAGACGGTGAGCTGTTGCCCGGTGGGATTTGGGCTGTTCATCTCAAAGATCAGAAGTCTCCAGGTGAGTCTGCTTTCTTTATTGAGAGGGGGCGAGGGATTCTGATTGTGGGGGATGCGCTCATCGGCAAGCCTTCAGGCGCTGTACGGTTGCTGTCTTCTGATAAGTATGCCGACGTCGACAACGCGAAGGAAGGCCTCCGTCGCCTCCTGAAATATAACTTCGACAGTCTTTTGGTGGGAGATGGTGTTTCCATCTTGACCGGCGCGAAGTCGCAAGTGGCGCAACTGTTGATGGAGACGTCATGATGCCGCAGAACGGACTTTCCGGGGAGTTAAATCGCCAAGGGAACGACCATTTTTCACGCGGACACTACACAGATGCGTATGTCTGTTACACCAAGGCGTTGGAGTGCGACCGGCTCATCGGCGATCGGCGTGCGCTTGTCGCCACGCTCGGGAATCTCGGAAACATCTGTGCGGTCAGCGGGCGTCGAGATTCCGCTCGGGCGCATTACCAGGAAGTCCTGGAGCTACAAAAGATTCTTGGAGACGAGAAGGGAATTGGAACAACATTGGCAAATTTGGGGAACCTTCGGGCAGACGCCGGTGAATGGGCTCCGGCGATGGCCTATTATCTGGAAGCCCTCGACCTCATGATGAAGACCCATGATGAGGCCGCCCAAGCCGTGCTGTTTTCCGACCTAGGATTGGTAGCTCGAGAAACCGGGGAGTTTGACGAGGCGATCCGGTTTTATGAACGGTCGTTAGCGTTGATGCGCCGATTGGGTAATCTCGGCGGCGTTGCGGACGCATGGCGCATGATCGGCCGTACGTTCTTGATGAGGAAACGCCACGACGAAGCCATCGCCTGTTGTCAAACCAGCCAATCCATCGCCGAGCGATTAGGTGATGAGCTCCGCACGGGCAGCGCTCGTTACGTGCTGGCCCAATGTTATGAGGAGATGGGCCGCTTGCGGGACGCAGCAATCCTGCTCGAGCTGGTTGTGGACATGGACCGTAAGTATGGACTGCCCAAACTTGAAGAAAACATGCAACGCCTGAACGCGCTGCGTGCCCGCTTCGGCGAGCCACATCCGCAGCAGACTTGCCAAGGAAGGTCCGCATGACCGAGACCGTCTCTTCCGCTTGGACGCAACTTCGTCATGAACTGAGTCGGTCTTTGCCGGGATTCTACGAATTGGAACCAAACGGGCCGTTAGCCATGGATTTAGGCAAGGACGGCTGGCTCCTAGAGGTCAGGCCAGAAGGCAAGGTCGTGTGCCAGTATGGCGTCGCCATGGAAGATGTCATGGCCCTGATGTCGGACGGCACGCCAGAGGATTTGGGAACCGATGAAGTCGCCAAGCAGGCCAAGTATTTTCTCCAGCCGGCCGTCGATAAGTATCGGGTACTTCTGCTCCAGTCCGGGTTCGTCGAGGAGACTGAGACGACCGACGAATTCGTGGCGATCACCTTTTCCAGGACAGTCGACCTTCAGAATCGCGCAAAGCTAGAGGACCTCCTCCGTTGGTGTTGCCGAGAAATCGGAAAGGCCTCGTGAGGCCGCGCGTCACGACATTCGAAGAGTTCCGTGATGCCGTCTCGGCCTATCGATTGCCGCGTGTGCTGTTGGCGGCGTTGGAACTTGATCTCTTTACGGCTGTCGGAGAGCGATCATGGACAGTCGACGATCTTTCGACGGAACTCAAGGTCAGCGAACGGGGCTTGAGCATTCTCTGTCGTAATCTCGCGGCGGCCGGGCTGCTCAAGAAAAAAGGACCGATCTATACGAACGGGCGGCTGAGCGCGACCGCGCTGAATCGGAACCATTGCGCCTATCGTGGCGGCTATTTAAGGCTCATGCAGACTCACTGGCACGATTGGGTGCGACTCGTGGAGTCTGTTCGGAGCGGATTGCCGATCGACCACGATATTCCTGACACTCCGGACTACCGTCGGCAATTCACCTGGGCCATGCACCACCGAACGTTGGAGATCGCCCCGGCGATCGCGGCTCAAGTTCGCCTGGGCCAAGCTCGGACGCTCCTGGACCTTGGTGGAGGACCCGGAACCTATGCCATGGCGTTTCTGGCTCAAAACCCAAGGCTTCGCGCCACCGTCTGCGACCGGGAGGCCGCTCTGTCGGTGGCGAAAGAGATCGCCGGCACTCACAGAGCAGGACGGCGACTCTCTTATCTGGCGCTCGATTTTTCCAAGGAGCCGATCGCTGGAACCTACGATGTGATCTGGTATTCAAACGTCCTGCACATCTATTCTCCCGAAGACAATCAAGCCATCTTTCGCAGAGCCTGTGCCGCATTAGCGCCGGGCGGGCGATTCATTATCCAAGATGCGTTTCTGCACGATCGCGAAGGGGTGCATCCGACGGAGGCAAGTTTGTTTGCGGTGTCGATGCTGTTGTTTACGACAGATGGAAACACCTATCCCGCCTCAGAGACAGCGAAGTGGCTGAAAGAAGCCGGATTCGTCGGTATCAGGACAGTGCCGCTCAAGAAGGGGACGGAGGACTGGGAGAACGGGATTTTGGAGGCATCAGTTCCTGTCCGACGTCCAAGAGCCATCGTCCGCCGAACACGATCGCAAGGAAGTTGAAGAGCCCGCTGATCCCGCTGGTGATCAAGGCGTGAACCGTGTCCAGCTCTTCCGTCGGCAGCTGAACGATAGTTGCAAGATCCATTGCCAATCCGACCGTCGCGTAGATGACGCACACCATTGCGGCCCACCGGAACCGAAGCCAGATCAAGGCCGCAAGCCCAAGAGGCAGGAGGACGAAAAGGCCGATCCTCCATGGAGAACTCGGCATCGTGGAGGCGCTGTTCACGCTGACAAGTACGCCGACCTCGATGACGAATATGCCAAGTAACGAAGCCAGCAGAGCCGAGCGGTTCATTCCGGAACTATAGCCTGACAAAAGAAACGTCGGCAACGGTCGGCTTGCGGCCGGAAACGACGGAGTGTCAGCGTATCGGCATCGTGAAAAACGACCGGCAGACACAGAGCCGATTGGATGTGGAGCCTTGCCGATTGGTCTATGACGCGGAGTGCTGGCTTTGTGTCGCCATCAAATCGAAGCTCGAACAGATGGAAGTCGGACAAGCTATCAATATTCGGTTCGTGGTGCATCAAATCGAAGAAGGCATGAAGGTCTTGGGACATGACTATCGTCTTGGCCACTCTGACGCTGCGCTTTTGATCAGACCTTCGGGAGAAGTGCTGCGCGGTCTCGAAGCCTTTCTACCGGTCTTCTCAAACTTCCGCGAAGGGAAGATTGTGCTATGGGCGCTGCGGTTGCCGTTTGCAAGGCAGCTGGCGGAACGGAGCTACCGGACCATCGCCCGTCATCGATATCGATGGTTTGGTGAAGTCAAACCGGTGAAGTAAGCCCCCCGACTAAAACCTACAGCTTCTTTTTCAGTCAGAGGCCCCTCTTTCAGGGGGATTCTTCCCACAGCGAGGAATTTACCGGCCACGTGCCCTCCTCCAGAATGCGCTCATCTTGTGAGGAGGATACATGTTGCACACCTTGGTTCTATTGCCGAGACGGCTCAGTCCAGTTCAGGGTACAGATCGAACACGGATGTGGTTGCTGCACGGGTGCGTGGGCATTCTGTGTTGGTTTCTGCTCGTCGGATCCTATCTCTCCTGTTCCAGCAGCCCGGCATGGGGGGAAACAACCGCTGAAAGCACGATGATTGTGGCAGCCGGTTTTGGTTGCCAGATTGGGTCTATCTCAGTGATCGCGGTGAAGATCTATGACGCCGAGTCAGGAGCCATCTTGTCCGACGAAGTGTATGAACTAGCCGTCAAAGAAAATGAGGGTGGGGGAACGACGAAGGGCCCTCGTATTTTCGCCGGTGGAGTAGGGTTGGGCGCCACCGACCTGTCTAATTTTATGCTGCGGGTCTATGATGCGAATACTGGGTCGTTTCAATGGGAGGGGCGGCTTAATCTTGTGCAGCCGGACAGGCGAGGGGGGCTACAGGTCTCAGCTACCGCGCCTCGACGTGCAACCGTGATGAAGACACGGGCTGTACCATCGGCTGCCGAGCAGCCGGTGTTCCTGCTGCGCGCATTGGATGCCGCGACCGGTTTATCCATCTGGGAAGACGAGTTTACAGCCGCGCATACACGAATTCCCAAGGTGCAGCTGATCACGGGGCGGCCGACTGAGACGGCTGGAATTTTCACAGACAGTTCGTATGCCTTTGACTTCCGAATTCGCATGTATGATCCCACTGGAAAAAGAATTCTCTGGGAAGATCTCTTGTCCCGGGTAGAATCCGATGAAGGCGCAACGGAGTCGTTCAGTGACCGCGCCTCTATACTTCCGGCTTGGCCTGATCACTCTCAGGACGAGGAGGCTCCCGCGGAATCGATCTAATCGTTATCTGTAGCGATCTTCATAGAAATTGAACGGGAGTCACGCGAAACTAGGAGCGGTGTTCCTCAAAGCTCTCCAGCCACTGGCGTTGGAACTCTTCGTAAGAGATAAGCAGCGTGTTTTGAAAGGCGGTGGCCACAGATGACGTTGTTTTGAAGGCATTCAGCAATTCGTCGATGCGGGCCAATCCCCAGCGCTCGATCATGTAGCGAGTCGCTGAATTAGCCCACCAATAGGCCACGGTCGAGGTGCGGGCCGGTAGTGCACTCCAAGAACCCTCCAGATTGCTCAAAGGAATCACGCTGCGCTCGCCTTGGATGGCTTGATCAACATCCGACCATGTATCTCCGGCCCATTGCATGGCCAGGCCTTCGTTCAGCCAGGTCGGCAAGGCTCCGACGCTTGTTCCTAAGCGATCATGAAGGAGCGCGTGGACGTACTCGTGGCGAAGCACGCTGGTGAGCCACTTGATATCCGTCGTCGCGCCTTGGGTGGGAATCTGAATGCGTCCTAGCGAGGGGTCGTAGAGGCCGTCGGCCCAAGCTGGGCTCCCCGTCGCCTCTTGAAATGAATTCTTGGTGTGGAGGACGACCATGATGGGTCTTGAGGGGAAATGTCCGAACTTCTGTCCGATGTCTCGATAGGCCTCCTCAAGAATTTCAAGCACTGAAGCCCAAATACCCTGGTCTTCCTCACCATCAAACTTGACCACGAAATGGGCGCTGCTTCGTGCGGTCATTTGAGATTCAACCGACCGAGTGCGATGAACCTTGGCCGTCACGGCGGCCACATAAGACTGAAGGGCCGGATCTTGCCTGGCTCGAGCGGCCGCCTGACCTAAATGCTTTTCCGCTCCTGTCAGATCATCTTGCTCGTGTAACAAGTCGGCCATGGCGACATGCGGAAACGGCTCGTCCGGGGCTACCCGAATCAACTTCGCAAGCAACTCCGCAGTGAGCGCGCGGTCTCGCTGCTCCCAGTAGGTGTGGGCGAGGTTCATGAGGATGACGGGGTTCGTGTCGTCCAATTCCGTCGCCTTTTTGAACGCGTTGAGGGATGCTCGCGTGCCGTGGAGCCGTTCCTGTTGCAAGCCAAGGTTGTTCCACAGAATCGCGACGAAGGACCGGCTTTCACGGCTCGACAAGACTGCGGCAGGAAGCGCGTTGAGCTTCTTCTCGGCCAGCGAAAGGTTATGCTTCTCGATTTCATCGCGAATCTCTTCCAGCAGGGCCTCATGCGGAGTGGGTGGGATCACGCTCTGGTCGAGCGAGCGCGCCTGCTTCGGCTCGATTTCGGTGGATCGGTTCGGCGGCGGCGCCGGCGGTGGCGCGACAGGCTCGATGGTTTCTGCGAGTCGAGCGGGTGATGGAGGCGCGGGCGTTTTCAGGAACAGGTTGTAACTGATCAATACAGCCAGTCCCAGTCCGAGCGGTATCAAGATATGCGTAATGTTGCGGCGGTACATGCGAGTTAGCGCCGAGTGTAGCATCGTAAGTAGAAGTGACCAAGCAAACGAGCAAATCCGGCAGCCGGATACTGAGACACGAGCCCTATGGTTCGTTGAGCGCTCCAAGAGGCTGTGTTACGATCTTCTCCGTATGCCGACTCCCACTGAATTGAGTGCGCACACGCCGCTTCGGGAGTGGCTGGACCGCATCGCTCGACCCATTGAGTTCGCGAGTCGAGACGGGTGCGCCCATGTGAAGGCCGTCACGAATCTGAGCGCATTTGTCTCGGCGCAGGTCTTGTCCGCGCTTCGCCAAGCGACCTATCCCAAGGCCGTCGAAGCCCGTTTGATATCGTTGCGGGACCTCTTCATCGATTTTCATCCGGCGCTCCCGCTTGATGAGCAACGCCGACGATTGCAAGCGGCTGGGTTGCTCATCAAGGCGCTTCAAGCCTCGGCGCCGCAGGCTGGCGGCTCGACAGATCCACATTCTTCTCCGGGCTCCGACGAGACGGGAGCCCGTCGAGCGGATCTCTGGAATCTTCCAGCCCGGTTCGTCAAAGGTGTCGGACCCAAGCGCACCGATGTCTTGCAACGGTTGCGCATTGCGACGGTGGAAGATGCGCTGTGGACGATACCCTGGCGGTATGAAGATCGGTCTGTGATGACGCCGATCGGGAATCTCGTGCCGGGGATGCTCGCGTCGATCTGTGGGACGGTCGGGAAGTGTGAGGCGAAACGGACAAGCCATCGACGATTGCGCGTGCTGGAACTCGGCGTCGAAGATCAATCCGGGCGGATGCAGGTCGTCTTTTTCAATCAACCATATTTGGAGCAGCTGCTGCCCGTCGGCACTCGCGTTATGATGAGCGGGCGCGTGATGACGGGTCGTCACGGGTGGATGGTGCCGAAGATGGACGTGGCGCAATATGAAATTCTGGGCGAAGGCAGTGAAGCGACGCTCCATGTCGGGCGTATCGTTCCCATCTATCATGAGACCAAAGGATGGACATCTCGTCAGATGCGGGTATTGGTCAAACAGCTCCTGATGGACCACAGCCTGGAGTTTCTTGACCTGTTGCCCGTTCCTCTTCGAGCGCGGCAACGGCTGATTCCGATTCAGGAAGCGTTGCAAAATATCCATTTCCCCAAGACCGGCACCGACCTGCACCTTCTCGATCGAGGAACGACACCGGCGCATCGGCGGCTCGCCTTTGAAGAACTCCTGCTCCTGCAGTTGGCGTTGGCCACGCGGCATCGCGCGGTCCACGACGAGCCGAAGACCTTGCGGTTCAACCCGAGGGCGCCGCTCTTGGAGAAACTTGGGCGCCTGTTGCCGTTTCGTCTGACGGCGGCGCAAGATCGGGTCATTCGGGAAATCTTTCGGGATATGATGTCGCCTCGTCCCATGAATCGCCTGGTGCAAGGCGACGTGGGGTCTGGGAAAACGGCGGTTGCGCTTCATGCCATCGTGATGGCTTGTGGATCAGGCTATCAGGCGGCGCTGATGGCGCCGACCGAGATTCTGGCCGAACAACATTACCGAAACCTCTCAGGGACACTTCAGGCCTTGGGTCTGCAGGCGACCCTCGTCCGTGGAGGCGAAAAGGCTTCGGCAAAGAGAACCCAGGCCGAGCGGTTGGCCAGCGGTGAAATTCAGGTAGCCATCGGCACGCACGCCCTGATTCAGCACGATATGAAATTTAAGAGCCTCGGCTTGGCGGTGGTCGATGAACAGCACAAGTTCGGTGTGATGCAGCGGAAGGCATTGATCGACAAGGGCTATCAGCCGGACGTGCTGGTGCTGACCGCCACTCCCATTCCTCGGACGCTCGCGATGACGGTCTACGGCGATCTTGATGTCTCCGTGATCGATGTCTTGCCGCCCGGCCGAAAACCGGTGCGAACCTTTCTGTTTGTGGAGGGACAGCGGCGGAGAGCCTATCAGATCATCCGTGATGAGCTCCGCAGGAAGAAGCAGGCCTATGTGGTCTATCCCCTCGTGGAAGAATCGGAAAAGACGGATCTCCAGGCCGCAATTCAGGGGGCCGAACAGTTGCAGAACGGGGAATTCGCAGCGTTCCGCGTCGGCCTGCTGCATGGACGTATGAAGACGGCAGAGAAAGAAGCGGTGATGGCCGACTTCAAGGCTGGAGCGATCCAGCTTCTGGTCGCCACCACCGTGATCGAAGTCGGAGTAGACGTGCCGAACGCCACGATTATCATGATCGAACATGCCGAGCGATTCGGACTTGCGCAGTTGCACCAATTGCGAGGGCGGGTGGGGAGGAGCGATCACCAGTCCTATTGTCTCTTGATGGCACAGGGGCCGGCACAAAGAAAGTCCCAGTTCGGACGACATGGGATGGGCAAGGAGGACTCAGTCTCCACGGCAAGGGAACGGCTGGAAGCCCTCGTCCGGTCGAACGACGGATTTGTCATCGCTGAGGAGGATCTTCGGATCAGAGGGCCGGGGGAGTTTTTCGGCTTACGCCAGTGGGGCATGCCGGAGTTTCGTGTGGCGAATCTGGTGCGGGACGGTGATCTGTTGCAGCAGGCCAGGCAGGAAGCGTTTTCGTTGCTACAATCTGATCCAGGGCTGAACGAGCCGGCTCATCAGGGGTTGCGCGATGCCATGCTCCGCAAGTGGGAGAAAAAGCTGGATCTGGGTTCGATAAGCTAGACGCCTATGGGATTACTACAGCGGTTGAAAGATGATTTGCGCGCCGGGATCGCGACCCTGCGCCTGGGGACCGTCCATGCGGCAGGGCGTGCGTTGGAAGAGACGGAACTGCTCCGCATGCGGATGGAAATCCGAAAGCTCGACCAGCAACTGTCCGATCTGTACAAGGACATCGGCGAGCGGGCCGTCGACATGAAGGAACGGGGGGAAACGGCGGAGCGAGTCGTCTACGATGCCGAGATCGTGCGGCTCGTCAAACAGGTCGAGGGGCTCAAAGAATCGCGCAAGAAGCTCGAAGCGGAAATGAACCAGATTCGAAGCGAACAATGACCGACCTCTCACACCGTACGCGTCGATTCGCCGGCATCGATATCGGCACCCTTACCTGTCGCGTGTTAATCGCCGATCTGAACCCTGGACAACCACTTAAAGTACTTCGATCCGATCGGCGCATCCTTCGATTGGGCGAGGGGGTTGACCAAACCAAACGACTGAGTTCGGTTGCGATAGACCGGGTCATCCACTGTCTCCAAGAGTGGCGGGAAGTCATCACCGACTATCACGTTGAGGCGACTGCCGTCGTGGCGACGAGTGCGGTTCGCGATGCGGCGAATCGAGAGCAGTTTCTTGAACGGGTCAAGCGTGAAGCTGGGTTTGAGATCGAGGTCATTTCAGGCGAGGAAGAAGCGCGGCGGACCCTGCTCGGGATTCGTTCCGGCTTGCCGACTGGCGTGACGGACATCCTCGCACTGGACATCGGCGGCGGGAGCACCGAGTTCATCCTTAATCGGAGTGGGCAGAAGCCGATCGTACGATCGATCGATATCGGTGTGGTTCGCCTCTGCGAGCGAGTGCTGCACGACGATCCACCAACCGATGAGGAGGTGAGACAGGCACGCGAGTGGGTCACACGAGAAACCACAACAGCGGTAGCCGACATGGGCGACTATCGACAGGCCACGTTCGTCGGCACAGCCGGGACGATCACCAGCCTCGCCGCCATGGCGCAGAAGCTCCAGACCTACGAACCGGCCAGAATCCACAACTACAGGCTACGGCTCGAAGCGATTCGAGAGTTGGAACACACACTGCTCACGAGAACGAAAGCCGAACGAGTCGGTTTGCCCGGCTTGGAGAACAACCGCGAAGAAGTCATCGCCGCCGGCGCCATCATCATTCGCACGATCATGGAGACGCTGGGGCAGGAGGAATGTCTGGTGAGTGATTTGGGATTGAGGGAAGGGGTGCTGATTGAGCGGGCAATGCAGGAATCCATGTGAGTCGGTCTTGAAGCATTCCGAGCCCTCTTGCAGAAAGTTATCGAGGTTCGATAACATGACTCGGTGATCGAATCCTTCTCCAATCGGCTGGCTGAAGATTTGTTCGATAATCGTCGGTCCAAAGCCGTGTTGCAATTTCCGCCGGATTTGGTGCGAGTGGCGCGGCGAAAGCTGCTCTATGTACACGATGCCTCTGAGCTTGGCGATCTTCGAGTACCTCCGGGAAATCGACTAGAGGTGCTGAAAGGCGAATGGGCAGGGTTTCACTCGATCAGGATCAACGATCAATGGCGGGTAGTCTTCCGTTGGCAAAATGCAAACGCCTACGAGGTTCAGGCCATCGATTATCACTGAGGCCCCAGATATGTGGAGGAACGCTCAATGAGACTTCCCAAAAATCCCTTTCACCCTGGAGAGATGCTGCTGGAAGAGTTTCTCCTACCTGGAAAGCTAACCCAAGCGGCACTGGCGCAGAAGCTTGGCTGGACGAGGGCACGCCTGAACGAACTGATCAAAGGGAAACGCGACATTACGGCGGACTCCGCCCTCGACCTGGCGCGCGTGCTCGGCACTTCCGCCAAGCTTTGGATGAATCTCCAAGCGACGTTCGATCTCGACAGGGCGATGCGAAAAAGAAAGATCGCCTAGCGCGTAGCCTCGGCCTGGAAAAATCACGAAGAAGTCATCGCCGCCGGGGCGATCATAGACACGTTGGGGCAACAGAGTGTGCTGGTCAGCGATTTAGGCTTGCGGGAAGGTGTGCTGATCGATCTGGCCTCTATGATGCGTGGCGATACGTGACGAATCCGCTTGGGCAGCGTCTCTCGTGGTCAAGAACCCATCTGCATCATTCATGTGACTCTTCTCCAGCCGAAGGCCCCACCGGCGTCCCGTCTTCAGAGTGTTTCCTGGCCACCCACGACAGAAAGTAGGGCTGAGTGGCCTTAGGCTTGCCTGAAAAGACTAGGGCCATAATGGTCATCTGGAAAGTTTCGGTGCTAGTCGCACTAAACGTATAAGCCATTGTTTTTCCTCTCATGTGACAAATGCGCGACTTCCGCGACTTCAATGCGGAGGAGAGCTCTCACTTGACTTGAGAGACATACCTACGTACGATCTGCCCTACGTACAAGTGGCGTAGGCTTAACCGGGTACTGAAGGTTGATGATCCCAGTGTTCTTCAAGGACGAGTTGGATCATTTCATGAACGATCTCGTGTCGTCCTATCGGCATGGATTTGATCCGCCGGGCCACGAAGAGTCCCGCGCCACCCATTCTTGCTACCCCCCCCCTCCGCTGTCAGCACATATCAGCATTTGGTGCTACCGTATCTTCGGTACAATGTCATCCCGTTGAGCGAGATCGTTCCCTTTCGCATAGAAAAGGCGATATCGGTGGTCTGAATGTCCGCGCGGCGATGAGTGAGGTGTGAAGATATGGGTGAGCCGAAGCCGACGTTGCAATGGGCGGAGCAGACGCTACGGAATTTGTCCGAACAGGGGTACACGGGCACGGTGACGATTCGTTTCGCACAAGGGGGTGTGCAAAGCATGACAGTGAATCAAGAATTGCAGCCGCGGCAGCACGCGACGGTCGTGCAAGCGCGGCCGTTAAGATAGCGTAGAGCCAGATCGACACGTAGTTGGCAGCGGCCAACTGGCGGCACGAAGGCTGACCTCTCCGGGACTCTCCCGGGGGCGTCAGCCTTTTTTTATTTCCGTGGCGTGTTGGAGCCGAGCTGAGAAGGAGACTCAGCGGAACAGGAGGTGACCGGCATGTGAGAACAAGCGTGATGGAAGCAGGAGTAAGGACCGTTAGTCGTGGAGACTGTTCCCTACAAGAAAGGAATGAAACATGAAGAAAATAGCGGCCAAGGTTATATTCGCATCCATCTTGGGACTCTCGCTCGTAAGCTGGCAGCCAGCCATGGCGCAGAAGGCTTCCGATACCCAAGGAAACACCCCGAGCGGGCAGGGTGTCTTGCCGGTGCTCATACAGTCTAACATGACCTGTCAGGATCAGCATCCGAACCTCGTGGAATTCAAATGCGAATATCCAGGCAAGTATGCCAGCACGGTGCAGAATTGCTCTTTAGATCCCAGCGAATGGATTCTTCCGTACGGCACGATCACTCTGTCAACCCTTGCCAACAACACGATCGATTGGAGCTCAAGCTTCCCCATGGAGGGAGTATTCGTGAAAGGGGGAACCGGTGGACATGACTTTTCTTATGACAGCGCAGTGAACGAACCCCGGGCAGGTGATACGTATGCCAGGGGGGCAGCCACCGGTGATACCGGTCTCTATGCGCCTCTTTCTAAGGATAAGCCTCGCGCAGTGAGTCACATTTCTTGGTGCTACAAAGAGCCAAGTGTGGGCACGAATGAGACGGCCTTCGCGTTCGGTGAGGGATCAAACCTCAAAGATGCGGACGACACAACGTGCTTTGAGAACACCGGCCTAAATGTGAGTGGCGAGGTCAGATGGGGCTGGACCATGGGGCCGCTCGGGCCAACTTTCCAGAAAACCTGGCCAGTGTATGCCGGCGCCGCGCATTGCGATATTACCAAGGGGACCAATGTCGGCACAGTGACTGTGGCTTTTGATGGGACCGACGTGACGGTTACGTTCAGCTTAAATCCGGTTATCGCAGCTATGAACAAGGCCCATGTGTATGCCGGGGCAACGATGCTTCCCATATTTCGAACTGACAACAACGGTAATCCCGTGTATACGCTGGCACCAGGCCAATATGGCCACGAATTCACGACCAACAGCTACACCATCAACAACGTTCCCAAAGACGCAGCTGGCAATATTTATGTGATTGTCCATGCGGACGTCGTTGTGTACTAACCGTGCGTCCTGAGAGGAGACGCTAGGGGGTACCAAGGCCGAGCGAAGGCTGCGGGAGCCAACCGTATGGCTGGCTCCCGCAGGCGAGTCCGTATCCGACGGGGCGGCCATAGAGCCGCCCCGTGTTATCGTACGTTCTAGCACCACGAGGTATCATGACAGCACGCAGGAAGTTCAGCATGGTGATAGCGGTGTTCTCCCTCGGAGCGCTTCTGTTCGCTACGGCCGGCTTGGCCGAGATCGGGTCGAACGATCCTGGCGTGCTGCGCCAGGAACTCGATATGGTCAAGACGGATCTGGAAACGATGAAGAAGCAGTTGTCGGAGATTCAGCAGTTCCTGGCGCAGCGGGTGGCGCAGGCGGATCGGGGGCCTGTGACATTGACGGTGGGAGACGGACCCTCACTCGGGAGCGGGGATGCACCGGTGACGATCGTGGAGTTCTCCGACTATGAATGCCCCTTCTGCCGAAGGCACTTCTCCTCCACGTTTCAAGAACTCAAGGCCGCGTACATTGATACGGGCAAGGTGCGGTATGTCTTCCGAGATTTTCCGCTGGAGAAGATTCATCCAGACGCTAAAAAGGCGGCCGAGGCGGCTCATTGCGCGGGAGACCAGGGAAAGTTTTGGGAATTTCACGACACGTTATTCGGTCATCAGGGGGCGTTGAAGCTAAGCGATCTCAGAACCATGGCCACGGATATCAAGCTCGACGCGGTGTCCTTTAATAGCTGCCTGGAGAGCGGGAAATTCGGGAAGGCCGTGGATGCTGATCTGGCTGCCGGCTCTGCGGCTGGGGTCAACGGTACTCCGGGCTTTTTCATTGGAAAGACGAAACCAGACGGCACAATC
This sequence comes from uncultured Nitrospira sp., assembly GCA_964435885.1. Taxonomy (GTDB): domain Bacteria; phylum Nitrospirota; class Nitrospiria; order Nitrospirales; family Nitrospiraceae; genus Nitrospira_D. The sequence goes on along the minus strand of CAYTAS010000031.1, from coordinate 14,079 downwards.
GTGGCCACGGGCATGAAAGGCGCGCAACCGGCCGCGGCCTTCAGTCAGGTGATCGACCGGCTGCTGGAAGAGAAGACGCCATAAGGCTCAAACGAGTCGAGGGATAGATCAGAGGGCGCGCGGCTGTAAGAGGGGCGGGCGCCCTTTTCTTTTGGAGTAGGAACATGGAGCAGAGGAGAACGTAATAGCACCATGCGAGTGAATTGTCTGATGGTTGTGCCATGGAAGACCATCGCGGTTGTCTGTGCGCTGATTGGTATCGCTGGTTGCGGGGAACCGATGGAGTTCCAAAACGCGGGGAGCAAGCGCACGTTGATGGAGGATCAGCAGGCCTGCGATAGGGAGTTGCAGTCGCCGGCCAGTACGTCATACAGAAATGGCCAGCTCGATCCCTGGCAGGTCTGTATCGAGCGCAAGGGCTGGAAGCGGGTGGATCGCCCGGCACCGCCATCTGGCTACATCAAATCGTGATGGTGCTGCACCAGCAGGTCTCATGAAAACCTATTGCAGGTGATCCTCAAGGACAGATCTTGCGTTGTGCTGACAATGATACGGTAACAGTCTACAATAGGCGCGGTCAGTACGAGTCGTGTGTCCTGCAAGGGGCTTGGAGGTGAATCATGCGGCAGGTCATGATCTATCGAGGAGAGGATGGCTATTGGGTGGCTGAATGTCCGAGTCTGCCGGGTTGTGTGAGCCAGGGGAAAACCAAGGAAGAGGCCGTGACCAACATCCGCGAGGCCATTCGGGGTTACGTGGCCGCATTGGAAGAGGACCATCTCGCTGTACCGGAAGACCGGTTTGATGCGGTGCTGATGGCCGTATGAGCAAGTTGCCGAACCTCTCGGGACGAGCGTGTATGGCGGCGCTTGAGCGGGTGGGGTTTGTGGTGCGGAGGCAGGAAGGAAGTCATGTAATTCTTCGGCGGGCGCACCCCTTTGGGCAGGTGGTTGTGCCGGATCACAAAGAACTCGACCGCGGGACGCTCCGTGCAATTATTCGCCAGGCTGGTCTCACCGTGGAAGAGTTTGTTCGACTCTTGTAGTGGGGAGTGCTTCTTCACGGAAGGGAAGTGGGCTGTTTCCCCCGCTGGTGCTCACGTAGTCAGATTCTCCCTCGTCAGACTGTTGTCAGATTCAGCAGCGGGCGTTCATGAAGCTCAATGCGATTGATGCGGCTGCGAGGCTGGAAGATCTTCGGTTGCCTCCTTCGAATCGACTCGAAGTGCTCAAGGGGGATCGCAAGGGAGCGTATAGCATTCGCATCAATGAGGAGGGGGCTATGTCGAAGTCTCGTATTGCACCGATTCATCCGGGTGCGTATCTGAAGGAAGTTCTAGATGAGCTGGAAGTGTCGCAGTACCGGCTGGCGCAGGAGCTTGGTCTTCCTGCTATGCGTATTAGCCATGTGGTGCGTGGGCAGCGCCCTATGACAGCAGAGCTGGCATTACGGTTGGGCCGCTATCTCGGCCAGAGCCCACAGTATTGGCTTCACTTGCAGAGCCGCTAGGATCTTGATGTGGCTGAGGATCAGATCGGAACCCGCGTGATGAAAGAGGTGCGGCGGTCCAAAGCTGTCACGTAGGGAATCGATTCGTACTGACGCGACTTAAGCAGTGCTACGAAATTTACGCCTCATGTTTTATGAATCTCGTTTTATTTCTGCGAATACCACCGATAGCCCTGTTTCTCTGTGAAGTGCGCTTTTGGCGCCCTGCCTGGTTTTTCCAGCAAGAGCACTTTGAAATCTTGCAGGCCGAACCAGGCTGGATCGGCAAGGTCGTGATAGTGAAGGCCCTGCAATTTGGGGAGCATCTCGCCTAACGCCTGCTGTAATTCCTTCTCCGTATAGGCGCGCACGGCGAAGGGCTTGTTGATGGTTTGGCAGAACCGCTGGATCGTGTAGGTGGCGCCGGTGCAGAGAACTTTTGTGTCCGGCTTGAGCCCTGGAAATTTCGGAAGAGGAAGATACCGTTCCTGAAACCCGAGCCAGCGGACCGCTTGCCGTAGATGACTGTATTGAACCTCATACTCTGTGTGTCCGGGTAGCTTCACGGGCGCCGGCCTCAACAGCACCACAAGCCGTCTTTTCCCGTGCCTCGCAAGCAGCGAGATCGCCATCAAGATCATCAACTCACGATCGGGCTGAATGCGTATATCAAGCCTTGACTCTCGGGTTACGCGCCTTGGGGGCGTTCTTTTTCGCGGATTTAGTCGTAGACTTTTGCCTGATCTTGCGCGACGTCTTTTTCTTCGTCAGGGGTTCGGTGATTCCTGCCATCTCGATACCGAAGACATCGGCCAGTTCCGTGTCTTTAAGTACCCTGCCCGTTTTGGGCGACTGACTCGACAGGGGTAAGCCTTTCCCTGCTTTGGCGATGAGGTCCTTTTCGTCCACGTTGCGGAGCATGAACAGCAGTTGCGGTTGTTCGTCGAGACGCGCGCCGATGCCGTAGAGTACCGCCGCGACGTGTTTACACATGGATGCCCAGTCCGGGCAGGAGCAGGCGAAGTTGATGTCTTTGGGGATGGGAAACAGGCCGGCGCCCGGCCGGCAGATACGCTCCATGACGTGTTTGGAGAAGCGCCCCTGCAACAGTTCGATGAGTGAATCGATTGCGCCCGAACAATCCTTGCAGACGGCGTTCCAATGCGCCTGCGGCACAGCCGTGACCTTGACTTCGACCTGGTAACGCCGTGATCCCATGACCAGCGCCTTGACCACGCCGTCGGCAATGTGCAGATCAAGCACCGCGCGGTTACGCACATAACTGCGCCCGCGTGGCAAGCGGTTGGCGTAATCGTTATAGCGTTCGATGTTTTGGCACCAGGCCTTGCCCCAGAACGTTGTGGCGATGGCACGACCGGCGATGACGACGGGTGTCATGGTCGCGCCTTTTTTCTGCGATTTGGCAAGCTCGCGTTCAGCGTTGCGTTTGCGCTCGGCGACGGACACGTAAGGTTTCCACTCATAGAACATATCGTTTATTCCTCCCGCAACGCAGCGTGAACATCAAGCGCGACGAGCTGGAGCAGTTCGTCGTCCTTCATTTCCGTGAGCAGCATGTCGGCGCCGCCTTTCAATACATCGTTCGACAGTTGTTGCTTGGACTCGATCAGCGCGTCTATTTTCTCTTCCATTGTGCCGCTGCACACAAATTTATGCGCCATCACGTGTTTGCTCTGGCCGATGCGAAACGCGCGGTCAGTGGCCTGATTTTCCACTGCGGGGTTCCACCAGCGGTCGAAGTGGACGACGTGTGTCGCGGCGGTCAGATTCAGCCCCGCGCCGCCCGCCTTGAGCGAGAGCACAAAGAACGGAACCCGCTCGTCTTCCTGAAACTGCCGCACCAGTTGCCGGCGATTCTTGACCGGCGTTCCTCCGTGCAGCACCAAACCGGGACGCCCGAACACCGATCCTAAAAAACTGGCGACCGGCTCAGTGATCTCACGAAACTGCGTGAACACCAGAACTTTCTCCTGCCGAGCGGCAATGACTTCGGCAATCTCTCGCAGCCGCGCAAATTTTCCGCTATCGGCCTCATGCCAAGCGCCGTCGCCCAACCACTGCGACGGATGATTACAGATTTGCTTGAAGCGCATCAGGAACGCCAGGATTGCACCTCTGCGCGTGATGCCTTCGGCGTTTTGTAATTGTGCGGCGAGTTCCTGCACCGCTTGCTGGTAGAGCGCCGCCTGCTTCCGGCTCAAACGGCAGAACGCCTTTAATTCGGTCTTGTCGGGAAGATCGGCGATGACCGACTTGTCGGTCTTCAACCGTCGCAAGATGTACGGGCGTGTCAGTTCACGGAGCGGCGCGTAGGGGTGATGGGGGCGCTCGGCTAAGCGCTTGGTGAATGTGGCGAACTCCTTGCTCGAGCCGAGCAGGCCGGGGTTGATGAAATCGAAAATCGACCACATATCTGTGAGCCGATTTTCGACGGGAGTGCCCGTCAGCGCGATGCGCGTCATGGCATTGAGTTTTTTGACGGCGCGTGTCTGTTTCGCATCGGGGTTCTTGATCGCTTGCGCTTCGTCCAGAATCGCTAGATGCCAGCGGGTGTCGGTCATGCAGGGCAGGCGCAACAGCGAGCCGTAACTGGTGATGACCACATCCACGTCGACGAGTTGTTGCGGAGAGATCGCGTTCAATTCGACTGCCGACATCGCCGAAGGATGCACCACCCGTGCGTTCAATGTCGGCGCAAAGCGTGTGATTTCATCGGCCCAGTTTGCCAGCAGCGATGCCGGCGCGACCAGTATGCTCATTTGCGGTTGTATGCCGGGTTGACGTTGCCCGCGCAACACCAGCAGCAGAGCCAGCACCTGCATGGTCTTGCCCAAGCCCATGTCGTCTGCAAGACAAGCACCCAATCCCAGACGGTGCAGAAAATACAGCCAGCGTACCCCCGCCTTCTGATAGGGGCGAAGCTCAGCATTCAGTGCGTTGCCCGGCTCGATGCGCGCCAGTCCCTCCGGGCTGCGCAGGCCGGCAAGTGTTTCGGCCAACCATGGCCCCGCCACAATGCTCGACCAGTCGGGATCGGCGCTAAGCGCATCGTCTGGTTCGACATTCGCGCCGGCCAGCATGCGCATCGCCTCGGCAAACGTGAAGCCGCCTTGTGCCGCTGTGTTTTCGGCTTGCCGAAAGCGAGCCAGCATGCCGCTAAGTTTTTCTCGATCAACTTCGACCCAGCGACCGCGCACCAGCGCAAGGCTGTCCGAGCCGGAGAGTAATGTGGAAATTTCATCTTCGGTCAACGGCTCGCCATCAAGCGTCACTCCCATCTTGAAATCAAGCAACGCATCGTTGCCCAATACGCCCGGTGTTGTGCTGCCCACGGTAGCGTTTACTTTGGGACGCGGCGGGCGGCCTGCCTTCCAGGCGCCGGGCACGCGCAGCACCACGCCGGCGGCTTCGAGATGCGGGACGTCGGAGAGAAGCTGAAGCGCCTCTGCCGGTGTCCAGCGCAGCGGGTGAAAAATTTCGCCCTCTGTCACCATCGTTTTGAGCCAGGGACATTGCTGCGCCGCCCGCTGCACCGGCAATAACAGCGACAGCAGCCGCTCCTTGTTGGCGGCGCCGGCGTACTCGCGCAGCGCCTGCCCTAGCGGCACATGCTGGGCCTTGGCCTGTGCCGATAATCGCGTGGTGTATGTCGCCAGAAACGCAAATGGCGCGTCAGTGTCTTTTCTGTTTTCGGCGAGATTGAAATGCACCCGTCCGACCAGATTCCAGGAGGGGTGTTTCGCTTTGAGAAAATTCCGGATCGTCAGGCCGGACTCGATGAATTCAGCCTGCCATGCGGCCGCCATCTCGTGCCATAACGAGCGCAGCACAGACGCGGTCAGATACTCCGCGCCGGTCATCGGCGGCGCAGCGGCGGCGAGGGCTTCCAGTTCCTCGGCAGGTGGTGGTGGAATCGCCGGATCGGCGGTGGATGCGTCGGACTCAGGATTGGCTGCAGCGCTCGACAGCGCGCAGACTGCCGCGACATAACGGGCGCCGAACTCACGCCAGTAGCCGAATACCGCCGGCATTGCGATGCCGACTTCTCCTGCGCCGATCTGCAGTAATCCGTGCCCGCTGCCGCGTGAAAAGGACTGTTGCAGCCGGTGTGAAAGATCAGGCGTAAGCGAGGAGGCGCCGGTCTCGTCGGTCGCCAACAGCACACGCCCGTGCGGCGTCAGTATCGGTGCAAGGGCATTGATCGCTGTCCCTTGCGCATCGATCATGTTCTGAACAACAGACTCGGGTCTCATCTTGCCTGAAATCCTGGCGACGACACGGTGTCAGGCGTCTGGAAGAAGGGCGCCTGCCACCAAGTTAGGATCTGAGTTTTGCACGATTGTGCTGATTACAGACTTCACAGTCAACGTTCTCTTGTCCTGATTTCTGCCGCGTGCAAGAATTTCTTGCATGGAAACGGCGTGAAAGCCAAGCCGGTATGCCGCCGCCCGCGCATCTTTTCAACGGCGATCAAGATAGTCCAGGCAATCGATCATCCTGCGTTCCCTGTGCTTGTGGGGTACGGCCCGGACTATTTACCGTGGCAAGAAATGGGCTCAAGTTGCTCCGGCTCAGGGAGTCTTGTACACTTTGTGCAGATCGCTTTTGAAAGGATGCGCGCAATGCGAGGACCAAAAGACAATGCAGAAGACGCCCGGCTCGCCGATAACCTGCGCCGTGCCATTGAGTTGACGGAGCTAGGCTTAGCCTTGCGCCGATCGGTGTTGCAACAAAGTGATCCCCAGGGCGATGCCATGGTACAAGTGATGCGCGAGATTCGCCGTACAAAAGAGCAGGCATGGCAGCAGAATCATTCTTAGCTCAAACCCTCTCCACCCTCATCACGGACTTCAATCGATGCGGTATTCAGTATGCGCTGGCCGGAGGGTGGGCCTACAGTGCGTTGGTCGAGCCACGTGCGACGACTGATATCGATATCCTGCTGTTGTTGAAGCAACCTTCTCGAGATCGACTGCAGTCGTTGCTCTCTTCCTTCTTTGATTCAACCATCGTGCATCCTTCTGCTATGGTCTTTCATGACATTTCGATTTGGCGATGTGTGGGAGTGCTGAAAAACCAAGAAGTCGTGATCGACCTGCTTCTGGCTGACTCGGAGTACCTTCGGACTGCACTGGTGCGTCGCCGCCAGATTATGCTGGATGATTTGCCGGTGTCGATTCTGACAATAGAAGATTTGATCTTACTCAAAACACTGGCTGGTCGGCTCCAAGATCAGGCTGATCTTGAAAAAATCAGACTTCGTCAAGATGAACTTCAGGTCGATTGGGCGTATGTCAGAGAGTGGAAAGCAAAATTGGGTCTTGCCCAATAACCTACGCTACTTCTGCGAATACCACCGATAGCCCTGGTTCTCTGTGAAGTGCGCTTTTGGCGCCCCGCCGGGTTTTTCCAGTAATAGCACTTTGAAGTCCTGAAGGCCGAACCAAGCAGGATCAGCGAGGTCGTGATAGTGGAGGCCCTGCAATTTGGGGAGCATCTCGCCTAACGCCTGCTGTAATTCCTTCTCCGTATAGGCGCGCACGGCGAAGGGCTTGTTGATGGCTTGGCAGAACCGCTGGATCGTGTAGGTGGCGCCGGTGCAGAGGACTTTCGTGTCCGGCTTGAGGCCGAGGAACTGAGGGAGGGACAGATACCGCTCTTGAAAGCCGAGCCAGCGGACGGCTTGGCGAAGGTGACTGTACTGCACTTCGTATTCGGTATGCCCAGGCAACTTCACTGGCGCCGGCCATCCTTGGTCGATGCCGAACTCGGTCAGAAACGCCCGACCGCCCGGCTTGAGGACCCGCCATAACTCGGCGACAAAACGGATCGGCCCTAGGTTAAAAATGACGGATTCCGGGAGGTCAGTCTCGATCGGCAAGCGGAGTCGTCTGATCCAATCCAGTGCTTCTTGATGTTGTGGCGTGGTTCCGATTCCGGACGTCACTTCGTTTCTGTTCAGTTGCACCGGCGTCATGTCCGCCATGTTTTCGTTGTCGATGACCAGATCGATGGAATGATCGGCCAACGGGAGCGATTCGGCGTTCGCCCTGGCGCCGGTGACCTTCCAACCACCGGCGTGCGCTCGAGAGACTTGAAGTTTCAGAAACGGTTGGGTGATGTCGAGCGACAGGTAGGTGATTCCCTGTTTTTCAAAGGGGAGGAGGTCCTTGCCCAGTTCCTGCGCGACGTAGCCGAGGCCTCCCCCGATTTCCAGCAACACTCTTGGTTTGGGGTTGAACCAGCCGAGCCGGCGTAGTTGCCGCATGAGGAGCCGTCCATAGGTCAAACCGGACAAGGCTTCGCTCGGTTCACGGAAGAGGTGAGAGACCGTGGTTTCAATGAGGTCAAAATGACGGTCATCTCCTTCGCTCTCCGCCAATTCATGTACGTGGAATGTTTCCAGATGTTCTTCTCCCTCAAATTCTTCCCGCCCGGACCAGCCTTCGCGGACCTGCTGGAGCAGGATATCCCATTTGGCCTGATGCCGGTGACCACCGGGCGGCTCGGTTCCGTAATAACAGAGCGAGTAGTTGGGAGTCGCCCATCGCGCGAGGTGCCACTCGCCGGGTTGCCCATCCGGTCCGCAGATCTTCGCCCCGTATTGTTCGACGAGCGTGCCGACGGTTCTGTGGCCGGTCATGGCTTTAAGCAGATCCAAGCCGGTCCGATTCAGTCGGACGAGCGGAAGGTTGTCGTCGAGCGGGGCCAACCACCATTCGTCCGAGCTGTATTGATAAGCCACAAGATCGGGAATGTGCCAGGCCAACAGGCCGAGGGTCTCACCCGTGAGATCAGATGGTTCGTGGATAGCGGCAGCCGGTTTCATGGTGATGGGGACTTTCGGGATCAGCGTGCAGCAGACTACAGGAGCCATCGCCGGTCCTGCAAGAGATGGCCCTGCGCCCCTACTTATAGCCGAGAAGGAGATGAAGCACTATCGGTGACGACCAGCCGGCCTCGCATGATGGGATGGATCCGACAGTAGTAGGTGTAACGACCGGCCAGCAGGCCGGGTACGCTGAACGACGATCCGGGAGACACCGCTCCGGAATCGAATAGGCACGAACCCTCTTCCTCTACGCAGCCGCTGTGGGTGACCGTGTGATGCGTCGGTGTCGGATTGTCCCATAGAATAGGGGTGTTGCTCACGATCGTCGGCGCGATGGGGACATAGTAGGGCGAGCCGTCCTCCATCACGATCCGTGTCGGCAGGGACGCATCCAAAGCCAGGCTGCTTGAGCTGATTCCGGCCAAGACGGCAAGGAGGATGATGGGCATCCGGCTCATGAAGTCACCATTCGATAATAGAACACGTTACGATCATAAGAAACAAAAACTCGATGAAGGATTCCGGCCGTCTTCGTGTTGCCATCTTAGCATGGCGCGGAGCCGAGAAATCGGAATGTCTCAGCCGGTCTCTGCAATACAACCAGCCGTGTTTGTTGAAGAACCGAGATACTAATCAATACGAAGGAATGCGAACATGTCCAGCCGATCAAAAAGTTGAGTCGAAGTGGTTGCAAGAGGCCGTTCGTTCATGCTAGATGGAGGCCGTCGCGCCGCGCTGAAACGAAGAGGAGGAACCGGAATGGCGAACAAGAAGAAAAAAGCCGTCACGAAAAAGGCGTCAAGCAAGAAAAAAGCCGCATTGCCGGCGAAGAAACAAGCAGTCAAGAAAACGGTCAAGAAGCGTGTCGCCGTGAAGAAGTCCAAGCCGGTCGCAAAGAAAAAGTCCGTCAAGAAATCGGCTAAACCGGCTGGGAAATCGACCGGGAAGAAGGCGGCTCCCTCGGCTCGTCGAACGAGCGCGCCCGTTAAACAGGTGGTATCCCGGGATGAGGATGTCGCTCCGCGAAAACCGGTGCCGACCAAGCCGGTTTTAGCGGCAGAGCCTGAGGATGTCGATCTCGATGAAGGTGAGACGATGGGTGATGAATTGGAAATGGAAGACGAGATCGATGAGGACGAGGTTCAGGAGGAATTAGATCTTGACGCCGATGAAGATGGGGACGACTTGATCGGGAAGTCGGAAGACCTGCTGGACGATGAGTACCGAAACAACTGATTCCATTCCGTTGCCTCACGCTTGTCATTGCGAGGAGTAGGGGGGTATCCCATTCGAGCCGGCTCACCTACTCCCAAGAGCGAAAATGATGAGAATGAGCTCGCTCGTTGTTTCCGCTGACCCGCCGTTGGAGCTGAGGCTGTCCACCGGCGGGTGACTGATCAATTCAGAAACGGTCCGTTGCTCTCTCCGCGACAGACGTTCACAATCCAAGAGCTGATTCCACAATCCTCGTGAAATTTCGAATTCTGATGCGCGTGAGACGCTGTTGGTCCATCGCTTTGGCAGTCGGTGCTTTGATCGCCACGGGTCCAAATGGAGCCGGCGCGACCTGTTCGGTGGCGCACCCGGCAAACGGCCAAGAGGCAGGGCTGGTCGTTCATCTTCCCCCTACGTGTTCATCAGGCGAACGTGAAGCGTATGCAGTGGCCGGTGACGCGGTGATCGATGCGATCGCGAAAAAACGTCGAATCGATCTGGTCGGAGTCATAATCCGCGGAGATCTTGCCTTCGACCGCCTCGCCGTCGAAGCGGCTGAGGGTCTGAATGGGATTGAGGACGAACAACGGTTTGTGCGGGCGGCATTGTCGATCAGAGATTCCGATGTGCGGGGAGTGCTACGACATCGGTCTCCCGAGGGCGTTCTTCGGTTTGAAGGGCCGGTGGACTTTCAGGGATCTCGTTTCCGAGAGGGAGTGGATCTTTCGCAATCGGTTTTCCAGGAGAAGGTCGACCTTGCCGGCGCCGTTTTTGAAAAGGAAGCCCATTTCGTTCGGGGGCGCTTCATCGAGGAAGTGATCTGCAGGGAAACGAAGTTCGGACCCAGCACCAGATTCCATCAATCGACGTTTCAGGGTCAGCTGGATTGTACGAGTGCTCTCTTCGACGGCATCGCGGAGTTTCTTGAAGTGACATTCGAGCAACCGGCAACGTTCGAGCGGTCGAGATTTGGCCAAGGAACAGGATTTTCCGGCAGTCGCTTCAAGAGTCAAGTCGATTTCGGCGAGGCGATCTTCAGCCGTGAGACCTTCTTTGGATTTACGGTGTTTGAGAGCAAGGCGCTGTTCGCCGGCGCTCAGTTTCTTGGGCCGGCCGATTTTTCCAATGCTGAATTTAAGCTGCCTGACGACCTGGACAAAGCGCGCTTCGACCGGCGGCCATTATTGGTTCAAACGAAGCGCCCCGTCTCCCAGCCATCGGACGACTTCTTCCCAAGTCGAGAGGGACAATATGTCCTCACCTTGGTTTTTCTCGTGCCGGCGGCGCTGCTGATCGCGTATCTCATCAAACTCAAATGAATGAAGGCTGGCCATCCCCAATATATAGATTCAGACTTGCTCGCCCCTCTACAAATTGATATAAACACCCACTGTGGACGCTCAATCAGAGAACTGCGAACAGACGGAGCTGCCGTACCAGGTTCGCATCGAGAATTTCGAAGGGCCGCTTGACCTCCTGCTCCATCTCATCAAGAAGAATGAAATCAACATCTACGATATTCCGGTGGCCATGATTGCGCAGCAATACTTGGAGTATCTGGAGGCCATGGAGGAACTCAACCTCAATGTGGCAGGGGATTTCTTAGTCATGGCGGCGACGTTATTGCAGATCAAATCAAGAATGTTGTTGCCCGCAGATGAGCGGGCAGAAGACGAGGAGGAAGGACCGGATCCTCGGGAAGAGCTTGTCCGGCGCTTGCTGGAGTATAAGGCCTATAAGGAGGCGGCGTATCACCTCGACGGTCAGGAAAGGATGTGGCGCGAGATCTTTTGGCGGGAGGAGGCTCCGGCGGTCGAGCAGATCGAAGAGGATCTTCCGTTGGAGAACGTCTCCCTATTCGATCTGGTTGATGCGCTTCAAGAAGTGCTCGATCGAAATCCGAGCAGCCGATTGCTTGAAATCGTTCCCGACAATCTCACGGTTCGTGAGCGGATGAATCTCATTCTAGAAACACTCGAAGGGAAGGACTCGGTCTCGTTCGCGGCGCTGTTCGAAGGGCCGATCCATCGGGTGATGATCGTCGTCACGTTTTTGGCCTTGCTTGAATTGATGCGGCTTCAGGTTGCGCGTGTATTCCAAGCCGAGACATTCGGACCGATTCTGGTGTCACGGACATTTTCTCTGGTGCCGGATCCTGAGGAGCTTAAAACCGTCGAGGAAGAATGGAAGGGGATATGACGTCAGAAGAGGCAGGCGTGGCTCAACAGATGGCCGAGATCGACACATTGAGTATTGCAGTGAGCAATGGATGTTCCGACGAGGGAACCGTTGCGCTTGATCGCGCGCAGAGTGTGGTTGAGCTTCAGGCGATTCTCGAGTCGCTCCTCTTTGTTTCCCCGGAACCGGTGTCGATCGTTCGGCTTGCGTCGGCGATCGACAGCGCGACCAAGGTTGAAGTGGAAGAGGCGTTGCGGAGTCTTGGTCAAGCCCTGGAGCAAGAAGGCCGTGGTGTGCGCCTGGCCGAAATCGCGGGTGGTTATCGCATCGTGACCAAGCAGGAATATGCATCCTGGATCAAGCGGCTGGACAAGACCAAGACCGCCGCGAAGCTCTCCAGGTCCGCGCTGGAGTCTTTGGCGATTATTGCCTACAAACAACCGCTCGTTCGCTCGGAAATCGAAGAAATTCGCGGTGTGGAAACGTCCGGTGTGTTGCGCACCCTGCTGGAACGGAAGCTGGTCCGGATCGTCGGGCGTAAGGAAGTTCCTGGGCGCCCGATCATGTATGGGACCACCAAGTTCTTTCTGGAACATTTCGGACTGAGCGACCTCTCGCAACTGCCTCCGCTACGAGAGTTCAAAGAGCTTGGCGAGGGGGAACAGCCGTACCTCCCGATCGATGGAGCCATGCCGTCGGAAGGCGATTCGGGAGAGGGAGGGGTTGGGGCGATTGAGGCAGAAGAGCGGTCCCTGCCGACCAACGTCGAGCATCCTCCTCAGTTAGAGGAGATGTGTGATGCTTTGCCGGCTACTCAGTAGCTAGGGGTTCGGTGTTTTCTTAGACTGGTCGCCCTTCAGTCGTTGGAGTTCGGCGCTTTGCTCATCGACCTTCTTTTGAAGAGCCTTGAGTTCTTCCTTGAATGCCTGTATGTCAGCGTCACTTTTCCCAGCAGGTGACGATTGAACAGGGCTCGATTGGGACGGTGCTGCGGCGGGCGAAGCTGCAGGATACTGTTGCGCCGTTGAAGCTGGTCGAGGTGGGGGCGCGGCCAGGACCTTCGTCAACAGTTGGTAATCGATCGCAATCGAACGATCTTCAGATTTTCCAATCCAACTTGACCGATCATACATGTCAGACCGCACGGCAGCCTCCGGGAGGAAGGTCACTTCTCGGTCGCGTAAGCCGTCCGTATCCGGAAGAGGACGCGGTTCTTTCTGGATGCCGGTAGGCTTTTTCCCCGGGCGGTATCGGTATTGAGTCAGTGTGAAATGCAGAGACAGGCCGTCTGCGAAGAGATAGCCTGACGTGGTATCTCTGTTTTTGGCGCCTTTTGGTTGTTGGGAAATTGCCGGTGTGGAATACACCTGAAAGCCCACCCGCTGATCGGGCGTCGCTTGTGCAAGGGCGGTCGTAATGTGAGGCGCGAGGTACGCAATGTCATCCTCGGAGAATGTGCGAATATCGTTTAAGCTCGTAGATTTCAAGGCCTTGCCGAGCAGCAGCACGAGTCCGGTTTTTTCTTTCGTGTGAACCCCGCGCAAGACATCCGCGACGGTCGTCTCCGATAGCTTGATGGGGTGCGCGGCCTGGAAAGACTTGTTCGAGACCTGTTCAAGAAACACGCTGCCGAGAGCGGACTCGTGAATGGAGGTAGAGGGGTGAGTCGTGGCGCACCCGACGGCGATGACGGCCAAGCAACCGAGCATGAACAATTCTAACGGGTCCTTAAAGGCTGATGAAGACGGTTCTTGCATAGCGTTGACTCATTGCCTTGATGGTTAGAGTTAGAGGAGGATGACAGTGTAACAGGAACGTAAGATAAACACAAAAAGCTCCTCCCACACCTGACGAGCTAAGTACGTAGAGGCGTGAGCAAGATCGAATCACCTATCGAGTTCTGCCACACGTTACCAAAGATTATCAGGTATCTCGCGCCATCGGTTTCCTCTAACATCTATTGACACTTTGCGGAATACCAATATATAAGTACATCGCTCTTCAGGGGGAGGAATGGTCGGCCTGAGAATAAGTACAATCTCAGCGGTGTGCGAGTTATTTCTCAAGCCCAGCCCTATCCCCGAATCTACGCCTGACGACAACAACTCTCTTCGGCGCTCTCTCGTTAGATTTCGAAGCATATCCTCAGGCTCTGGCGATCTCGGAGAAAGGAGGAGTGATCAGCCTGCGCGCAAGCCGGTTCGTTTGGTGACATCCCTGCATCAGTCTGATTGATCAACTCGCAAGTCCGTAAGGGCTGATGCATCCCAGAGGTAGGTTTGCAGTCGAATTGCGGCAACGGATAGCGGCACCACACCGTACAGCAAAGGAGCGAGGCACCATGG
>CAYTAS010000030.1:0-33759 GCA_964435885.1 uncultured Nitrospira sp. | reverse complement strand
CCCCATAAACACCTCCTCAATCAAAGGTGTTGCGTCGACCGGTTGAATCCGCCCACAGTTCGTCGATCAGAATGGGCGAGTCGTCTATCCCTTTCAATTGTGACGAGTAACAAGGATATGGCGGCGGGTGTTACACCGGATATACGAGCGGCCTGTCCGATCGTCTCGGGTTGGACCTTGTTAAACCTCTCCCTGACCTCACGAGAAAATCCTGGAATGGTGTCGTAGTTGAAAGTCTTTGGAATCAGCTTCTTTTCAAATTTCTTGAACTTCTCGACCTGTTGGATCTGTCTTCGCACATACCCTTCATACTTGATCTGAATCTCGACTTCCTCAGCACTTTCATGATCGCTGATCAACTCATCCCCAAAGAACTCCAGGAGATCCGGATATGTTGCCTCTTGCCTTCGAAGCAGCTGTGCCATGGTCAGGTTAGTTGACGCATTCTCGAGATACGTACCTTTAGCCTGCATCCACATTGCCTCGTTGAACTGTGGTCTCGTTGTGCGTAAGCGTTCGATCTCCCTTTCAATCGTGTTCTTCTTGCGCAGAAATTTCTCGTACGCATCATCGAGAATCAACCCGATATCGTGTCCTATTTGCGTCAGACGGAGATCCGCATTGCTGTGCCGAAGTAGAAGTCGATATTCGGCTCGTGATGTAAACATGCGATACGGTTCATTGGTATCCTTCGTGATGAGGTCATCGATCAGAACTCCAATGTAGGCCTGAGATCGATCCAAAATAAGTGGAGGTTGTTCTCGAATCTTCAGGACTGCGTTGATTCCGGCGAGCAAACCTTGCGCAGCGGCCTCTTCATACCCGGAAGTGCCGTTGATCTGCCCGGCGTGATAGAGCCTGGTCACCGATTTTGTTTCCAGCGTTCGGTACAGTTGGCGAGGCGGAAAATAATCATACTCAATGGCATATCCAGGCTTGAGCATTTTGGCATGCTCCAACCCCGGGATTGTCTTCAGCATGGCCGCTTGAACGTCCACCGGCAGGCTTGTCGAGATCCCATTCGGGTAAAACTCGTTGGAGTGAAGACCTTCCGGTTCGATAAAGATTTGATGCCGATCCCTTTCTGCAAAACGTACAACCTTGTCCTCAATGGACGGGCAGTATCGAGGTCCGATGGATTCAATCGCGCCACTGTAGAGGGGAGAACGGTCAAGATTTGCTCGAATAACCTGGTGGGTGTCCGATCCGGTATAGGTCAAATGACAGAGGATCTGTGTCGTCGTGATCTGCCGAGTGCGATACGAGAAAGCGGGTGGTGGAGTGTCTCCAGGTTGGGGAATCATGGCGGAAAAATCAATCGTATCCTTATCCAAACGAGGCGGGGTTCCCGTCTTCAGCCGTCCGGACTCAAACCCAAGATCGCGCATACAATCGGTCAGATGTTCCGCTGCGGCTTCTCCTGCGCGACCGGCCGCAAAATGGTTGAGTCCGATATGGATAAGTCCCCTAAGGAAAGTACCTGATGTGAGGATCACCGCTTTGGCATGGATGGTATCACCGGTTGCTGTCACGATGCCGACGACCGATCCTCCGACCACGAGCAATCGGTCGACGACACCCTCAGCCAATGTCAGGCATTTCTCCCGCGAGAGCGTTTCCTGCATCGCGGTACGGTACAACGACTTGTCGCATTGGGCCCGCAAGGCGCGAACCGCCGGACCCTTACTGGTATTGATGAATCGAAATTGAATGCCGGCGCGGTCGGTATTCCGCCCCATTTCACCACCGAGTGCGTCGATTTCCTTTACCAGGTGTCCCTTGGCAATCCCCCCGACGGCCGGATTGCACGACATCTGCCCGATGCGACTCAACTCCATGGTCAAGAGCAACGTCGTTGCGCCCATTCGCGACGCTGCAAGGGCCGCCTCGCATCCCGCATGCCCGCCTCCTACCACTATCACGTCAAAGGCTGTCGACACAGAATCTCCTACTTTCCAATGCAAAATTCAGCGAAAATGCGGTTCAATATGTCATCCGATGTAATGTCGCCGACGATCTCACCGAGGGCGTCGGAGGCTCCTCGAAGATCCATCGCCACAAACTCCGGTTGAACTCCGTCCCCAACCGACGCCAGTGCCTGATCGAGGCCGTTTATCGCCCGTTCCAAAGCCACGCGATGGCGCAAATTGGTGATGATCAACCCATCGCCGACTTCTAAAGAAGGGTTGAAGAACAGGGTTTCTATCGCATATTTCAGCTTATCCAAGCCCTCCCCGGTATGGGCTGAAATCGGGACAACCATGCGGGAGGCCTGTCGAGGAAGTGACTCACGGAACCGCGCGACTACTGAAGAGTCCACGAGGTCGATCTTGTTGACCACGGCCAGTTCCCGTTGAGCGAGGGTTGGGAGCTGTGTCTCGACATCCCCGGTCTCGGCAAGCTCCGCGGCATCCACCACGTGGAGGACGAGATCGCTCTCCTCCTGAGCCATGCGTGATCGCCTGATGCCTTCCCGCTCGACGAGATCGGAGGTCTCACGAAGTCCGGCTGTGTCGATAAATGTAAGCCGCAATCCGCGCCATTCCACCGATTCTTCGATCAAATCCCGAGTGGTTCCAGGAATATCCGTCACAATCGCCCGGTCTTCTTGGAGGAGGGCGTTCAGCAAACTCGATTTCCCCACATTCGGCTTCCCGACAATAGCGACGCGGACGCCTTCTCGTAAGACGCGACCTGTCTCCGCCGTCGATAACATCCGATGCAGCTGTGCACGGGTGCTTTGGAGAGATGAAATCAGTTCGTCTCGTCCGACGAATGAGATATCTTCCTCAGAAAAATCTATCCCCGCCTCGACATGGGCCAGCACGGTCATGAGCGAGTGTCGTAATCCAGTCACCTGTTGCCCGAGCGCGCCGCGGAGTTGACGTTGGGCCATCTTCAAGCCCAGATCCGATGTGGCTTTGATCGTATCCAACACAGCCTCGGCCTGGGACAGGTCCAAACGTCCATTTAGGAATGCGCGTTTTGTGAATTCACCCGGCTGAGCCAAGCGGGCGCCAGCCACGACGCACGCTTCGCAGACGCGTTTCAGGGCGATCCCGCTACCGTGGCAATGAATTTCAACGACATCCTCGCCTGTAAACGATCGAGGTCCTTTCATGTAAACAGCCAATCCCTCATCGATGAGGCGTGAATCGTCAAACAACTCGTCAAGAGGTGATGCGGTGCGATGAGGACCGAAAATGTCGACCATATGAAGCATGTGAGATGGACACGCGTAAAGCGACTGGTCGGAGCGCAATCTCACGACTTTATCAGCGACCTGAGCGGCATGTAATCCACTGATACGAACGATCCCTATACCTCCCTCACCCATGGGAGTTGCGATGGCGCAGATGGTGTCATCAGGTGATCCATCGATAGACATGATCCCCACCGCTCATCATGAGTTGATGCCTACCAGGGTCGGACGCAATCGCGGACCTTCACTTCTTACCGTCAGCGGTCTCTGTGCTGGGTAAAATTGGGCGATTCTTGAAGAAGAACCGATCAGTGACAAACTGTTGCACAATACTCAACACGTTATTGGTGAGCCAATACAACACCAAACCGGCAGGAAAATTAATAAAGAGAAACGTCATGAACACGGGCAGCAGCAGCATGATTTTCGCCTGAGTCGGATCCATGGTGGTGGGTTGGATCTTTTGCATCACAAACATGCTGACTCCCATAATGATGGGGAGAATGTAGTACGGGTCTTGTAGGGACAGATCGGTAATCCAGAGGCCAAGGGGCGCTTGGCGCAAATCGATGGTCATGTACAGTATGTTGAACAGGGCCACGAATACCGGCATTTGTAACAGCATAGGGAGACAGCCTCCCACGGGATTCACTTTTTGGTCGCGGTACAGTTTAATGAGTTCCCTGTTCAGGCGCTCTCGATCGTCTTTCAACTTCTCCTGTAGCGCCAGCACCTTCGGCTGAATACCCTGCATTTGCTTCATGGACTTGTAGCTTTTGTACTGCAGGGGCACGAACAGAACCTTGATGCCCACGGTCAAGAGGATGATGGTCAGCCCATAGTTGTGCGTATACTCGTTGATCCAGCGGAGGATATAGAAGATCGGCTTTGCGATCGCCCGAACCGTGTCCCAGCTTCCAAAAAGAAACCATCCAAAATCGATGGTGTCTTCTAAGCCGATTTGCAGGTCCTGAAGGGTGTCGTGCTCTTTGGGGCCGGCATACAGCTGAAGGTGAAGCGGCGTCCCAGGTCCATCAATCGGCAGACGAACGGCGGTCGACACGAGTTTCTCGCCCTGATTCTTGGCTATCAGTGAGGAACTATGCTGCGGAATCAGCGCCGAAATGAAATACTTGTCTTGCAAGGCCGCCCATTTCACGGAACCTTTGCGCTCTAGCTCCTCGTCCGGCATCCCCTTTTCAACCTTATCATCGACGAGCGATGCAGCCCCGACGGAACCGATGAACCCCTCTCCCCAGTCCACGATGCCGAAGTTCGTCCCCAATTCAACATTGACGGAGGCGGACAAACCGCTCTGCACCAATTCCATGTCCACGACATAGCTGTCGGCATGAAAGGTGAAGCGCTTTTCCAGCCGCGCTCCCGTTTCCGGGTTGTCATAGGAGAAGGTGACATGACCGGTTGGGTGATCCTGGCTCAATGCCGTAAAATCCTTCGCAACATAATAGATTCCCTGGCCCAACTCCTTCGTGAGCGCCGTGTCATCCGTCGTCGCCGTTAGGGGCTGGGCAAACTTACCCCCTTGCCTGACAAGCTGAACCAATGTTTCGGCCCCGGCGGTGCTCCGATACCGCTTGAGTTCCCAGCTCGTGAGCGCGGCTCCTCGGCTTGTGAATTTGGCGCGATACAGATCCGTTTCTACTTCGACCGTTTCAGGTACGGTAAGCTCCTTCCGTGCCGCCTGTGTACGTACCTGGTCGGTGGATGGCTTTCCGGGCGAGTCCCCGCTCCTTGTAGGCGGGGTAGGAAGCTGAGGCTTGACACCCTGTTCACCTGTGTCGGACGGTGATTCCTCCGTGGTGGCCTGATCGGCCTGCTCGGACACGGATGTTTGGGGAAGTAGACCGAGCTCCGTGAGCAGGTACTCGTACCCGACGATAATGACGACCGATAGCGCCAGAAATAGTATGACTCGCTTGTCCATGGGACGGTTATGCTTTCTTTAAAGATGAAATTGTCACTACTTGACCGGATCTTCACCACCGGGATGGAAAGGATGACACTTCATGAGTCGGAGGAAGGCCAGCCCGATGCCGTGCAACGCTCCGTACTTGGCGATCGCCTCCGACGCATATTGTGAACAGCTCGGATCGAAGCGGCAGTTAGGCCCGAGGAATGGGGAAATCAGCATCCTATAGCCTTGAATAAGCCCGAGACACAGACGTTGCATATCACAGTGTGCCCTTTATGCCCTGGCGAAGGAGACGCATCCGCTCCAGCGAAGCTCTCCACACGTGGGTCAGCTCTTCCCTGGGCCGCAAGAGCGCATCGCGTTTGGGAAATACGAGCAACCCACGGCCCGGCACTAAGTCCGGGTACAATTGCCTGGTCAAGTCACGGAACACCCGCTTTGCGCGATTTCGCCGGACGGCATTTCCGAATCGCCTTCCGACAATGATCCCCACTCGGGTGGGAGCATCGTCCATCGTGCATGCAAGAAGATTAAAAAAGGCCGTCGAAAGTCGCCGCCCATGACTCTTGACCGTTTGGATATCCCGGGTGCTCCGTAAAAAAATGCTCGACCGTCGGGGTGCCTTCGGCGTCATGAGGAAAAGGCGTATCCCTTCGCTAGTTCCCACCCATGGTAAACCAGATGGAGGTTACAAGGTGGTAGGTGGCCGTACACAAAAGCAGCACGAAGAGAGTTGGCATGCACTCCGAAGAACACCGCTGATCGGACACACGGTGCTTAGACGGTCAACCGTGCCCGTCCTTTCGCCCGCCGCCGGGCCAGGACTTTCCGACCGTTCTTTGTGCTCATGCGCTTTCTAAATCCATGCTCGCGCTTCTTCTTGAGGTTCGACGGTTGTTGAAATGTAAACGACATGGGTCTCCTTCCGCGCTCCGACGATGAAGATGCTGTTTAAAATGAACGGCGAATTATAGGTGAGGCATCGTGAGGAGTCAATTTCACCTTCGCGCAAACACCCACGGAGGTTTGGATTTCCAGCTGAAACGATCGACAGGGACGCCTCACTGTTTGAGGCGCTTTGGCCGTCTCTTATCCAGAATGCAAGGAAATAGAGTACGGACCTCTAGTTGACTTATTCGTAAATATGCGAAATAGTTAGTAGCCTAAGGGACCAGCGGAAAAGCTGTTGGCACCGAGCTTGCCTTGCTACAGAGGTTCTCAGTGGCATTGTACCGGTCCATGTTGGAAGCTTTCTCGCTCGTATCCCAGGACGAAGGAGGACCTTTCGTATGCAGAGCCGAGTATCCCTCGCAGCCATCGCACTGATGATTCTTGTGACAGGCGGATGTGCGGACCCGCCGACCGAACAAATCCAGGAGGCTGAAAAAGCCCTCAAAGAAGCACGGGAAAGCGGGGCGTCCACCTACTCCCCGGACGAATATGCAAAGCTCGAAGGCACTCTCGATGCCCTACGGAAAGAGGTATCGGAGCAAGATGGAAAGTTCGCCCTTTTCCGGGACTATGGGAAGGCACAGCAATTGTCCGTCTCCGCTAAGACCGACAGTGAACGGATAAGAGTAGCCACCGCGCAGAAGAAAGAAGAGGGTAGGGCCGCTGCCATGCAGGCTCAGCAAGTGGCTGAGGAAGCCGTGCGGGCGATTCAGGCCCTGGTCGCCAAGGCGCCGGTAGGGAAAGATCGCGCTGCGGTGGAGGCGATCAAGAATGACGTCGAAGGGCTCAAGTCATTGCTGAAGCAGGTGCAGAATTCCATCGACAAAGAAGATTACCCGGCGGCGCAGACACAGGCCAAAGCCATCCATGAGATGAGTCAGGGAGTCCAGGCCGAAATACAGCAGGCCTTAGCCAAGGTGGGAAGGGGTAAGCCGTCTCTTTCGAGGAAGCACTAACGGTCCGCCATGCACGTAGGTCGGATAAGCCGGGCCCTCACATCGGTACTCTGCACGGTCGCTCTCGCGGGCTGCGTCCAGGCCGTGCCGCCGGATCTCCTGACCGCTCTGGAAGCCATCGACCAAGATTTGATCTCATTGCACGCTCCGGAAACCGCGCCTGAAGAGTACGGCGCATTCGTGCGACAGTGGATCGCGCTGAGGACGCGCGCCGAACTGGATGACGATCTCATTACGTGGCCATGGGAAACGAGCGAGCTGGAGAACGAGCTCAGAGGTCTCTATATCCTGGGTGAGCGTACCGTGTCCCAGCTCCATGATCGCCAGGCGGATCGGCAGCGCACGGCACGGTCGAAAGTGGAAAATATCGAAGGCCGCTTTCATCGTCTCACGTCTCAGGTTCAATCGATCGATGGCCGTATTATCTTGGGAGAACAGGTCGTCCAAGCCGACCTCCTTGTCAGGCAAGCCAGATTCTTCCTTGAGGGAAAAGACTACCAACGAGCCATCCACATTGCCGAAGAGGCCCATCAAGCCATCCTCGGCCAGACGGCACTGTTGGCGGAAGAACTGGGACGATACGCCGATCCCAAACGGATCGCTTCGTGGCGAGCCATGGCCCGGCAGACGATTGATTGGTCACGGACTCACCAATCATCCGCCATCGTCGTGAGCAAAGTCGAGCGCGAACTGACCCTCTATAGGAACGGGCAGAAGGTAGTATCATATCCCGTGCGATTGGGGTTCAACGGCATACGAGAGAAGCAGTACCAGGGCGACGGAGCGACGCCTGAAGGCCGATATCGTGTGACCGACAAGCGCGGTCCGGGGCAAACGCAGTTCTATCGCGCGCTCGTGCTGGACTATCCCAATGCTGAGGATCGCCGACGGTTCGACTTATCAAAAAAGGCCGGCAAGATTGCTCCAGGGAAGGCGATCGGCGGGTTGATCGAAATCCATGGCGTCGAGAATGAATCAGCGGAGCAGACACTGGGGTGCGTCATGTTGGAAAATCCCAGCATGGCCGCTCTCTTTGAACGGGTCTCCGTCGCTACGCCGATCACCATCGTCGGCGCCTTGACCGAAGACAATGCCGTCTCGCTCGCGCTGTCCACGCTGGCGCAGCAGAGAGAGGAAATCTAAGGGGAGGACCATGGGTCGAGTCGTCCTTGCCGGCACGGTGATCGCAGTTCTTATCATCTGGATCGCCATGGCACCTGACATCCGGACCGTCGCCCCCTCGCCGGCACAGGCTGTTCACCGGCCCGCCGTGCAAGACACACCGGCTTTGCGGGCCTTGCAGGTCAAATACAAGTCTCTCTCGAAACAACTTTCCAAGCTCAGGCCGAACCAACCGTATATCTTGGTGGATACGGCGCGAAACCGGCTCTACGTCAAGCGCCAAGACGAGGTGGTCTTGGACGCCATCGCGTCGACCGGCAGCGGGACAATTCTCGACAAACCCGGCAACGATGCCAGCCAGTGGATTTTCGACACGCCGCGAGGAGAGTTTCTCGTGCAGTCGAAACTGACGAAGCCCACGTGGATCAAACCTGATTGGGCCTTTATCGAAGAAGGACTCGGGGTCCCGCAGAACGTGGCCGATCGCGCCGAGCAGGGCGTCCTCGGCGACTACGCCCTGGGTTTCGGCAAGGGCTATTTCATTCATGGGACGCTGTACACGCGATTACTGGGCAAGAACGTGACCCACGGATGTATTCGCCTCAACGACAGCGATCTGAAAGGTGTCTACACCCTCGCGCGAGTCGGGACACCGATCATGATCTTTTGATTTCTTTGAACGCGCAGACCTTACCTATGGCCCTCTGCGCCATGCTCCTGTTCGCCGCCCTGACCACCCACGCCTGGGGTAAGGATCTCGAAGCCTTTCCCGACCTCAATCTCAACGACCCGTCGAGTGTGAAAGAAGCCACCCGAGTCCTGGAAGAAGAACTCAAACTCGCGGCTCGCCCTCAAACCTACATCCTGATCGATTTCGTAGAACACACCATTCAGATCAAGGGTCGAGGAGTGGGACTGCATCAGATGCCGATCAGCCGGTGGTCGATAGAAACGCCAGAGGCCTTGACCGGCACTCATCGATTGGTGGCTCGTCCCGCAGTCGTCCGTCGCAAGATTGAACCAGGCAAGGGCGTGGATCAGGATCCGATCTCGCTGGCCGACATGCCGACGGATTATGACTTGTCGTTTGCATCCGGGCTAACGATCATCGTGGCATCTTCAGCCGCCAAGGACAGTCTCGTCCAGGGCATCGCCTTCATAGGAAAAGCCTGGTGGCGTCGGGTCAAAAAATGGACGAGCACCATCGGCGCAGGGTCATCAACCACGCCGGCGCGTCTGCAATTGACGGTCTCCGTCGTTCACGCGCAGTCGCTGGCCTGGTCGCTGGTCGATGGAATGGCTGTGGTCATTCGACGTCCCTCTGAATACATAAGCAGCCAATGAGGGAAGGTGCGAGCTCCGCGAGTGACAAACTGAATTGCTCAGAATTGTTCCGCCGTCAACGCCGGGATTTTGAACAACTCACCAATTACAATAAGGTTCTGCACGGACACGAAGAAGCGTTGCCTTTTCTGCGCCGGCTCCATAAGATAAGAACCACTACGTACCCACGGTTTCGCGTGGACCGCATCGAAAGGGGATGTCCATGACCAAACGGTTGCTTGACAGGCTCCCGCCGTCATTTGCGTCGACGATCAATTTACCCTTTCAAAGTCTCGGTCGTGATCGAGTCGTGGAACGCCTATGGAACAGGGATCATCGCCTCTGGAAGGACGATCCGACGGAGATCAGCAACCGGCTTGGATGGTTGACGGTGCAGGATCAGGTGCGACTACAGATCGATCAGCTCCAACGCTGCGTGACGATGGCAAAGGAGTTGAACATCCGTGATGTTGTGCTGCTGGGAATGGGCGGCAGCAGTCTGGGGCCGGAAGTGCTTCGGACCGTGTTTGGATCGCAGAAGGCGGCTCCGCGCCTGTGGGTTCTAGATTCGACCGTTCCTGGTTGGGTTCGACAGGTGACGAAGGCCATTTCTCCCGCGAAGACACTCTTCCTTGTCGCCAGCAAGTCCGGGGGAACGATCGAGGTCATGTCGCTGTTCAGCCATTTTTGGCTCTTGGTCTCAAAGGCCCAGGATAATCAAGGCGGCAAACAATTCGTCGCGATCACCGATCCCGGTACTATGCTTGAGCAGCTGGCGAAGGACTATGGATTCGGCCAGACCTTTATCAATCCCGCCGACATCGGTGGACGGTATTCCGTTCTTTCCCTCTTCGGGCTTGTGCCGGCCGCTTTACTGGGGCTGGACATCAACCGGCTTCTGAACCGAGCGATGGGGATGGCGGAGCGATGCCGGAAGCAAGATGAGTTGGCCAGGAACCCCGGCGCGTATCTCGGTGCCGCCATGGGGAGTCTCGCAAAAACCGGGCGGGATAAAGTGACAATCATCGCCTCGCCGTCCCTCTCGACGTTCGGCCTCTGGGTGGAACAGCTCCTTGCCGAAAGCACAGGCAAAGAAGGCACTGGCCTGATCCCCATCGCACAAGAACCGGTCATGAAACCAAAGGCGTACGGAAACGACCGCTTCTTTGTCTATCTGAAGCTCAAGGGGGATAAGAACGGAGCCCTGGATCAAGCAGTGCAAGCGCTGACCAAAGCCCAGCATCCGGTCCTTCAGTTGGACCTCAAGGATCGGTATGACTTGGGCGCAGAGTTTTTCCGATGGGAATTTGCCACCGCCGTCGCCGGCCATGTACTAGGGATTCATCCCTTCGACCAACCGAATGTCCAGGAGAGTAAGGACAATACCAATCGTGTCCTCGATGCCTATCAATCGACTGGGTGCCTGCCGGGCCAAGCCGCCACTGATCCCAAAAGCGTCGCGCATGCGCTTGACGGTCGTCTCCAGCCCGGTACCTATGTCTCCGTGCTGGCCTACACGACGCCATCGCGCCCCTTGGAAACGGCGATGGGCCGACTTCGTAAAGCTCTGATGACAGAACATCGTGTCGCCACGACATTTGGATATGGCCCTAGATATCTCCATTCAACCGGACAACTTCATAAAGGCGGCCCCAACACGGGGCTGTTTGTGGAACTCGTAGATCGTATGAAACCGGATCTCGCAATTCCCGGCAAACCCTTCTCGTTTGGAACGCTGGCTCAGGCTCAAGCCGCCGGTGATCTTGAATCGCTCTGTGCGCACGACCGCTATGCGATCCGAATTCTCCTTGGCCCAGATCCAGCCGCAACGGTGAACCGCATTGTCACAGGTTTTCAACCATCCACAAAATCGAGAAGACAAATTCCCAAGAAGAAACCTCGTCGCGCCTCCCGTCATTGATATGGCCGCCACTCCTGAAATTCATGTCATGCGTCATGACGACTGGGCGCAGAAGGCGGCCTCATTCATCCTGACTATCAGTGAGCAGGCCATTCAAGCCACCGGTCGATGTGTGATCGCCCTCTCCGGTGGATCGACGCCAAAGATGCTCTACCAAACCATCAGAACGCCAGAATGGAACACTCGCTTCAATTGGTCGCGTATCGCCTTTCTATTTGGAGACGAACGATGCGTCGCACCGGAACATCCCGACAGTAATTATGGAATGGCGCAGCGCGAACTGTTTCAGCCATTGAACTTGCCACAAGATCGGATTCATCGCATGAAGGGGGAATATTCGGATCCAGCGGTGGCAGCTGCGGAGTATGAGCAGACACTCCGAGACGTGACGGCCTGCCCGGCTCCAGCGGTACCTCGTATCGATCTGGTCCTGCTCGGCCTCGGAGACGATGGCCATACTGCATCGCTCTTTCCCGGCACCGCGGCGCTGCAAGAGAGCACCAGGCTTGTCACGGTCGGGCAATCCCCCACCGGTATTCGTTCGCGCCTCACCCTCACCCTAGGTGTCTTGAACCGGGCGGCTGTGGTACTGTTCGTTGTTACAGGCGCTGGGAAAGCAGAGATGGTCCACGGAGTTATCGAGTCGGATGCAGAACGGTCGCTGCCCGCTTCGAGAGTCTCGGCGGATACCGGACGACTGGTGTGGATCCTTGACCAGGCCGCCGCACAACACCTGACCGCACAACCATCGAACTGAGACGAGACATGATTTTAGCCGGCGACATCGGCGGGACGAAAACGAACCTTGCCCTCTATGACTGGACTAAAGAGCGAGTGGAACCGGTGCGTCTCGAGAGTTTTCATAGCGGGGATTACACATCCCTCGAAGATATTCTTGTGGAGTTCCTCACACCGCCACAATCACCTCGGCCGCTGGAGCCAGATGAAACGGAAGGTGGTGACAAGGCCAAACCAGCCGATGGTGAACTCCCTGAACGGGTAACACTCGCGGCAGCCTGCTTCGGCATCGCTGGGCCAGTGATCGATAATCGCTGCGAGACAACCAATCTCCCGTGGATCGTCGATGGTCGGGCGATCGCCACACAGTTCGAGATTCCACGGGTTCAATTGCTCAACGACCTGGAGTCAACGGCCTATGGAATTCTGTGGCTGCGTGCCGATGAGTTGGAAGTGCTCAATGCGGGCAACCCACCGAGGAAGCGGCAGGCGCTGGCGCTGATCGCCGCCGGAACGGGGCTGGGCGAGGCGATCTTGTTCTGGGGCGGAAAATCATACCGCCCGATGCCGTCCGAAGGCGGCCACGCAGATTTTGCTCCCAACAACGACCAAGAAATCGAACTGCTTCGCTATCTCCGCAGCCAGTACCTCCATGTGAGTTACGAGCGGATTGTCTCAGGTCCCGGCCTCCACGCGGTGTACGAATTCCTTCGCGAAACCAAGAAGAACGAGCCGACGTGGCTGGCGGAAAAGATCAAGATGGGGAATCCGGCTGCGGAAATCGCTCAAGCGGGGTTGCAAGGTCAAGCTGAGATCGCGCAGCAATCGCTCGACCTTTTTGTCTCGATTTACGGGGCTGAAGCCGGGAATCTGGCTTTGAAAGCGCTCTCACTGGACGGGGTGTACGTCGGCGGTGGTATCGCCCCGAAGCTCATCACGAAACTCAAAGACGGCACCTTCATGAAAGCCTTTACGAACAAAGGTCGTTACAAGAAATTGATGAATCAGATGCCCGTGAAGGTCATTATGAACCCCCAAACCGCCCTTTTGGGGGCCGCCTCCGTTGCCGCGGCCCTCTCGCACGCTCCCGCGCCATGACTGCCCACGATCTCGATGGCCTCAAGAAAGACGCCGCCCTCAAAGCTATGGAATTCGTCCGTGACGAGATGGTCGTCGGTCTTGGGACCGGGTCGACCGCCAAACATCTGGTGATCGCGCTTGGGCAACAAGTCCGTGCCGGGATGAAGCTGCGAGGCGTCCCGACCTCCCAAGAAACTGCCGCGCTTGCCAGGGAGGTCGGCATTCCCCTCCTCGATTCTGAAAATCGATGGGAGATCGATGTCGCGATCGACGGAGCCGACCAGGTGGACCCAGCGTTCAACCTCATTAAAGGCGGCGGCGGGGCGCTCCTGAAGGAAAAGATTGTCGCAGCTTCGGCGAAACAATTCATCGTGATGGTGGACCATACCAAGCAAGTTCCTGTGCTTGGGGGATCCTTCCCGCTGCCGATCGAAGTCATCCCGTTCGGCTGGGGGAGCACGGCGCGCGAGATCGAGGCGCTGACCAAGAGTCGTGTGGTCCTCAGAGAGCGAAACGGCACGCCGTTCAGAACCGAGGCGGGGAACATGATCGTGGATGTCCATATCGACCGTATCGCTCAGCCTGGCGAACTCGAAACTGCTCTGAACCTGATCCCCGGCGTTGTGGAAACCGGCTTGTTCGTCGGTCGAACGAACGTCTTGATCGTCGGTACGCCTCAGGGGGTCCGGGTCCTCCATGCTTCGTGGAAATGATGAATCGATCAACCGGCGAGAGATGTTCCTGCGTTTGGCGAAACAGGCGCGCTTCTTTCTGTGCCTCCCACTTGCCCACGCAGTGACCTCAAGATCAGAACCTTCCTGCGCTGCTGCCACCACGATCGAACCCAATGGAGTTGAGATGAATGACGACGAGCCTCAGGGGAAGCGTGATCCATGCCGGCTCCCCCGACATGTGATTCCGTCCCGCTATGACTTAAGGTTTGAGCCGGACCTGCCGGCAGCGACATTCACCGGGCGCGTCGCCATTACCCTGACGGTCACGCAGGAAACGCGGACCATACTCTTGAATGCGTCCGATCTCCTTATCACATCGCATGGAATCGAAGGAGAGAACGGTCGGAAGATCGACGCGACAGTCGAGTTGGAACCCTCGCTCCAGCGCGCGCGAGTCCTGTGCCGTCACGCTCTTGCGCCGGGCGAATGGCGGCTCAACCTTTCCTTTCAGGGAACACTCAATGATCAGCTGAGGGGGTTCTATCGCAGTACGTATAAAGACTCGTCAGGCACCCTGCGGACCTTGGCAGCGACGCAATTCGAAGCCACGGATGCCCGTCGAGCCTTTCCCTGTTGGGATGAGCCGGATTTTAAAGCCGTCTTTTCCACGACACTTGTCGTCAATCCACAGCTCACGGCGATCTCGAACACCTCGATCGTGTCAGAGTCGTTGGAGGATGGCAAAAAGGTGGTCCAGTTTGCCGAGACGATCATCATGTCGACGTATCTGGTGGCGTTCGTGATCGGTCAACTCGAACCAACGAAGCCGATCCTCATCGGCAAGACGCCTCTGCGAATATGGACCGTGCCGGAGAAGCAACATCTCACCGCGTTCGGCCAGGAGATTGCCGTGGCCTCGCTGAAGTTTTTTGAAGGTTATTATGGTATTCCCTACCCCGGCGACAAGCTGGATCTGGTGGCGATACCCGACTTTGCCTCCGGCGCGATGGAAAATTTCGGGGCCATCACCTTCCGTGAAACGGCACTCCTTGTCGATCCTCGCGCAGGCACCCATGCCGAGCTTGGACGG
Organism: uncultured Nitrospira sp.; assembly: GCA_964435885.1. Taxonomy (GTDB): domain Bacteria; phylum Nitrospirota; class Nitrospiria; order Nitrospirales; family Nitrospiraceae; genus Nitrospira_D. The sequence continues at coordinate 18,769 of CAYTAS010000030.1, read as the reverse complement.
GTGGCCGATGTGGTCTCCCATGAGAACGCCCACATGTGGTTCGGCGACTTGGTGACGATGTCCTGGTGGAACGGATTGTGGCTGAACGAGGCCTTTGCGACCTTCATGGAGATGCTCTCGGTCGACGCGTGGAAACCTGAATGGAAACGGTGGGAGACGTTCAGCGTGGCGCGCGCGGCGGCGTTCTCGGTCGATGGGTTGAAGAACACGAGGGCGATCGAATATCCGGTGCGGGTTCCGAAGGATGCGGAAGCCATGTTCGACGTCTTGACCTACGAGAAGGGGGCATCGGTTCTTCGGATGCTGGAGCAGCACATCGGGCCCACTGTCTTCCGCGACGGTGTGCGACGGTACCTCCGCACCCATGCCTACGGCAATGCCGACACCAAGGACTTGTGGACGGCCATCGGCGCGGTGGCGCAGCAACCGGTTCCTGAGCTGATGAACGGGTGGATCTTTCAGCCGGGCTTCCCCTTGGTCACTGCGGAGATACATGGCCCAGCCCTCACACTGTCACAGCAGCGGTTCACCTATCTCAAATCAGAATCGCCGTCAGAGCAGTTGTGGCACATCCCTATCCAGATGCGTCTGACCATCGGTGATCGAACCGAAGAGCGGCATATTTTGCTGACGGAGCAGCAAGCGGCTCTGCCCTTGCCGACCGGCGTGACAGCGGTGTTAGTCAATGCGGGAGGACATGGGTTTTACCGCGTCCGCCATCACGGGTCACTGCTACAACAACTGCTCGACCAAGACGGCGATTGTCTCACGCCGATTGAACGGTTCAACCTTGCCGGCGATGCCTGGGCCACGACGGTAGCCGGATTGATGCCGTTCGGTGACTATCTCGCACTCACCACCCATTTTAAGACTGAACGGGATAAAAATGTCTGGGCGGTCATACTCGACTCATTTTCTTTCCTAAACAAGGTTATCGCGCCTGACGATCGGCCGTTCCTTCAAGCCTTGGTGCGAGACCGAGTGGGCCAGCTGGTCAAGGGTCTAGGTTGGGACCCACAGCCGGGAGAATTGGATCTCATCCGGCAATTGCGCGGGGACCTCCTCGGCGCACTTGGAAGGAAAGGCGACGACCAGGCAACGCAACAGCAAGCGGTGGAACGATATCGGCTCTATCAAAGCGACCCCTCAGCCGTTGATCCGAACGTCGTGCCGGCTCTCGTCGGCATCCTCGCGCATATCGGGGACGAAGCCCGCTACGAGGAGTTTGTCAAGCGCTATCGAACAGCGGCGACTCCTCAAGAAGAACGGCGCTACCTCTTCTCGTTGGCCATGTTCCGCTCGCCGGGACTGCTGTCTCAGACGTTAACCAAGACGATCAACGGTGAAATCCGCACGCAAGACGCGCCCTTCATCGTCACGGCCACGATGACCAATGTGTATAGTCGCGAAATGGCCTGGGAGTTTATGAAGACTCACTGGGATGAAATGGATCGGTTGTTCCCGAAGCAAGGTCTCCGGCGCATGTGCGGAGGCATCGTTGGACTTGCGACGCCAGAGCTTGAGCAGGACGTCCACGTGTTCTTTGCCTCACGCAAGATTGATTTGGGCGGGAAGACGTTGGATCAGTATTTGGAGCAGCTTCGGGTAGCCGTGGCCTTTCGAGAACGAGAAGGTCGCACAATGCAGGCAACCCTCGCCAACGCGATACAAACCTGAAATGGCATGGGTGCGGCGGGTGGGTGTGATGATTAGTTATGTGGCGAGTTTCGGAGCATTTAGGATGCACGATTCAAGGTCCGACCGCAATGTACCAGTTAGTTGGAGCACCACGCCGTACTGCACGTGCGCGGCCAATCATGACTTGGCATCGACCACTCTGCCAGATGTCCAGTCCACTTAAATCACATGCTGATCGGAGGAAGAGTTTGCGATGTACGACTACACAGTAGGTTCCGACGCCCACTGCAATCCCTGGCCTGCTCTCCGGGGCTGCAAATCGTGCTGCGATCGATCGGGGAGACGAGGACACCAAGCACCTTCCTTTCGATCGAAGCCAGTAAGATTCTTGTCCCCATTCCGCGGGATCATCTCGGCGGCGTTACTCGCTTGCATTCCACTTTCCTTTGCCCAAGCGGCAGAGCCACCAAGTGGCCCTCGAGACAGTCAACTCGTCCCGACCAAAACGAATGAGATTCGAGCACAGGCGGCCGGAACCGGGCGCTGCACCACCCTCGAGGTGAAATTCAAAGACCTGTGGCGCGTACGCCTGAAAGAAGGCAAACCGGTGGTTACCAATGGTCCGGCTTTCTCACAGTCGACCAAAACCCTGCTGGACAACGTCGCGGCATCACGCTGGAAGAGGCTGTTTAACGTTCTTAGTGTCCGCGAGATCGATAAGCTGAAAAATCAAGCGAGCAAGTCAGGTAAGAAGCAATTGCCAGACTTAAATAATTACTTCTCAATTTGCGTACCACGCAACACCGTCAAGCAAACCTTGGCTGTTCTGACCGACCCGCAGGTGAGTGAGATCGAATTCGCGGCAGAAATGCCGTACCGACAGACGCCGCCGGTGATCCCCGACTTCACCAACCCCAACAACCCAACCGGCTTCTACCAGCGCTATCTGGACAACCCGGGTGACGGTGGAATCGGGATCGTGACGGCCTGGAGCGTGCCCGGGGGCCGTGGCACGAACGTCACCGTCACGGACGTCGAGTACGACTTTATTCAAGACCATGTCGAGTTAATCGACCGGGTACAGCTCATTGGCGGCGTCACGCCGCTGATCCCCGGTCTGGAACCAAGGTGGTCGCAACATGGCGTCGCATCCCTCGGCGTCATCGGGTCGATCGACGACAGCTCGGGAACAGTTGGCATCGCGCCGGAAACCACGCTGCGTTTCCGGGCCGTTGGGGTGAACGGCATCTTGCAGCTCGATCTCGGCAATGCCTTGCTGCAAAGCATCGGTCAACCCGGCGACGTGATTGTCGTTGAGCAACAAATCGCAGGGCCCTTTCGCACGGCGCCGGCCGGCAGTGACGACCAATACGGGCTGGTGCCCGCCGAATGGGACCGCGCAGTCTACGATGTCATTCGCACCCTAACGGCCATGGGCCAGGTCGTCGTCGAAGTCGCCGGCAACGGTGCGCAGAATCTGGATGACCCCATTTACTCGGCGCCGCATACCCACCGGCCGTTCATTGCTGGCCGCGAGTCAGGCGCGATCCTGGTCGGCGCCGGCTGGCCGAACGGCTTTGCAGCGCGCGGAACCACACCGGAAGGTGGTCTTCGGACGTATTCCTCCAATTTCGGATCCCGGCTTGACCTGCAGGGCTGGGGCCTTGCAGTCGTCGCCCCGGGATACGGAGATTTATTCAACGCGGATGGCGAGCAGGCCGTCTACACGCTCTACAGTGGAACATCGAGCGCGGCGGCTATGGTGGGTGGTGCCATCGCCGCCATCCAGGGCCATTTCAAAAACCAGTTCGGACGCGCGGCAACGGCCGACGAATTGCGCTTTCTGCTTCAGGCCACCGGTAGCGCACAACCGAACCAGCTGAATGATCGAATCGGCCCGCTGCCGAATCTGGAGGCGGCGGTAACATTTCTGGCGCGACAGCTGGCCGCTCCCGTCTTCTCGTGCATGCTCTGTCCTAGCAACGCGCCGGTCGGCTCGGGAGCCTTCCCGCCACCCCGCTTCGACCCGCCGCCGAATGCCAATCTCGGTACCTACGAAGTACGGGTCGATGTCGGACGCGGCCTAAATCCCGAATTCGCCCGCATTCTCTGGACTGCGGACGGCAGCGAACCCGATTCCCAAGGCCGACCTACAAGCGCGGGCGGCAACGGCTTCCTGGCCGATCCGAATGCAACGCTGTTCCTGCAGAGCAATCAGTTGCTGAAAGCGCGCAGCGTACTGCACCCGCCCAACGGCCGGCCGATCCCGACCTGGGCACCCATCGTCAGCGCCCCTGTAACGCTGTTCTTCCAGGGAGCCGCACCGCTGGCGGCTGGGCAAACCATCAAGATCTTGCCGACCGGCAAACGGACACTACAGGACACCTCAGTGCTGTTTACGACGAACGGTCAGATTCCGGATATCAACGGTTACGGTTATGCTGACGGCGGAGTGGGTTCCATTCTCAGCAATGAGCTCACCGGGGATGCGTTCACAATGAACCAGTCCGGGATCATCCTGACCGCGCGCACCTATATGCGCGGTTTGTGCAAACCAAACGCGCCGACTCCGGAGGAGCAACTTTGCCAGCCAGGGGAGCGTCCGCATAGCACGCCGGTCACCGCTGCGTACTCGTTGATCGACGGCACCGTGCCGCCACCGGCGTTTTCTATGACGATGTTTTCGACTGTGCCGCAGGGAACGCTGCTGACGGTAACGCCCCCACCGGGTCTGGATAACGTCACGACCTGGATCACGGAGGTTGATCCGGCTCTGCTCGAACCGGGGGAGCCCTATCCATTTGGACCGCACTCGATCCCCTACACGGAGCCGATTCATGTGTTTCCGCAAAATGGGAACACTGCGGTCTATAAAGCCAGGAGCTATGCCAGGACGGGCAACAACACTGTGGAAAGCGCCAGTGAGATGAACTTCGTCTCTCTCACTGTGGTTCCGTAGTGTGGTATGTCTAATTAGACTCGAGTCGTGTTTTGTACATGCATGTGGCGAAAACAATTGTATCGAGCAGACTCGAGTACGAAGGCTACAAGGCGGTGCGCCGGTTGTATAGATTGGCCCAGCATGGAGCTTGCCGTGTGCTATGGGAGGTGTGGTAATAGGCAGAGTCGAGACTCGTTCCATCTAATACACCTCTTCACCGACAGAAGTACAAACTCTTCCTACGGATATTCACTCGGTTGCTCAAGACTATCTCGCTCGATAGGATTTAGAGCTATCCGGTATCCCATGGCACGCAACACATCCAATATCACCTGTCCGACTTGTAACTCGGTAAAAGTCCACTTGGCGGCAAGAAAAGGACTGTCGGATGCCCTGTTCGGCTGGTTGACCATTTATCCCTTCCGCTGTCAACTCTGCGCCGAACGGTTTCGGAAATTTCTCGGCCATCGCACCCTCAATCCCCGGAGAAGCTTCGATCGGGTGGAGGTGTCGTTCCCGGTCCGGTTTCGACCACGCAGGACTTCGGGCTCGCCACGAGTGGGTCAGGAAGGTGTGATAGAGAATCTCTCCATTCGTGGGTGCCGGATTCGAACCACCGCTCCGGTCATCCTCGGTTCCCTGCTGGAACTGGAATTTCAGTTTTCCAGCGATTCACTCCCCATTATGGTTGCAGAGGCCGTGGTTCGCTCTTCGGCAGGGACTGGCGCGATTGGTGTGCGATTCACCCGCCTCCATCGAGGAGAGGAGCGGCGGATCAGGCGCATCATCGATGTATGGCTGCCGGAGCTCATGCCGTCACGTCTATAACCTCGATGGCCCGACGACAACGAGCATGAGAATTATTCCTGCCGAAGAACGGCCAAGGGCGGTTGCCCAAGAATCCGGTAGGTGCTGAGAAATCCCACCAACAAGGTCAGCGCAACGGTGGCAACAAAGCTCATGGCCAGCACGCCAGGTTGAAGGTTCCAGGAAAGATCGAACACGGTCTCAAGGACCGCCCAGGACAAGGCGCTGGCCAGCGCGATTCCCAAGAATCCCCCCAGGGTCCCCAACATGGCATACTCCAAGGCGAAGGAACGCGCGAGCACGCCGCGTGTCGCGCCCAAGGCTTTGAGAATCACGGATTCATACAGCCGGCGATACCGGGTGGCGGTCAACGCCGCCGCCATCACCAACCCTCCCGACAAGACACAGAACAACGCCACCGCGCGGATGGCGAGGGATAATCGATCCAAGACCCGCGCGAAACCGTCGAGTACGTCGCCGATATTGATTGCAGTGACATTCGGAAACGCGGCCACGACCGCCTGCTGTAGAGGCAGTTCATCCGATGGAGCCACGCGAACGGTGGCGACATAGGTATGCGGGGCTCCGTCGAGGGGGCCCGGAGAAAAAATCATGTAGAAGTTGGTCGACATGTTCCCCCACTCGACCGATCGAACACTGCTGATTTCACCTATGATGGGTACGCCTTGGATATCGAGTTCGATCGAATCGCCGATGGTCACCCCAAGTTGCTTCGCGGCATCCTCCTCGATCGAGATCTGCGGTGTGGAGAACGCCTGTCCTGGTTTCCACCACTCGCCACGAATCACCTTGTTGTCTTTGGGCAAATCTTGGAGGAACGTCAGGACGTACTCTCGCGTCAAAAACCACTTCCTTTGACGTTCTTCCTTCCGGGCTGCTTTTGCCCGCTGCTCCTCTTCCTCCGACATCGGCTCAAACTTCACGGGCTCCCCCTTGACGGCCGAGAGTCGTGAGCGAACCAAGGGTGTCAACTGAGGAGCCGGGTCGCCGGATCCTCGACGCAGGAGATCCACCATTCCTTCCGCCTGGTCGGGCTGAATGTCGATGAAGAAAAAGGTCGGCGCGTCCGTCGGCCGATTCTCGCCCACCTGCGCGAGCAGCGCCCGCTCGACCAGCGTCACGGTCGTCACGACCATTACGCCGATACCGATCGCGATCGTCATACTCACGACCTGACTTCCCGGTCTGGTCACGTTTCCCACGGCTTGGCGAAGCGCCAGCGGCTCAGGACGAGGCCATTTCTTGACGGCCATGAGGGACGCGCCGGCGGCGCCGCCCAGCAGGAGCACTGCTGCGGCAAACGCAAGGATAAAGAGGAGTCCGACCCTCCAGGATCCCGCTTGCCAGATCGATAAGAGCGCCAGTCCCAGGCCGATGCCGATCGCCACGAGCAATGTGGTGCGGTCGAGCTTCTTCCAGGAGTTCCACCAACTGATCCGCCCGGAGATGAGTGTCGAACCGGTAGGAACGACGTCACGGCGAAAGATCCGCGCGGGTTTGACCTGGCGGATTGTCAGCAACGGCCACAGCGTAAAGAGCAATGTCGACAGCATTCCCAATGCCAATCCCTTCAACAGTGGAGGAAATGCAAGGCCCATCCCCCCACCCGCGAAACCTAATTGATCCAGTAGGTCAGAGCCAATCATGGTGGCGATGACCCACGGAAGTCCCAGGTAGAGGGTCATACCGAGGAGCAAACCGGCAAGGCTGCCGACCAAGCCCAGCATCAGGGCCTGTAATCCATAGGTCTGCACGATAGTTTGGGAATCCGCGCCGATGGTCTTGAGAATCGCGATGGTATTCAGCTTCTCTCGTATAAAGGCGTGAACGGATGTGGCGACTCCCAAGCCTCCTACGAACAAGGCGGTCAGCCCAATGAGTCCCAAATAGCGGGTCAATTGTTCCAGGGACTGCTTCAATTGCGGTTGTGCTTCGCGGTAGCTCGCTACGCGAGCTGAGTCTGACGCCAGTCGTCCGCGCAATTCGTACAGCAGGGGATCCGGAGGCATGGTACTGGGAATTTTTAAGAGGAACCGGTCACGGATCCTGCTGCCGACCTTAATCAGCTCGGCCGAGCGAAGCCCCTCTTGCGACATCAGGACGCGAGGGCCCAAACTGAAGGCATTGGCCATGCGATCCGGTTCCGTTCTCACGACACCGGTGATGACAAACTGACCTTCCCCGATCTTGAGCCGAGCTCCGATCGCCAGCCCCATTCTGATGAGCAGAGACTCCTGCACCACCACCCCAAGGCAGGTGCGTCCTGAACAGTCGTGGTCTTGCCGACGAAGCAACTCCCTTATATCGGTGTCGGGCTCCACTCGGAGTGAGCCATACAACGGATACTCTGGTTCAACCGCCTTGAGTTCCACGATCTGTGTCGGTTGGCCGATTCCGGACGGTTCAACCTGCGCCGCCATCGCGACCAGCTCGCTGACATGGGTGATGATGACGCCGCGTTCGCTGAGCGAGTCCAAGACATCCCGACCTTGGGGGCTGATGCGCCGAGTGAGCCGAATTTCGAGGTCGCCGCCCAGCAATCCACGCGCTTCTTTAGTGACGGTTCGTTCGACTTGGGTCCCAAACAGAGACACGCCTGTCAGTGCGCCGACGCCGACGGCGATGCAGACTAAGAAATAGAGAAAGTGTCGCCATGCGGCGCGTGTCTCGCGCCAGGCCATCTTGATCATAAACCGGGTCATAGACCGAACCGGAACTCATGTGGGGACAATCGGGCAGACTTTCCGGATTGAGCCCTGGGGAGAGCATGAGCGTTAGAGGGGGAGGGGAGACTATCCGACTCGAGACGCCCGTCGCGGAGCGAGAGCACACGCTGCATCGAAGAGGCCAACGTGGTGTCGTGTGTCACGAAGACGAGTGTCGTTCCGTAATCACGATGGAGCGCGAGCAGGAGTTCAACGATATGGGTGCCGGTCGCGCTATCGAGGTTACCCGTTGGTTCATCGGCCAGCAAGATCGGGGGGCGGCAGGCGAACGCGCGGGCGATCGCCACCCGTTGCTGCTCTCCTCCTGATAGTTGGACCGGGTAATGCCCCTTGCGGTCGGCCAATCCCACGGCCGCGAGCAAATCCGCCGCGCGTTCGTCGGCCCGACGCTCTCCGCTCAGCTCCAGCGGCACCGCCACGTTCTCCATCGCCGTGAGCGTAGGAATGAGATGAAACGACTGGAAGATGTAGCCGACCTTATCCCGTCGAAATCGGGCCATCCGGCTTTCAGCCATCGTGGTAATGTCCGTCCCGTCCAGCTCGATCGATCCGCCGGTCGGTCGATCAAGACCCGCCATCAACCCGAGCAACGTCGATTTCCCGCTTCCGGATGGCCCCACGATCGCGACTGTCTGCTTGGCCGGGATCTCAAAGCTGACACGATCGAGGATGGTCACGGAACGGCCTCCGGCGGGCAAAACCATGGAAACGTTCGTCACAGTGATCATTGAAAACCTATTTCATCGTGCCGGATCACACGCGTAGAGAATGATATTATACAGGACGGGGAGAGCGAGCAAATGTTGAATAACATCATGCGATGGAGAGGGATACTTCGCGCGATTGTGCTGCCTGTATTGGTGGTCGTTCTCTGGCCCTTCACGGTCAACGCAGTTTCTTCCACATCGGACACGAGGCCGCGAATCGTCACCTTCGGAGACAGTCTCACGGCCGGGCTTGGCGTGCAAGCCGACGAATCCTACCCTGCGCTACTACAGCGAAGGCTGGATGACCTGAACTATTCCTATCGAGTAATTAATGCCGGTGTCAGCGGCGACACCACGGCGGGCGGGCTGAGACGGGTGCCGTGGATCCTCAACAATAGGCCGGAACTGGTCATCCTCGAACTAGGCGCGAACGACGGACTTCGCGGGCTGGATGTCGATCAAACCAAAAGCAATCTGCAGCAGATCGTCGAGCGATTGAGAGAAGCCGGCGCGACCGTGATCTTGGCCGGCATGAAGCTCCCACCGAACTATGGACAGGATTACACCGCGCGCTTCGAGGCCATCTATCCGGCGCTTGCGCAAGAATACCACCTACCCCTCATTCCATTCTTTCTCGAAGGAGTAGGGGGCGCTTCCTCGTTGAATCAAGCCGACGGGATTCACCCGACGAAGGAAGGCTATCAAATCATCGTGGAGCAGGTGCTCAAAGTTCTCAAGCCCGTGCTGAGCAAGCGCACACAGCACCCCTGAGTCGCTCAAGAACCTCGGCACACAGTCGATCATTGGCTGAAACCGGCAAGCAATCAGGCAAGGTGGCGCACGGTGGGCCAAAGAGTCATTACGACTTTTTGAAAAACGTGTCGTAGACGCCGTACGCGAGGATCCCGCCGATCAGGACATAGTATAATGCCGTGATTCCACTGTAATCCGGAGGTCCTTCACCCTCCGGAGCGTTTGCCAATACCGGCAACGCCTGGGCCAGCAGGAGGCCCGTGATCGCACTCACGTATGAAAATAGCCGCTTCATCGTTACTCCCTCCAACATCTGACAGTCTAAAGAAGGCCGCATTCTACTGGACCTGAATCGGTAGGTGCAAGAGGGAGCAAGGGGAATTGGGGAAGGATAAGACGACGTTCACGACGGGAGCGTTGGCTTGATTGCCACCTGGAGGGCGTGAGCGATACCTTTGACGGCGCTCGCAAGTGTATCGAGCCTCGAATCTTCCTGACGCAGGTCACCCGCCGCCGCTCGCAGCTGCTCCTCATGCTTGACTAATTCGATCGCTAATTCAGCGACTTTGGCCATCGTCTCTTCATACGTCGCGATAATGATCTCCAACTCTTCGGCCGTCATCTGTGCGGTCTTCATCCCGTCCAAGGAAGTCTTGAGTTCCTCAGTTAACCGTCGTACGTGCGACTCACGGTCCCGCATTTCGGCCTTCAACCTGGCGGTGGATTGATCACTTTCGCGACGGCATTCCGCTAAGGTACGAATGGTATGGACCCAGGTCGAGACCTCCGCAGAGTCAAATGGGGGAGAGTCTGGGAGCTGTCCTTGTGTCTGGATTGCCTTCGTGGCCGATGGGAGCCAGTCCATGAGCTGCACGATGTCACTCAGTTTCACATCGGCCACAGATGACTCGCTTGTGGCTACCTTCCTGCTCACAAAAGCAGCTGCATTGGTTGGGGGAGTGGATTTTTTCGAAGGACCAGGTTTCCGCGATGGCTTAGGCTGCGCCCATCGATGGTACTCCAGGAGGACCGCGATGCAGTGGCGGCACATGAATTGCTCGGAAAGAGTGCAGGAGCACGTGGACAGGAGGTGGCTGTCCTTCAGGCAGACGGTTTGCTCGTACAGGCCTGAATTCCCGATAACGGCCGACGTGATTTGGGCGTCGTCGGCTTCCACAATACGGACCCGATTCTCAGCCAAGTACTGCTGAGCAATTTGAAAGGCAGAAGCGTCAGAGACGGCTTGGATCATCTGGGGGTCCAGCAAGGCAAGCCGTTCAGCGCTGCAAGGAATCTTGTTTCGCATCGTCGATGCCCAAGAGGTGCGTGAACCTTAAATCGGATCCAGTCTGCCGGGCAAGGTGAAACGTGTCAAGTATGGCGTGGATTATAAGTGGATGCCATTCGCAGTCTCATGAAAAGGAGGAATACGAATTCTACCGGCAGGGTTTCACTGGGCGGGCTTTATTCATCGGTGTCAGCCAAATGTAGTCGGCGATGGGATCTTGCATAAGCGTACGAACATCCTCCGTCTTACTCGAGTCGAAGGAAAGCAGGTAGATGGTCGCCTGTCTGACCTCTCCTCCCAGACGCCTGGCCACACGCTTGGGTACGGGGAGGTTGTATTGAACGTGACCTCCGCCCGTATAGCTCACGATGATACGGCGCAAAGCGACAGGATCGCGTCGGATTTCTTTCTCTCTCACGACGAGCGTCCTCGCCATGCCTTCGTCACGAACCATGGAGGCTTCGTACATCGTGCGGTAATGTTCCGCGGACCCGCCATGGCATCGTTGGAGCTGATCGAGGATCTTCTCGCGATAGGCGGGGTCGTCGACGATCTCCTCTTGATCTAACCCCCATGAAGCCCATTCCGGGTCTTGCTGGGCTTGGTCAAGTCCCACTTTCACAACATGCCGGATCAGCGGCTTGGGGGGATTCATGGCACGAACGGACAACCGCCGGTCCCGAGCAAACGCGAGCAATGGCGCGTAATCGTCGAAGGCGCCGCCCCAATTTTGTTTCCAGCGCACCTGTTCCAAAAACTCATTCGTGACCGGTTGAGTGGTCGAGACGTAGTTGTCCAGAGCCGGCTGGCCGTCCCATCCGAACATCTCCATACCGATGGTGGGCTCAACTCCATCCTCGACCAATTGCGTCAATATCTTCAGCGCCGCTTCAATATGGTAGGGGTTGTGGTGCTCTTCTCCCAGATAAATAATGTCCTGCTGTTCCAAGTTCTTAACCAAAGCGGGAAACGAAATGGCCTGGCCGGTTCGTGTGTCGAGAATGTGCCAGGGCTGCCATTCAGCCTCGAAGTCGGAACCGGGGCCGCCGACCCGCTCTATGGCGCAGCCGATGGGGGAGACAAGCAGGCAGACCAAGAGGCCTCGTGTGACGAGGTCGTTCATGAGACCACTCCTACCACACCAATTGGGCGGGAACAAGCGGCTTGACCCCGAACTTTGAAGGCGACTATGCTCCGATCTCAGGTACGATCCATTCTCCGACACAGGCGTCTGCTCACGCTCCATGACTCCCGACCCGCTCGCCGAGTTTCGCCGCGTCATCAGTCATCGAGCGCGACGATTCCCCAAACAATGGGAAGCTTCACGGAGGTTGATCGAAGGGGCTACTCTTTTCTCGACTCTCGCCCGACTCCGTCACGCCGTTGCTTTGGACAACGATCTTCCGGCTGCAGTCAAAGAACGCCTGCGCCGTCTCTTTGAGCGAGAGGCACCAAGCCGTGTCCAGGATTTCGACGGAGCGTGTCTTGCCTCGCTCACCGGCCTCCCTCCGGCGAAAGCGCTTCGCGCGCTATGTATTTTTTTTGAATTGGTCCCAGCGCCAGGCAGCACGTGGTCGACGACGCGGCTGACCAGCCAAGAAGTAGAACGATTGGTTCGCAACGCGGACAATCCCTTCGACCTCCTTCGTCGCACAGATGTGGCGTCTCTCCTCGATATCGGGGCCGGCGATCTTTCTTTTGCGGAGGAGGTGGTCGATCGTTATGGCGCTGAACTCGCACGCGACAATCGACAATTGATCGTCCACTGTGTGGACCGGCTCGACCCCCGTTCGCGTTTGGGTGGCCCACTACATGCCAAACAGGACCGGCTCCGGAGGTTACAGCTGACACCCGGGCTGTCGTTCGCGTTCTTCGGCAATCAAGACATGTTTGCGCTTGAGCCTCTGGTCAAGCAGGAGTCGCTGGCCTCTCGATATACCATTGCCACCTGCTGGGCACCCGCGACTCCCACCTTCGCCTACGAACCGACGAGACTTTCGCGGACTCTGATTGACCAGGAGCTTCGACGGACCAAAGGCGCCTTTCGCCGGACCCACTTCGAAAGAGAGATCGCTCTCGAAGTACAACATGGCGACCGGGCCCTCATCTTCCCGCCATGGAAGTTTGACATTATCGGTCCTCTGGCGCTTTTGAACCTGCTTGGCCGCCGTGGAGCCCTCTGTGTATTGGGATCGGTCGATGATCAAGTATTCTGGGAACTCCTTGCGCAACTGCTCGATGGGTCGCGTTATCGACCGCAAGAAGAACCCTTTCACACGGTCACGAAACCAAAAATATTCGGAGACGTGTACGATACCCTCGTTGGTCTGTCGGTCGGCGAGTCCATCGATCTGACGAGTATTGCGGCGCTTCGGCATGACTATCCTCCCGCGACGGACGGCACTGCCGTTGCGTTCCGGTACGTCCGGATCCATCGAGGAGCCACCTTCTCCGGGAGTCCTGCGAGCAGCACCGCTCGGCAGTTTGCCTCCATGCGCGAAGAAGTCCCCCCCTGGTCGGTCACACTCGTTCCGGCCTAGCGATCTCGTGCTACGCTGTCAGCGGCGCAAAAAACATGAATAATTGACCGATTTTAGACCCTTTGTTAGACTTCGACCGTGTCCGATCACCAAGTCTTTCTACAGCGATCTTCCGCGCCGTAGTCCCAACATGAATTCCACACCGACCATTCAAGATATTTTGGAGAATATTGCCCGAGTGATCAAAGGGAAACCCCATGTGATCGAGATGAGCGTTGTGGCCCTTCTGGCTCGCGGACATCTGCTCTTGGAGGATGTGCCCGGGGTCGGGAAAACGACTCTGGCCCATAGTCTGGCGCGGTCGCTTGATTGCTCCTTCAAGCGTATCCAGTTCACGAGCGATCTGCTTCCGTCGGACATTGTGGGGGTGTCGATTTTCAACCGCCAAAAGCAGGCCTTTGAGTTCATGCCGGGTCCGATCTTCGCCAACGTCGTGTTGGCGGACGAAATTAATCGCACGACACCGAAAACTCAGAGTAGTCTCTTGGAGGCGATGAGCGAGGCGCAGATCTCGTTCGACAATAAGACCTATCCATTAAGCCAGCCGTTCATGGTCATCGCAACACAGAACCCAGCGGAATATCACGGAACATTTGCGCTTCCCGAGTCCCAGCTCGATCGCTTTCTCATGCGGCTTCGTATCGGCTACCCGGCTCCCGAAGAAGAGCGAAAAGTGTTGGATCGCCCGCAATCGTTGCACCCGGCCGAAGAGCTCCTCCCGTTGGTCACCGCCCAGGATGTCCTTGTTCTGCAGGACCAGGTCGAGAAGATTCGCATGGAAGGGAGCATCACGGACTATCTCCTCGCGATTGTCCAGCGCACAAGACAGTCGGATCTCTTGTCTCTGGGAGTGAGTACGCGCGGCGCGCTCGCCTTGAGCCGAGCGGCCAAAGCGCTTTCGTTTGTTCGCGGTCGGACCTATTGCCTCCCGGACGATGTGAAGGAGTTGGCCCCCATCGTGCTGTCTCACCGCGTCATGGTGGCTCGCGCACAGGGTTCACGCCAGCGAAGCTCCGAACAGGCCGAGCAGATCATCCAGGATTTGGTCGAGTCGATTCCCGTCCCTGTCTAAGGCTTTCCTGAGCTGAGCCGACCGGCGCGGAACTGGTGGGATATGCTCCTTCAAATGCCCGTCTTTGTGAGACGATCGTTTCGCCACCGGTCCACGCGGGTCACGTCCGAAGGCCTTCAGTTCTTAATCTTTACCCTCGCGATCGGCATTGCCGCCATCAATACCGGGTACAACCTGTTCTACCTTCCTCTCGCCATGATGCTGAGTCTTATCTTGCTCTCGGGGATCGTTGCGGAATCTTGCTTGCGACGGCTGGAATTTCACCGCCATCTTCCTGATCTCATCGTGGTGAATCAACCGGCCACCGCCACGCTGGTGGTGAAGAACCGGAAATCGAGCCTCCCAAGTTTTTCCCTCGTGATCTTTGACGTGAGTGATGGTCACGATCTGGACCGCGGGGTAACCGTTCACCATTTGCCCTCCGGCGCCAGCCGGTTGGTGCCGTACCCCGTTTTGGCAAGGCGGCGCGGGAGGCTGCATCTTGAAGGGGTTCGCGTTGCGACGGAATTTCCCTTCGGACTGTTCATGAAGAAAGCGTTTTACCAAGTGGAGGGAACGGTCGTTGTTTGCCCGGAGATCATCCCGCTGAGCGAGCATCTGCTCCGAGGCCTCATGAGTGCCGGTCAAGAACAGAGCCTTCATCGACGGGGCCACGGCAACGATTTGTACAACCTTCGTTTGTATCAGGCCGGAGATGACTCGCGGAGCATCCATTGGCCGACGACCGCGCGAACCTCGCAGTTGACGGTCCGTGAAACCGAGGCCGAAGAGCAACGCCGCGTGACCATCTATTTGCCGACCGTTGCTCCCGCAAGCCACGACGCAGTATTTGAGCAAGCGGTCTCCTTGTCTGCGTCGCTGGTGCAACACGTGGCGCACGAGGGTTACCTCGTGCGGCTGATCGTGGGGTCGGTCTGCTCCTCATTCGGCCAAGGTGACGCCCACCTCTACGACCTTCTGCGCATGCTCGCCTTCTGTGAACGAAGCACTCCGATCGGAGCAGTCGGCGCGAGGGAACACCTCGATGTCGATCGCTTCGAAGCGGAGGGAGGGATGGAAATCGTCGTACGGGCATGGGGTGGGCCCGAGGAGACGTCGTCTCAGCGGCTGACGCTTCTGATCAACGGTCAGCCCGTCATCGGAGGGGTTCATGATTTATAGTCAGGCCCTTCGTCTGACCTCAATTCTACTGGCGGCGGTGTCGTTTGTCGGATTGACTCTCGGCTCGGGTCTGCCTGCGTGGTTGGCGGTGTTGACGGGGGGGGCTCTGATCGTGGTGCTCGTACGACACGTGGCAGCCGGGCCCACTGAGCATCTTACCCCGCACATGCCATTTTCGCCGGCTGGATGGAATCTCCTGGTCATCCTCGGGTTTCTGGGATTTTTAGTGGACATGCTATTGGTGTCGGGCGAACTCCTCCCGGCGGGCATTCACTTTCTCATGATCCTCATGGTCATTAAACTGTTCAACCTCAGGCATCGCCGCGACTATCTGCATCTCTATGCCATCAGTCTCGTTGCCATGCTTGCGTCGGGGTCTCTCACGACGGATCTATGGTACTTCCCGATTTTCTTGCTTTATCTCGTGGCCGGAGTATGGACGCTGATCCTGTTCCAAATTACCAAAGGTGCTGAAGGTACGGGCGGCTCGCAGATGCGATCTCCACCGGCACAGTCTGAGCTGCCTGGTCGAGTCACGCCCCAACTCTTTTGGCTTGCGAATGGACTGGCGTTGGCCTGTTTCGGAATGACGGTCGCGATCTTCTTCACGATTCCTCGGCTCAGCGCGGGCTTTTATCAAAAAGGCTTTGGAGAAAACATCCGCACGTCGGGTTTTTCCGAGACGGTCAACTTGGGGTCGATAGGACCGATCAAACGCGATCCCAGTGTCGTGATGCGAGTCGAGACATCTCGTCAGGCTTCCCTCCCCTCGGACCGGTTGTATGTGCGGGGGCTTGCGTTTGATCAATACGACGGCAAATCGTGGACGAATCGATTGGGCTACAGACGGAACCTCAGCGAAGAAAGTCCAGGGACGTTTATCATCCGTGGACATCGGGGCCCGGCGGGATCACGGCTCGGTGACGCTATCCAGCAGAACATTCTTCTGGAACCGCTCGATACGCCTGTCCTCTTCGGCGCGCCCTTCGTTGAACGAATCAGCGGGAAATTCCCGGCGGTTCAGTCGGATCTATCCGGCTCGGTGTATCTTCCCTTTCCCAGCGCGTCCCGTATCGAATACTCCGTCGTGTCTCGCTCACATCCCCTGCTGCCGGCTGATCTTGCCTCCGACCCACCTCAATATTCCGAATCATTCGCGGGACATTTCCTACAGACTCCCTATCAATCAGAGCGGATCAACAGGCTGTCAGAAGACCTCACACGCTCCCAGCCCAGCCTGTATCAGAAAGCGCATGCCATTCAAACGTTCCTGACTCGAAACTATCGGTATAGCTTGGACGCTCCTCTCGCAGGATTGGATCACCCGCTTGAGGAATTTCTCTTCATTCGCAAAACGGGGTATTGCGAGCACTATGCGACCGCCATGGTGATCATGCTCAGGACCGTGGGAATTCCGGCGCGACTCGTGACCGGGTTTCTCGCCACGGAATGGAATGAGTACGGGAGTTACTATGTCGTGCGCCAGCAAGATGCCCATGCATGGGTGGAGGTGCATCTGCCGCATTCCGGATGGGTCATGATGGACCCGACTCCGCCTTCAAGCGACGCGGTGAGAAACGAGCATTCTCCATGGCGAGCGTTGGAACGCATCATAGATAGCGTCAAGCTCCAGTGGAACCGGTTTTTTGTCCAATACAGCGCCGCGGATCAACTGGCCGTGGTTCGAGAATTGACGGCCGGGGGGAAATCAGCCGGCCATAAGGCGCTGGATTCCATGGCCACCATCCTCAGTCCATTCACCAGATTACTGGGAATGATTCCTGATCAGGTCTTCCGAGACAGCATTCGGCCTCAGTCAGCCATTCTAGGCCTCACCGTTGTCGTCTTCTTCACTCTTCTCTGGCTAGGCCTGAGGAGAATCGTGGGAGCGCGTATCGACAAGACGATCACATCGGAAGAGCACCGTATCATAGATCTTTACAAACAGATGATCAAACGTTTGGCTGACAGAGGCATCGAAAAACCTGCCGGCACTACGCCATTGGAGTTTGTTCACGTCACTCGCAGAAGATGGAGTGAAGCAAATTCGGCCGTGGCCTCAATTACAGAGCTCTATTGTCGATCTCGGTTCGGAGGAATGCCTCTGACCGAAGATGAACTGCAGCTGGCGAAAGACAGGCTGAGACAACTGACATCAGTAAAGAATCCAACACCCAGTGTGAGATAAGAAGGAGTGGCTGCCTTACCGGGAAAAGGGGAGCGTCTTTGGAGCGGGAAAAGGGATTTGAACCCTCGACCCTCGCCTTGGCAAGGCGATGCTCTACCACTGAGCTATTCCCGCTCAAGAAGCTTAAGGTGCCAAGTGTACTGAGCTGCTAAGATGGTGTCAAGCCATGAATCAAATCGGTGACCAAGCACCAAAATTCCACACTCCTGACTCAGTTCAGTTTCCGATCTTGTTCCCGAAACCAAGCGAGTTACCATGTCGTAACATTGTGGATGTGAGGTAGGGTGAAAAATACAACATATTGAAATAATAGATGGAAGTGCTTTTCGAGAAGAGCCGGTATCAAAGCCGGATGAAATAAAATGCTACACACACTACCCATTTCAATAAACTAAAGTCACGTTCAAGTTCCTAACAGCGATCCATCCAAATATCCTTTTATTTTAATAATTTAATAAGCTAATCGCGTAATAATTGTCATGGTTTTCATGATGGCTCAAATATTGCGAAGGGATCTTATTGCAATGTATTGTTCCGAATGCTATATGCCACACCGCTCGTTCCGATTGAATGGAAGAGATTGTTAGGGTAACGGTTCATTCGGTCATGAAAACTTTGAATAGATTGCTCTCCACGGGTGGTCAACGCACAGGAAGCGCATCCGAGGGGAAATGGAAATTGCGAACAGCGACGATTCACGCAAGCTCATAATCGTTGAGGAGGTGTCCACGATGTTCTTGTCACGTCGACAATTTTTGAAAGTGTCTGCCGGTACCGTCGCCGCCGCTGCCGTGGCGGATAACGTCCTGGCATTAACGGCGCTCCAGCCCGTCATTGAAGTTGGAAACCCCTTGGGAGATTACCCTGACCGCTCATGGGAACGCGTCTACCACGACCAATACCGGTACGATTCCTCTTTTACATGGG
>CAYTAS010000029.1:0-34587 GCA_964435885.1 uncultured Nitrospira sp. | reverse complement strand
CTAGGCGCCACTTATGAACCGGCAGAATCTGTCCAATCAAGCGGGGCCACCTCTGGGTGCCGTGTGAACCGTGCGCGTCAGGCCGAGGGAGTAACGTCGGTCAGTGAACGGGATGAGGTCCCAAGAGATCAGAAATCCGTAATGTGTTCATGGAGTCGGTTCGTACAAGCGGATGGTATAAAGATAGTGGTAGAGCCCCTTGCGTTCTATCAATTGCGCGTGGGTTCCTTCTTCGGCCAACGTCCCTTTGTCCAGGACCAGAATTCGGTCGGCCCGTTGAATCGTCGAGAGTCGGTGGGCGACGACGAAGGTCGTGCGCCCTACCATGAGGCGTTGGAGGGCCTCTTGGACGAGGCGCTCCGAATCGGTATCGAGCGATGACGTCGCTTCGTCCAATAGCAGGATCCGAGGATTTTTCAGAATCGCTCGAGCGATCGCGATTCGCTGCCGTTGTCCTCCGGAGAGGTTCACTCCCTTCTCGCCAACCAGGGTATGGTACCCATCCGGGAGGTTCGTGATGAAATCGTGAGCATGAGCGGCTTGACTGGCTTCCAAAACGGCGGGTTCTTCCGCCTCCATCTTCCCGTACCGAATATTGTCGAGAATCGTGCCGCCGAACAGGATGGTTTCCTGCGGGACCAGCGCGATCTGCCGGTACCAGCTCTCAAGGGTCACGTCTCGGAGGTCTCTTCCGTCGATGGTGAGACGACCTTGTATTGGATCGTAGAAGCGGTGCAAGAGATTGATCACCGTCGTCTTGCCGGCGCCGGTCGGTCCGACCAACGCCACGAGTTCGCCGGGCTTGGCTTCGAAGGAGAGGTTGGACAGTACGGAGTAGCGAGGGTCATAGCCAAACGTGACGTGCTCCATCCGCACATGGCCCTCAACGGCGATCAGCGTCTGTGCCTCAGGTCGATCGGTAATGTCCGGTTGCGCATCCAGTATTTCGAAGACGCGTTGCGTGGCGCCTTGGGCCTCCTTGATCTGCGTAAAGACGCGGGCGGCCGCGCTGAAGGGCCCGATCAGAATGCCGGCGAACAGGACGAAGGCGAACAGATCCCCCGGCGTCACGGTGCCGTCGATGACCTGCCGGCCCCCGTACCACAGCACGGCGGTCGCCGACGAAAAGGTCATGAGGCTGATCACCGGAATGAAGACGGCCATGATGCCAGCTCGGTTGAGCGTGAGACGAAGCGTCCGGTCGACCTGATCGGCAAAGCGGTCCTTTTCCCGTTGCGCTTGCACGAACGATTTGACGATGCGGATGCCGGAAATCACTTCTTCGGCCAGGGTGCTGAGCGTGGCGGTATGGTCCTGAATCGATGTTGAAAGCGATTTCAATCTGCGCCCGAACAGCTTTGAGACCATGACGAGTAATGGAAGCAGGATCAGGATCAGGAGGCAGAGCTGCCAATTCATGAGGAGCAAGAACGTGATGCCGCCGACGAAGGTCACCAGTTGTTTTACGGTGTCGATGGGGGTTTCCGTCACGAGGGATTGAATGACCGTCACATCGGACATCAACCGCGAGAGCAATTCTCCTGTGCGCCGACGAGAAAAAAAGCTGACGGTCAGCGTCTGGAGATGGGCGAAGAGATGTTTCCGAAAATCGGCGATGACGTTCTGGGAAACCCAGGCCGTCAGATAACTATGTCCCATGGAGCAGAGTCCTTGGAGAATGACTAATCCCAAGAACACGCCGATCAACCGCGTCATTTGTTCGGCATCATGCCGGACCGTCACAATATCCCAGAGGGAGCCGGCCAGTCGGACCAACCCAAGATTAATGGCTGCAACCCCCGACACCAGGAGGCCGGCAAGCATCAGGCGTCCCAGGTATGGTTGGACGAACGGAAGGAATCGTTTGAAGATCACCATTGATTGATCAGACGGACCTATCGACCACGAAATCGTCCCGACTCACGGTTCTATTGGGAGATACGAGATCGACGGGAGGAAGCGGTTAGAGTTGAGCAATCGACTCGATCAAGTTCTTATTGATTGCGACGAAATCCGACCGATCTTTGTCGTTGATGAGGACGTCGGTCAAACTGATAAAGAGGCGTGCTTCTTCGTTGATCGCGTCGGAGACACGATTCCGCATCGGAGGGACCAGGAAGTCTCCGATATAGGTGCAATTGACCGTCCGTACACGGATACGGACTTTCTTGCCCTCGGCCACAATGCCCTCCTCACGCCACGCAGGCTGAGTTTAGCTTTTTCGGCGAAGAAACTTCTGTCGCTGGCGCAGCTTCTTGTATTTGTGCTTGCGCATTTTCTTGCGGCGCTTCTTCAGAACGCTTGACATGCTTCGTATCTCCTAAGGGGGCCGAGTCTAAAAGCTTTTCGTCGAAAATGCAAGCTCACGGTGCTTTTTATCCATATGGTATACTGACGCCCCATGGCTGCTCACACGTGTAGAATTTTTCCGGTTTCGTTCCTCGCGTGCCTTGCGTTTCTCACTCTACTGAGTGCCGGTTGTCCTTCCAAGACGATCCAGTATCCCGAAGAGCACGAGCGCCTGCTTCGCTTAGACCAGGCGTTGGAATCCTTACGGAGCGCGTATCAACGGCAAGATCGGTCCGCGTTCCGTTCCCTGCTGTTGCCGCTGGAGCAGATGGAGGAACTCCAACGGCAGGTTGAGATGGATTTTGCATCGTTTCATGCCATCACACTTGAGTTCAAGATCGAGCGAGTTATGCTCGAAAAGGATGACATCGATGTCTTTGTCAATTGGCAAGGGACCTGGAAAAAAGATGTCGATGATGCCGGGATGCGGGAGCGCGGCCATGCACGATTGCAATGGGCCGGGACGCCTTCGATCCTTCTACGTGCAGTCGAGGGAGATCTGCCGTTCGGCATGAAGACGAAGCAGCAGCTGTCCGAACCTCTTTCACCGCAAGCCCCACCGCGATAGCGATGTCTCGATCCATCCCAGAGGCAGAGTATCTTGTCATCGGGAGTGGAGTCGCCGGGCTCCGTGCCGCGCTGGAACTATGTCGTGTTGGTCGAGTGATTGTTCTGACCAAAGGACACCCCCTGCAGAGCAACTCCATTTTCGCTCAGGGTGGGGTTGCCGTGGCGTTGAGCGAAGAAGATGATGTTGCCATTCATCTTACAGATACGTTGAAAGCCGGGCATGGACTCTGCCGTCGGGAAGCGGTGCGCGTCCTGGTTGAGGAAGGGCCGAATCAGATTCAGGAGCTCATCCGGTGGGGAGCCAGGTTTGACAAGACGGGTGGGAAGTTTGCCTTTGCGAGGGAAGCCGCACACAGCCGCAGTCGGATACTCCGGGCTCGAGGCGATGCAACGGGAAACGAAATGGTGCGTGCCTTGCTGTCACAGGTTATCCGACAGAAACGGATTATCCGGTTGGATTACCATTTCACCGTCGATCTTGTGGTGGAAGAAGGTCGCTGCTGCGGTGCGGTGGTGCTCGATGAAAATTCAGGAGAGCAGTTCATTCTTCCTGCCAAAGCGGTCCTCCTCTCGACCGGTGGCGCCGGTCAGATTTTTGCCCGCACCACGAATCCACCCAATGCGACGGGCGATGGCATGGCCATGGCCTTTCGCGCTGGAGCGGAGCTTCAGGATATGGAATTCGTGCAGTTTCACCCGACGGCGCTGTACTTGCCGTCGAGCCCCCCGTTCTTGTTGTCTGAAGCGATGCGAGGAGAAGGAGGGCAACTGCGTAACAGCAAAGGCGAAGCGTTTATGCCGCGCTATCATCCGATGGGGGGCCTGGCGCCGAGAGATATTGTGGCGCGAGCCATTTGGGCGGAGATGGCGGCGACACGGGCGCGTCATGTCTACCTTGATGTCACGCATCTGGGATCGAATTTTGTGAAGCGTCGTTTCCCGACGATCTATGCAACGTGTTTGCGTCACGATATCGATATAACCGAAGAATGGATCCCGGTTTCGCCGAGCGCCCACTACATGATGGGTGGAGTTGCGACCGACCCCAACGGGGCCACGACTCTGCCGGGTCTTTTTGCGGCTGGTGAAGTGGCCTGCAGCGGCGTGCATGGCGCCAATCGATTGGCCAGTAACTCCTTGTTGGAAGGGTTGGTGTTTGGGATGCGGGCCGGTGCTGCGGCCATAGCCTGGGCCTCACGTTGTTCGATGCCGGACCTGACTCTTCACGGTGAGCGGCTGAAGCGTGCGGGAGCCGGTCGATTGGAAGACGCTGAAAAGTTACGAAGCTCGTTGCGCCGAGCAATGTGGGGCCAAGCAGGTGTTGTGCGTTCTCGAGAGTCGTTGATTCGAGCGACCGCTCAACTTGCTCGATGGGAACAGAAGGTCTCTCGATCGCTTGCGACACGGGCCGATCTGGAAGTCAAAAATATGGTTCAAGTGGCCCACTGTGTGGCAGAAGCCGCACTCTGGCGCGAAAACAGCGTCGGAGCACACTACCGCGCCGACTATCCGAAACCTCAACGTCCCGGCTGGAAACTACACAGCCGACTCCGCTTGTCCGAACAGGCTATCGACCGGGCGGAATCGAGGAAAGGTGGGAAGGTTGCTCTGATACGTCTTCCGAAGACGGGATAACGTGGCCGGCCGAGGCGAGGTCGTTTGCAAGAAAGGTTCGATAGTAGCGTAACACCTTGCGTACATATTGACGAGTTTCATTGATCGGTGGAAGAGCCTGGTAACGGTCGACTACACGCTCTCCGGCGTTATAGGCGGCAAGAGCAAGGGGAAGATTTCCTCGAAATCGATCGAGTAGTTGCCGTAAATACTTGGTTCCTCCTCCGATATTATCTTCGGGGTTATAGAGGTCTCGCACATCCAACCGGACTGCCGTCTGCGGCATCAATTGCATCAATCCAATAGCTCCAGCCCGAGAGACCGCGAGCGGGTCAAAGTCCGATTCGGCTTTGATGACGGCGCGGATCAGGGCGGGGTGAATTCGGTGCTCCCTTGAAAATCGACTGATCATCGGTTCCAGCTCTTGTTCCGACATGACCGGATGCAGACGGTTCGGGTGAAGGTCAACCCGTCGATACCGCGCATCAGATGGGACATTCGTTAATGATATCGTCCCCTTTGCATCAATATATTGATAGATTTCTGCGTGGAGATCAGGAACCGTACTCATCAAGACACACCCGAACATCATGGAGGCTGTCATGAGGGACCATATCATCCGAGTGGAGCGGGGTAGGTAGCCGGGTTTCAGCATGGTCAAACGATAGCAGTCTGTAACAAACTGTCAAGAAAAAGCAGCGCTTATACCTTTACAAAAAAAACGGGCGGCTGGAAGGAATAAACGGGAAGATCGACGGCTTATGGCAAGCTGGGAGGTTCACAAAATCGTCCTCGCGACTCCATAAATCGCGCTTTGAGTTTCAATGTTACTGGGCCTGGTTTTCCGGTGGCGATTCTCTTCGTGCCCACCATGGACACGGGCATGATTTCCATGCTGGTGTTCGTGAGAAAACATTCGTCTGCTTGATATAACTGGTCGACGGTAAAGTGTCCCTCTTCCACTCGGATGCGGAGTTCCTCGGCCAGCCGAATCACGATTTCTCTGGTAATGCCGTCCAGTAAACCACATTCGAGGGCGGGAGTTCGTAGGGCTCCGTCCGTAACGAAGAACAGGTTGCTGACCGTGCATTCGGCCAGATGGTGTTCCCAATTGAGCAGGATACTCTCGAATGCGTCTGCGGCAAGGGCTTCGCGTTTGGCCAGGATATTGTTCAAAAAAGCGATGGACTTTATCTTCGGCGGCAATGCGCTCGGCAGGTTCCGTCTGGTCAAGGCGACGATGATATTGGCACCGTTCTCATAGAGGTCAAAGGGCGGAGGCACAAGCGGTTTGGCCATCACGATAACGGTCGGCGAGGGGCACAGCGCCGGATTCAGACCGATGTCCCCGGCTCCCCGCGAAACCGTGATGCGGAGGTACGCATCTTGCTGATCGGTCCCGACTTCGTTGCGGGCCATGGCTTCATGCAAGATGTCGGGCCATGCGTTCAACGGAATTGGGATCGTCAATCCGATGGCTTCGGCGCTGCAGAATAACCGTAACAGATGTTGATCACGCATGAAGAGGCGAGGGCCGTAGGAGCGGATCGTTTCATACACTCCGTCTCCGTACAGGAATCCATGATCGAAGACGGAGATCACGGCATCGTGTTCTTGTACGAACCGGTTATTCAGGTAGATCCACATCTGACTTATGAAAAAGCGCTGAAAAAGGCCTGGGCTTTATGGATGGTTTCGTCGTATTCGCGCGCCGGGTCGGAATCGGCCACAATCCCTGCTCCGACCTGAAGAGAGGCCACATCTTTCATCATCACGAGCGTCCGGATCACAATATTGAAATCGAGGTCCCCGCTCCAGCTGAGGTATCCCATCGACCCGGTGTAGAGGCCGCGTCGGACCGGTTCTAATTCCTCGATGATTTCCATGCAGCGAATTTTGGGGACGCCGGTAATCGTTCCCCCAGGGAACATGGCTTTCAGTAGGTCGAAACCGGTTACATTGGACCCTAGGGTGCCTGATATTTGGGAGACCAAGTGGTTGACGTGTGAATATTGTTCCAACGCCATGAGCTCGTCGACGCGAACGCTGCCATACCGACAGACACGACCGAGGTCGTTGCGCTCAAGGTCCACCAACATGATGTGTTCAGCTTGTTCTTTGGTATTCGCGCGCAGTTCGGCAGCCAGCTGCTGATCGGCCGTCGTTGTCTTCCCACGTGGTCTGGTTCCGGCGATCGGTCTGGTATCGGCTCGACGGCCATCGAGGCGAACAAGCCGTTCGGGCGATGAGCTGATGAGGCGAATCGTATCAAACCGCAGTAATCCCGAAAAAGGGGAAGGATTGAGCGTCCTCAGGCGACGATAGATTGACAAGTCGGTTTGAAGTGACTCCTGGGTCCGCGCATCACCGCTCACCCTAAAACGGTGCGAGAGGTTGGTCTGGTAGATATCACCTGATGCGATGTACTCCTGGCAACGCCGGACGCGTTGCATATACATCGATCGGGATTGTTCCGGTGTGAAGGTGAGGCGCCCCGGCTCATCATAATATTGGGGGTGGGTCCCGAAGGGCTTGCTTAACTGAGCTTCGAGGGCGGCAAGGCGATCTGTTCCCTCGCGAAACAGTTTGTCCCGGGGTTCGCCCAAGAATCGTTCGAGTGGAGGACAGAACATCAGGACAAGATCGCCCAGCTCATGATCGACGGCTCCTACGACATCAAAGAATGCGAATTCCAGATCCGGACAAAGCATGTCATGAGGAGCGAGGAACGGCAGTCTTTCGAATTGTCGGGCGAGGTCATAGCTGAAATACCCGACAGCCCCGCCGAAAAACGGCGGACTTCCGGGAGGGCGATCGATCCGACGGCTGCCTAGAAGATGTGTCAAATGTTGATACGGACCGAGTCCCGATTCCGTGTGGCCCAACGTCGAACGTTGGACGAACTGATCGGCTGTTCCAGTCAGCGTTTGATAGGGATCACTGCCAAAATATGAATATCGTCCCATGGCACCATCACCGGCGCCGCTTTCCAAGAGAAAGGAAGGGGATCGAGCCGATGCGATTCTCGAATACAACTCGAAGGGATTCGCAGAAGGGCAGGGGCCTGCCACGATGAGAGGCGAAGGGGGCCCATGCAAGAATGAGAACGACGAGGAAACGGCTAGCCGCATGGACGGTCAATCCCTCCGTAAAAGCGCGAATCCACTATACCTCAGGGATTTCCAATGAGGTAGGCCCTAACGGCTTGACATTCAAAGCAGAGTTTTGCTTAAATTGCGAGCCCATCAACGGCAGAGTTATGTGCCCGTGCTCTTGCCACCCATGGGTCTCGGATGGCCCCCTCACAAGATCCCTTATACGCGGGGCTCGGTCAAGCGGTTCGGATCGCAACCGATCTGCTCGCTGCGCTGATTGTCGGAGGAGGGTTAGGGTGGGTCTGCGATACATATCTGTTCGATTCAACCCCGTGGGGAATGGTCGGCGGTCTGGTGTTGGGCCTTGTAGCAGGCATGAGGAATGCGTATCGGTCGGTCCAACGGTGGACGAATATATAACTGTCGATAGAGACTACAGAGGAACATCGTGGAAGAGAGTCCGCTTCATCAATTCGAACTAGAAAATTGGATTCCGATTTCCCTCGGCGGGTTAGATATTTCCATCAACAAAGCCGTGATTTTTATGTGGATCGTCATCACCGTAACGGCGGTCCTGATGATCATGGCAGGGTCATCGCGCAAACTGGTGCCGGGCAAGTTGCAGAGCTTGGCAGAGATGATGGTGGATTTTATTCGCAGCATGATCCTGGATACGATGGGGAAGGAGGGGATGCGTTTCTTTCCCCTCATCGCCACCCTGTTCCTCTTCATTCTGTTCAGTAACCTCATTGGTTTGATCCCCGGTAGTTACACCGTGACGAGCCAAATTATCGTGACGGCTGTGTTTTCCTTTGTGGTCTATGGGATCAGCTTGGTCTTGGGGTTTATGTTGCACGGGGCGAAGTTCCTGGGCATTCTTGTTCCACCGGGTACGCCGGGATGGCTCGTGCCGTTGATGATTCCGATCGAGATCATCAGCCAAGTGGCACGGCCTGTGTCGCTGGCTGTCCGGTTATTTGCCAATATGACGGCTGGCCACGTGATGCTCGCCGTTCTGTTCAGCCTCACGATAGCTGGTGGGTTGTTAATCGGATGGTTGCCTTTTGCGTTCACGGTGGCCATATACGGATTAGAATTCGGTATCGCGTTCATTCAAGCCTATATTTTCAGCATTTTGACGTGCGTCTATCTGGGGGACGCATTTCATTTGCACGGCCATGACGAGCACGCGCATTAGCGCATGCGAGTTTAGACAAGGGAGGAGTAAGACATAATGGATTCAGCAGCAGCAGGGTTGATCGGTATGGGATGTGCTGCGGCAGGGTTTGCCGGAGCCGGCGTCGGGATCGGGTTCATCTTCGGAAAGATGATTGAAGTCGTCGCACGCCAGCCTGAGGCAGAAGCGCGCGTCACGAAGTACATGTGGATCGGGTTTGCGTTGGTGGAAGCAATCGCGCTCTACGGCTTGGTCATTGCTTTCATCATCATGGGCTTTCGGAAGGGGTAAAGGGGAATAGCCGCGGGGAACCGGTGTCCCCAGTAGGGCTAGAGTGTTAGCCTTTTATCTTTTAGGGAGTTGACATGCCGCAGTTTGAACCACACTTTTTTTCCTCTCTCATCTTTTGGGAGTTCGTGTCCTTTGGTATCCTGTTGTTTATCCTCTATAAGTATGCGTTCCCCGGCATTTTGGGCGTTCTCGAGGAGCGAGAAAAGAAAATCAAGGATAGCCTAGAACAGGCCGAGCATCATCGGTCTGAGGCTGAACGCCGATTAAAGGAATACGAAGCCAAGCTCAGCGCGGCAGGCAAAGAAGCGGAAGCCGTTCTGGCGGCTGCAAAAGAACGGGCCCAACGGCTTCTCGATGAAAACGAGCAGCGATTGACCGCAGAGGCCGAGCGTATCAAGGGCGATGCGACGCGTGAGATCGAGCAAGAGCGCCGTAAGGCCGTGCAAGACATCCGGGCTCAGACAACGGAATTGGCGCTTATGGTGGCTGAGAAGGTCGTGCAGAGGAGTCTGACGGAAGCCGACCAGCGAAAGTTTGCAGACGAAGCGCTGGAAGCGCTGTCCAGGTCCTACCAGCGTTAGGGCCTTATGGTTTTCGGGTGGAGTCAGCGCAGGGTGACTCCACCCGGTCGATACCCTTCCAAGTCGACCGTCACGAATCTAAACCCCAACGCTCTTACCATTCCGCTGATCCGCGCGCAACGATCCGGCTCCATGAGACGAGGCAGTTCGTCTTTTGCCACTTCAATTCGTGCAATATCGCCGTGGTTTCGGACTCTGACATGGAAAAATCCTTCTTGGTGCAATACGGCTTCCGCCGCCTCCACGCGCTGCAACTTTTCCAACGTAATCATATTTCCACGGGGGATTCGTGATGAAAGACAAGCTGCGGCGGGCTTATCCCAGTTTGAAAGCCCTAGCTCCTTGGCTAGAGTGCGGATATCAGCCTTCGATAGTCCTGCCTCAACGAGAGGACTACGAACTCCCCATTCACGCGCAGCGTTGATTCCGGGACGGTCGTCTCCGAGATCGTCAAGGTTGGTCCCGTCCACGACATAGGCGGCAGCGTGTGATTCACGCAGGCCTCCGAGAAGCTGATACAAATCTGTTTTGCAGTGGAAGCATCGGGTTGCGTCGTTTTTAACAAAGTCGTCGATGGTAAGTTGGTCCGTCTGCGCAATTTCATGGCGGGCGCCGATTTCTCCGGCCATCCGCTCGGCCGCTTCCCATTCTGTCGCCGGGAACGTCGGTGAGACGGCGGTGATTCCGATCGCCTTCTCGTGAAGCCGCTCGTGGGCTACTTTGAGAACAAAGGTGCTATCGATTCCCCCTGAATAAGCCACCACTACCGAACCCATTTCGCTCAGAAGGGTCCGGAGTCGGTTCAGCTTCTGGTGAAGAAGGGAAGCTTGCATAGGGTACGGCTCCATCAGCCGATCTTAATGGCGAACTTTTGCCTTTGCGATATTGCCGACCACAACCAACGCGTAATGCTGAGGATCGAGGTATTGCTTTGCGACGCGTTGCACGTCTTCTTTCGTAACCCGGTCGATCCACTTCGTGTACTGACTGAAGTAATCGAACCCAAGCCCATAGAATTCGACTTGGGATAAAACCTGTGCCATTTTCGCCGTGGAGTCTAGTCGTAGCGGGAAGCTGCCCATCAGAAAGGCTTTGGCTTCAGCCAGTTCCTGGTCGGTGACCGGAACCTCCCGAATAGATTTCATTTCAGACAACACGCCGCTGATGGCTTGGTTGGTCGTTTCGGTTCGAGTCTGGAGATTAACCCAAAAGGAGCCAGGCATCGCGCGGGTGTCATAATGACTGGTAATACCGTAGGCCAGCCCTTGCTTGTCACGGATCGAATCCATCAACCGCGACGAAAATCCTCCGGCACCCAAGATATGGTTCATGACGGTCACGGCGTAAAAGTCCGGATTCGTTCGGCTAATTCCGAGGTGCCCTACCACGATGGTCGATTGGGTCAGGTCTTTCTCAATAAGCCGGACGACTTTTTTATCGACAGCAGTCGGCTTCTTGACCGGTCTCGATGGTGTCGGTCCCTTTTTCCATGATCCAAAATGAGTCTGAACCAATCCCGTTGTCTGTTCTACCGTCACGTCCCCGACGATCGTAAGAATGACTTGGTTCGGGAGATATTCCTTGGCGTAGAAATTCTGCACATCTGCTAGGGTGATTTTCTTGAGTGTCTCCTCGGTCCCGTTCACCGGCCATCGATAGGGATGATTCTGGAAGACCAGCTGGTTGAACGCTGTCATGGCGACATACCCAGGATCATCGTTATCGCTGGATAATTCCCCTAGGATCTGTGAACGGACTCGTTCAAACTCTTGTTTGAGGAAAATGGGGTGCTGAAGAATATCAGCCAGGAGGGTAAATCCAAGATCGATGTCCTTCTGAAGAACACGCACGGAGGCCGTGCTGAAATCTTCACCCGCATAGGCTTCCAGCGAACCACCGACAAAGTCGATTTGTTCAGCCAACTGTTTAGACGTTCTGGTCGTGGTGCCTTCGTCCAGCAGGCTAGCCACGAGGTTCGACAGGCCTGCCTTTTCGGGAGGGTCTTGGGCTGAACCGGCCTTGACGAGTGCGTGGATTTCAACGATGGGTAAGAAATGTTGTTCCAGTACGAGAACGGTCATTCCATTGGGAGTCGTCAATCTTGACGGGGAAATATCCGCTGCCAGTGCCACCGTCGTCAGATCCAGCAGCAAACCAGCGCACAGCAGCCATCGAACCATGCCGGCTCCTGCTCCAGGGCGAGTGGACGGCACGTTGAAGCGGCGGTGCCTCGCATTGTATCGCTTGCACCCCACGGTCACCTAAGATTTCCCTTCGCGCATGGCCGCAGGACTTGAGTCTTCGAGAGACTTCGGCGGCAAAGGAACTAAAATGCCAAGGGTACGATTATCTTCGGTCAGATATTGCCTGGCGACGCGTTGAATGTCCTTCGCGGTGACGGCTCGAATACGCTCGACGAACTGATCAATTCGCTCCCAGCCGGCCCCTACCATTTCCGCTTGTCCCAGCAACATGGCATGGCGAAAGTTTGAATCCTGTTCAAATATTCGCGAGGCCTCGATCTGGTTCTTGGCCCGCTGGAGCTCCTGATCGGAGGGCGGCTCGTTGTGAAGGCGTGTAATTTCACCCTGCAAGGCCGCCTCAACGGTCTCGACCTTTGCGTTGGGATTCACCAGGGAGTAGAAGTAGAACAGGCCGGGGTCTGTCTGCATCAAGCTATACTCGGCACCGACGGACAACGAATTCTTCTGCTCATATACCAGGCTTTGGTATAGCCGTGAGCTTTTCCCACGAGAAAGGATCGATTCGAGGACATCAAGCGCGTACGAATCTTCACTCGAATAGTTGGGCACGCGAAACCCCATCATGACAAACGGCACTTGTGCTTCGCGCTTCAGCAGAAATCGACGCTCTCCGCGTTGTTCCGGTTCCGGCACGAGAGACTGTTTAGGTGATGGCCCTCTCGGTATCGGCTCAAACAGCCGTTTGATCGTAGGAAGCAACAGGTCGGCTTTGATATCGCCCACGACGACCAGAGTCGAATTATTAGGAGAGTAAAACGTGTCGTAGTGTCGCTGCAAGTCCTCGATCGTCATCGCATCGAGATCGGCGAACCAACCGATGACGGGCCAATGGTAGGGGTGACTCAAGTACGCTTGCGCAAACAGCGTTTCAACCAGCGCGCCTTGCGGATCGTCTTCGGAACGGAGCCGGCGTTCTTCTTTCACGACCTCGCGCTCTGTCTGGAATTCGGCGTTATCCAATGTCAGACCCTGCATGCGGTCGGCTTCCAGGTCCAAGGCCAGCGGGACACGATCAGCAGCCACATTTTCAAAATAGGCCGTGAAGTCTTGCCCGGTAAATGCGTTATCGACTCCACCGTTCTTCCGGATGATTCTGGAAAATGAACCTTTCGGATATTTCGCTGTGCCTTTGAACATCATGTGTTCGAGCATATGCGAGAGTCCGGCCCGGCCCATCATTTCGTTTCGGGATCCCACCTTGTACCATACCTGCACCGTAGCCACCGGCGCCTTAGGGACTTCAACGAGCAGCACCTTCATTCCGTTCGAAAGGATGTATTCGCTTGGTTCTGCACCAAGGGAAAACGTGGGAAGGCCGAAGATGAACAGCACCCCGACAAGACAGGTACGCCAGGGCAATTGAGAGGTCGACTGGTTCATGATGAGAAAATTCATCATGCTAGCAATGGGGTTCGATACGTGTCAAGGTTGGTGAAGGAGCGCCAGAGGAGCGGTTGCCTAGTTGACCGCAGGCGCCCAACACGTCTCGCCCGCGGCTCTTTCTCACGAACACATCGAGGTCGGCGTCGCGAAGGAGCGACTGAAACAGCAGAACGCTCTGTGGCGACGGGCGACGAAAATGAGTGCCTGGAAATTCGTTGAACGGAATCAGATTGACCTTGCACCGCATGCCTTCCAGCAACTGAACAAGTCGCCGGGCGTCACTTGGCTGATCATTCACGCCGGCCAGCAGGACATATTCAAACGTCAGTCGTTGACGGGAATCGAGCGGATAGCGGCGGCAGGCTGCGAGAAGCGTTTTTAGGGATGCCAGTTCACTGGCGGCAGGCATTAACTTGCGGCGTTGCTCTTCGGTCGTTGCATTGAGAGAGATGGCGAGATTCACACCAAGGCCGGCGACTTCTCCTAAGCGGGACGCCAGCCCCGCTGTCGAAACCGTAATGCGTCGACGCGACCACCCAAGACCCCACCGCTTGTTCGTCAGCCCGGTCACCGCGGCTTTCAACGTGTCCAGATTGGCCAACGGTTCTCCCATCCCCATAAAGACAAGATTGGTCAGGCGTTCTCCGGCACTCAGCAGGTCTTGTGCAGTCAAGACTTGATCAATGATTTCATGGAGCTTGAGGTTCCGTTTCAAGCCCATTCTTCCGGTCAGGCAGAAGCTGCAATCCAACTGACACCCGACTTGTGTTGACACGCAGAGTGTCAGCCGTTCGGCGTCCGGGATCAGTACGGACTCAATCGTCATTCCGTCATCGAGCGCGAACAGCAATTTTCGTGTTCCGTCCTGTGAAAGTAGGACCGTCGAATTAGGAGAGCGGCCGACTTTGGTGGATCGCGATAATATCGAACGGACGTACAAGGGAAGATCCGTCATGTCGGCGATCATCCGCACTCGCCGTTGGTGCATCCAGCGCATGATTTGCGTTGCCCGATAGTCCGGCCAGGACTCAGCGCGGACAAATTTCACCATCTGAGGTTCGGTGAAGGCCAAGAGAGGCGTCTGTGTAGTCGGATCTGACATGAGTCAAACCGGGATTTCGGTTGTTGAAAACATAGAGCCTATCATAGCGTGAACATGTCCGCCTATAGAGCTATCTCGATCATGTGGCCCGAAACTTCTTCCATTGTAAGCGGGCCCGTATATAATGAAAGCGAATGAAAGTCGGGCAGATCCAATGAGAATCTCGACCACGTCTTACCTAATTATC
This sequence comes from uncultured Nitrospira sp., assembly GCA_964435885.1. Lineage (GTDB taxonomy): Bacteria > Nitrospirota > Nitrospiria > Nitrospirales > Nitrospiraceae > Nitrospira_D. The sequence goes on along the minus strand of CAYTAS010000029.1, from coordinate 19,974 downwards.
GGTTGCACGCTGGCGTTCGCGTCGGGGCTGGCTCCTGTGTTTGGAGGTGCGTTTTCTCGTGATGCCTATATATCGCAAGGTGCCAAGCCTGAACAGTCACCTGCCAACAGCTGCGTTTCTGCGGAGGAGTGTTTCGCGGCGGCGGCGTTCCCAAGGGAGCAGCGGGGTCAGGCTCTGTCGAAGGATCAAGTCGCGGCGTTGAAGATCGAGCGCCTCCGAAGCGTGATGGAAGAATTCCCGGATTCACAGTGGGCAAAGCGCGCTGGATTACTATCCGGGGTGATCTTGATCGATCAGAATCCTGCGGCCGCGATTTCTCATCTTCGAGCCGCTCAACCGGACTTTCCCGTGCTCGATGACTATGTCCGATTTTGGATCGGAGAAGCCTTGCTGCGTTTGGGTGATCCCAAAGAAGCGGCCACCGTATTTGAGGGAGTGCTTCAGTCAATTCCTGATTCCACTTTGGTCAATCAGGTGACGCTTCGTATCGGGGAAGCCTGGTATCAGGCATCCAGGTGCCCTGAAGCTATCGCTTGGCTGATGAAGGCCGCCGACGTCAATGGGAAGGGCTCGCAAGTTGCGCAAGCTCAGTTCCGGTTGGCCGCTTGTTATCTTCGGGAAAATCAACCAAACGAGGCTAGAGAAATGCTCAGGCAGCTTTGGGCGAAGTTTCCCTATACCAAGGAGGCGAAGGAAGCCGAGGCGTTGCTTGCGAGCAATATCGGAGGTGAGTTGTGGATGGCTTCACCGGATGAGCATTATGCCAGGGCCCAGGCTTTTCTCGGGCAGTCGCTTCACATAGAGGCGATTGAAGAGCTGAAGAAGTTCTTGGCACGTAACCTTGCTTCTCCGCAGCGCAGGGATGCCAGGCTGAAGCTAGGGGTCGCCCAAGTTCGCCTCAAACTCTACGACCAAGCGCGAGTCACCTTCCATGAGTTGGCGGCAGAACAAGGTGAGCGGGCCGACGAAGCCACGGTGTGGCTGGCAAGGGTCTATCTCAGGCAAGGGTTGGGAGAAAAACTCTTAGAGCTCTGTCGGACGTTGCCCAAACGAAAGTTGAGTGCGGAGCAAAAAGGACAGATCAACGTGTTTTGCGGGGTGTGGCTGGAGGATCAATCACGGTTCGACGAAGCGATCGTCAAGTATCGACGCGCGGCTAAATCGGGAGAGCCCGCCTCTCAGCGGATGGAAGCCCGTTGGCGAGAAGGCTGGGTCTTCTATAGAACGGCTCGCTACCGGGAGGCGATCAACGCGTGGCAGCAGATCGTCGACCAGAAGGGGAGCGAGCTAGAACCACAAGCGCTCTACTGGGTTGCCCGCTCCTACGGGCATGTCGAAGCGGCAAAGTCTCAGGAAGTATTTGCACGACTTTGCCGGCAGTTCCCCCATACCTACTACTGCCAACTCGTGAGGGATCAGGCCGGCGTACCGAACCCGAGTCAGACGGAGCAAGCAAACGCCACCGCGTCCACCGTCGCGACTCGGCCGGTTGCGGAGTCGGTCGCGGTCTTGGCTCAAGATAATCATGCGAGAAATCGAGCGGACATCGAGCAACAGTCAGCCTATCGGCGGGCGGTGGAGCTGCGGGCGCTCGGTCTCGAGCAGGATGCCGTCAGAGAACTCGCGGTCTTGACGGACGGGTACGGCCGTGACCCTGATGCGTTGGCGGCGCTATCGATCATGTTGAACGAAGTCGGTGCGTACCACCATGCCCTGCGTCTCGTGCGATCTCGGTTCCGGGAGAAGTTGGAGCGGACCGGTGGAGAGATTGCCGATGGTCTCTGGGGTGTCGCCTACCCGACCGGGTTGATTCCCACGATTCAAATGTCGGCGGTCAAGGGGGTGGATCCATTTCTTGTGGCGGCCATTATTCGGGAGGAGAGTCAGTATGACTGGAAAGCAGTTTCTCGAGTCGGGGCGATCGGACTCATGCAAGTCATGCCGGCTACTGCGAATGCCGTGGCTCAACAGCATCGGTTTCCTCCGGTCTCCAGAGAAGATTTGTTCGATCAGGAGATGAACATTCGAATCGGCGTCCGGTATGTGGAGCAACTCCTCACGCAGTTTTCCGGCAACCTGGTGCAGACTATCGCCGCCTACAACGCGGGACCGATGGTCGTCAGGAATTGGGCGGACACGTACGGTGGGCGGAGCGAAGACGAGTTTGTTGAGCTCATCCAGTATCAAGAAACCAGGCAGTACGTCAAACGGGTGATGCGAAGTTACAAGGAATACATCCGCCTGGACGGGAGACAAAAAGCCGTTTCTTGACAAGGTGTTACGAAGTTTTTATAGTGCATCCCTATCCGTTAAAAGGGCACAACCAAGAGGAGCCGCCATGTCGTTAGATCGACTTGATGCACTGGAGACTCGAATTCGTGACCTGGTCAAGCTTGTTCAGGAGCTTAAGCAAAAGAACGCGGTCTTGGAAGATGAGGTCCGGACGGCCCGTCAACGGTTGGCGGCACAGGATGATGCGAATACCCGATGGGAGAAGGAGCGGGTCGATATCAGGGCCAGAATCGAGAAGGTCCTGAGCGAGATCGAAGTGCTCGAATGCGTCGAAGATCCCAAGGAGGTGGCCATTGACTAAGATTATCGATGTTGAAATTTATGGTCAACGGTACGCGATTGCGGGAGATGGCGACGATGCCTATATCCGGAGGTTGGCTCATTTTGTGGATGATCAGATGAAAAATTTGGCGGAGGGGATGAAAACGACGACACCGTCGAAGCTGGCGGTGCTGACGGCGATCAACCTTGCCCATAGGCTCTTCGAGTCAGAGAAGAAACGAGCGCAAGGAGAGGCTGATGTCGAGCGACGAATGACGACCTTGATGGAGTCCATCGATGAACAGATGCCGACCTCGCTCTTTCGATAGCAGGATTCGCCTTGCTTTCAAAGAGTCCCTTTGTTATCGTGGAGATAAGTGAGTGCGTTGATAGCCAGAGGAAAAGGTAACATCGCGTAATCGTTCATGTACTGGAAACGAGTATAGTCAAAAAAAGAGAGAACCTACGTTGAGGGGATACGAAGAAGTGGTCCGGTGGGCGCTGATGATAAGAGCCTTGGCTGGTCAGCTGGTTCCGTGCTCTCCGAATCGACCAGTTGTCCGACACGAAGTTATCAGAAAGGTGCCAGCCGGAAGCGGTAAGTATCAATTATCCACGCTTGTTTCAACAACCGACTCTCGTAAGCGTCTGTCGACCAATGGTCGGAAGCGACTGAGGAGCCGGAGCGGAGACGAGTTTACCGTGGAGGTGTATCCCCCAGTTCTCTTGTGTTTCCAGACCGTGTAGCTCGCGATTTCCTACGCCTCCCTCTGTCTTCATCCCACTTTACATGTGTGTTTGCTGTGCTCGATCAGTAAGTTGACACTCCGTTAGGTTTCGCACAGCCACCTGATGGGGTGTAAGAAGGGGGTGACTTCCATTTCAACCTCAATTGTCGTGTACATCTTACTTTCCGGGGTCCTCGGTGCCTTGGTCGGAGCGGGAATTTTTGAGCTGCTGCGTCGTCGGGTGACAGGTGCCAAACAAGCTGAAGCAGACGGCTTGGCTAAGCAGGTTGTGCAGAATGCGCAACGCGAGGCTGAGAATGTTCTGAAGGAAGCGAGACTCGAGGCAAAGGATCTGGCGTTCAAGGCCAGATCCGAGTTCGAACAAGAACAAAAATCAAAGTTGGGCGAACTATTGGCGTTGGAAAAGCGTTTGATCCAGCGAGAGGAAGGGTTCGACCAAAAAGTCACCGTGTTGGAAAAGCGGGAGAATGAGGCGCGCAAGCGCGAAGTCGATTTTACGAAACGAGAAGAGGGGCTTTTAGTCAAGGAATCAGCTTGCGCGAAAGCCGAGCGTGAGCATCGTGAGGCGCTCGAGCGCGTGGCGGGTATGACGGCGGATGAAGCCAAGAAACAGTTGATCGTGGAGATGGAGTCGCAGGCTCGACTGGATGCCGTCGGCATCGCCAAGCGAACGATCGAAGAGGCCCGTGAGAATGCGGAGCGCGAGGCGCGAGAGATCATTACTTCTTCGATTCAACGTGTCGTTCGTGATTATGTCTCGGAATCCACCATTTCGGTGGTTCCGATTCCGAACGATGCCATGAAAGGGCGAATCATCGGTCGAGAAGGGCGAAATATCCGTGCGCTGGAGGCGGCGACGGGCATCGATCTCATCATCGATGAAACTCCGGAGGCAGTGATCATCTCCGGATTTGATCCGTTACGACGGGAAATCGCCAAAGTGTCCTTGGAGCGTCTGATGCATGATGGGCGAATCCATCCCACGCGCATCGAGGAGATCGTCGAAAAAGTGAAGGTGGACATCGACAAGCTGATGTACGAAGAGGCCGAGAAGATCATCTTTGAGCTGGGACTCTCCGATTTTCATCCGGAACTGATTAAAGTGTTGGGACGCCTGAAGTATCGAACGAGCTACGGACAGAATAATCTCTACCATGCACGCGAAGCCTCTTACATTTGCGGCATCATGGCATCGGAGCTTGGCCTGGATGTTCGATTAGCTCGTCGCGGAGCGTTGCTGCATGACATCGGCAAAGCAGTCAGCCATGAAGAAGAGGGACCTCACGCCATGCTGGGGGCTGAGATCGCCAAGAAATACGGTGAATCACCGAAGATCGTCAATACGATCGCCGCGCATCACGAACAAGTTGAGCCGATTTGTCCGGAGAGTGTGTTGGTTGCGGCTGCAGAAGCCTTGTCCGCCGCGCGTCCCGGTGCACGCCGCGAAGCGCTGGAGTCGTACGTGAAGCGGCTGGAAAAACTTGAGTCGCTGGCGACCGGTCACAAGGGTGTGCAGAAGGCATACGCCATCCAGGCCGGGCGTGAAATTCGCGTCATCGTCAGGCAAGAAGACATCACCGATTCCGAGTCCTTTCAGCTCTCTCGTGAACTTGCGAAAAAAATCGAACAAGAGTTGACCTATCCGGGACAGATTAAGGTGACCGTCATCCGAGAAAGTCGATACGTGGAGTATGCTAAATGAAGGTGCTCTGTATCGGCGACATCATGGGAGAGCCCGGCCGCCGAGTTGTCGCTCGGGTCGTGCCACGCCTGATCGCGCAGCATCAGATCGATGCCGTGATCGCCAACGGGGAGAATCTTGCAGGGGGCTTCGGAGTCACGCCGGAACTGGCCGAGGAGCTCTTTGAGACGGGAGTCTCGGTAATCACCACCGGCAACCATGCCTGGGATAAGAAAGAAGCCGTCGATTATTTTTCTCGTGAACCTCGGTTGCTCCGTCCGGCGAACTATCCGGCAGGCGTTCCAGGAAACGGGAGCGTCGTCATGGAGACGGCAGGCGGCGAACGGCTGGCGGTGCTGCAGGTGATGGGTCGGGTGTACATGCCGACGATCGATTGCCCGTTTCAGGCGGCGAAGCGGGAACTGTCGCGATTGAAGCGGGAAACCTCTGCGATTATCGTCGACATGCACGCGGAAGCCACCTCGGAAAAAATGGCCATGGGACATTTCTTGGACGGGGAAGTGGTGGCGGTCGTCGGGACGCACACCCACGTGCAAACGGCAGATGACCAGATTCTTCCCAAAGGGACCGCCTACATTACGGATATCGGCATGACGGGACCGCTTCATTCGGTCATCGGAGTGAAAAAAGAATTGGCGATCGAAAAATTTTTGACCGGGATGCCGCGTCGGTTTGAAGTGGCGTCAGGACCGTCGGTATTCTGCGCGGTCTTGCTCGAACTCGATCCCCGCTTGGGCAAGGTTATCGCATTTGAACGAATTCGCCTCGTCGATTAGCCGGGAATGCGCAGCCACCTGAGGGCTGGTGGCTGCGCAGCAAGCCTTGCGAATGATGAGCAAGGAGGGATCCTACGAATACCTACTCTGCCTCGCCCATTTTCCCTCCTGCTGAGGACGGGCCATCAAGGCCGATGCTGACCGTCTCCGAATTCACCGCCATGGTTCGGGCTTCCCTTGAAACCGACTTTTCCGAGGTCTGGCTCGAAGGGGAAATTTCGAATCTCCGCGCGCCGGGCTCGGGTCATCTCTATTGTACGTTGAAGGATGGAAAGAGTCAGATCCGAGCGGTCATCTTTCGCTCGGCCGCCTTGCGGCTGCGATTCGGTCTGGAGGATGGGCTGCATGTCGTCGTGCGTGGACGGCTCTCAGTCTATGAGCCGCGAGGAGAATACCAGCTTATTCTGGATCATCTCGAGCCCAAGGGGCGAGGGGCTCTCCAATTGGCGTTTGAGCAGCTCAAGCGTCGTCTTGAGGCCGAGGGGTTGTTCAACGCACAGCGCAAGCGACTGTTGCCGGTATTCCCGTGGACGGTTGGCATCGTCACCTCAGCAACTGGAGCGGCGGTTCGGGACCTAATCACCGTCTTACATCGTCGCTGTCCCATCCTGAGGATTATTCTCGCACCTGTCCAAGTGCAAGGAACTGGAGCCGCCGAGCAGATCGCATCGGCCATTCACGCGTTCAACACACTTGGTTCCATCGATGTAGTCATCGTCGGACGGGGCGGCGGTTCGATGGAGGATCTGTGGAGTTTCAATGAAGAGACCGTCGTGCGGGCGATTGCCGCATCACGGATTCCTATTGTCTCAGCCGTTGGACATGAGACGGATGTCACCCTCGCCGACTTTGCAGCCGACGTGCGGGCCCCGACACCTTCGGCTGCGGGAGAAATAGTTGCTCCGGTTTTGGCGGAGATCGTGGAGCGTCTCGAACTGTTTACTGCTCGATGTCGGCACGCGACGATTTCGCAATGCCGTGAGCACCGACAACGACTCGATCTCATGGTGGCGCATATGGCGAATATCAGGTTTCGGATTCTCAGAGAAGCGCAGCATGTGGACAGCGCCGTGGTCTCTATGCGCGAAGCCATACGCGCCACGCTGAAACGAGTGACGGAAAGTACACAGAGATGGAGGCAAGCGTTGGAGTCGGTAAGCCCTGAGATTCGAGTCCGTCACGGAATGGCCATTCTCCCGCAATTGAAGTCGCGTCTGATAGGGGCCATGAGTCATGACCTCGATCGCTACGGGCAGCGCATTTATGCCTATCTCGGGAGATTGAACAGTCTGAGTCCGCTTGCCATCCTGGACCGAGGCTATGGAATCCTCGAAACGCTCCCCCATCACAAGACGATCCGATGTGTCGCGCAGGTCGCTCCTGGGGACATGATTCAGGCTCGACTTGCCGACGGTGAGCTCCGTTGCACCGTGGAGGAAGTGTTGCCGGATTCGTCGGTATAAATGCGCGTCGAGATTTCGATATAATACGTCCTCGTCGTTACGTAAAGGAGAGCGTCGTGGCTGGAGTGAAATTTGAGCAAGCGATGGCTAGGCTGGAAGCCATTGTCGGTGAACTGGAGAAGGGGGATTTGCCGCTCGATGAATCGTTGAAGATTTTCGAGGAAGGGATCCGACTCTCAAAGAATTGTTTGAAAGTGCTGGAAGAAGCTGAAAAAAAAGTGGAAGTGCTTGTCCAGGACAAAAACGGAAAGAAACAGCTGCGTGCCTTCACGTCAGAGGATCTCGACCTGAAGGACTCTACCGGGGATCTTTGATCCGGCCCCCGTTTGCATGCAGGTTGCTTCTCATGTGCTCTCCCCTGTAGTACTGCATGGGCACACAAGTACCCCTCGATAAAGATCGGTGCGATCACGTACTGGTCGCGCGCGGCTTGGCGCAGAGCAGAGATGCCGCGGCTCGCATGATTCTGGCGGGAAAAGTCAAAAAGGATGGTGTCGTTGTCGATAAACCGTCCAGAGTGATTCCCGTCGACGCGCTCATTGAGCTGACCGAAGATCGTCAGCCGTTCGTCAGCCGAGGCGGTGAAAAGCTGGCGGCGGCGCTCGACGTGTCGTCCATTACGCCGAAAGGGCGAATCTGTCTCGACGTGGGATGTTCAACGGGAGGATTCACCGACTGCTTGTTACAACGAGGGGCGGCTAAGGTCTATGCCGTCGACGTTGGATATGGCCAGTTTGACTGGCGTCTTCGACAAGACCCGCGCGTGGTGTTGATCGAGCGGACCAATATTCGTTATATGGCACGTTCCGCCATCCCCGAGCCAATCGATCTTGCCGTCATCGATGTCTCGTTTATCTCGCTGACAAAGGTACTCCAGCCCATACTTCAATTTCTACGTCCTCACGCCCACCTCATCGCCTTAATTAAACCCCAGTTTGAAGTGGGCAAGGGGCAAGTGGGTCGGGGAGGTGTCGTGCGTGACGAGGGCCAACGAGAGCAGGTGGTCCAGCGAGTGTTACGCGTTGCGGCCGACCTGGGACTACAACAGACTCAGGTCGTTGCGTCACCCATCAAAGGCAAGAAAAAAGGCAATGAGGAAATATTGGCGATTCTTGAGTACGGAACGCCGTTTCATGATATGTAGAAAAGGGTACGGCAGACAGCTCAATGAGGAGGGCCAATGAAAGTCTTGGTGACGGGCGGGGCAGGGTTTATCGGATCTCACGTCGTGGACCGACTCGTGGAAGAGGGGCATCAGGTGGTCGTGGTCGACAACCTGGCTACCGGGAAGCGAAAAAACGTCAACCGTGCCGCGAGTCTCTATAAGACCGATATTACCAGCTGGCGATTGGAGCGGGTGTTTCGCAACGAACGGCCCAATGTGGTCCTTCACCTCGCTGCTCAGATCAACGTCAGCAAGTCTGTGGAGGACCCGGTGTTCGATGCGCAGGTCAATGTCCTGGGAACGATGAACGTGTTGCAGCAGGCGGTACGGTATGGATGCAGAAAGGTCGTGTTTTCCTCGTCCGGAGGGGCGATCTATGGCGAGCAAGAGACGTTCCCTGCCGCGGAATCCCACGGCAATAACCCGCTGTCACCCTACGGAATCAGTAAACTATGCGGAGAGCATTACCTGTCCTACTTCCAACGCACGAGCGGAATTCCGATCGTCAGTCTCCGGTATGCCAACGTATATGGACCACGGCAAGACCCCGAGGGCGAAGCCGGGGTTGTCGCCATTTTTATCCAGAAAATGTTGAATAACGAGCAACCCATCATCAATGGAAACGGCCGGCAAACACGCGACTTCGTGTTTGTCGATGATGTGGCCCAAGCCAACCTTGTCGCCCTGGGGCAAGAGGCACATGGGGTCTACAACGTCGGAACAGGCGTCGAGACTTCGGTGAACGAGCTGTTCAGAATACTCGCTGATCTGACCGGCTCTCCGGCGAAGGAAGTCCATGGGCCGGCTAAACTCGGCGAGCAGCTTAGGAGTGTGATCGACCCATCCAGGATCAAGCAGGAGTTGGGGTGGGAGGGGAGGGTCGATCTCGCCGAGGGACTCAAGCAGACCGTCGAATTCTTCCAGGGGAAAAGCCGGTAGAAAAAACACACGGGAGGCAGTTGGTTACTGAGTCGGCGCCGAGGTCGTGCGCGCCTCAGCGCTCACCGCTCACCGTCGACGTGAGACCCCCAACCTGTCGCGTCGTCAGTATCGAGGCACACTGCCATCGATCTGGACAGACCAGGCATCGATCCCACCGATCAAATTTTTTACGTTCGCAAATCCTTGCTGAAGGAGAAAGCCCGTCGCGTCTCCGCTTCGCATGCCGTGATGGCAATAGGCGATAATCTCGGCATTCGGGTCCAATTTCGACAGCGATTGGGGTAAGGTCCCGAGCGGGATCAGCATGGAGTTCTCAAGTCTGGCGAGCTGGTTCTCCCACGGCTCACGGACATCCAAGAGTACCAGCTTATCCCCTTTATCGATTCGAGCTTTCAGCTCTTTCGGCGTAATGACAAAGCTCATGTGGCATCCTCCTCGTAGATGAACGAAATCATAAGCGACCATGGAAAAGGCTGTCAATGGAGGTTGGTCGGCACGTCACCCCGGTGAGTTCACGGCTTACTCGTGTTGCGCGATATCGCCGTCGAACGTCCACTGTCCCGGCCGGTCGGGGAGCGTCAGGGCCTCAGCGAGACATCTGATGAAATCTGATCGTGGAATCTCTTCCGCGCCGAACCGTTTGACATGGGGAGATGACTGTTGGCAATCGATGAGGCGGAAGCCCCAGGCCTGGAGTTGCCGGACAAGCCTCACGAGCGCCACCTTTGATGCGTCATCGACACGCGTAAACATCGACTCGGCAAAAAACGCTCCGCGGCTCGCCACACCGTACAGACCACCGACGAGACGACCATCTTGCCACGTTTCGACGGAGTGGGCGTAGCCGAGTTCATGGAGTCGTGTGTAGGCGTCCAGCATATCTCCTGTAATCCAGGTGCCTCCCTCGGGATATTGTGGACGTGGTCTTGCACACTGTTCCATGACGGTGCGAAAGCTGGAATCGAGAGTCACCGTGAACCGGTTCTGGCGAAGACATTTCTGAAGGCTGCGTGGCACGTGAAGCTTCTCAGGGAACAGGACCGCCCGGGGATCCGGCGACCACCAGAGAATCGGTTGATCGTCGTTGTACCAAGGGAAAATACCATTTCGATAGGCTTCGAGAAGGCGCTCAGGACGAAGATCTCCGCCGACGGCAAGGAGCCCTTCAGGGGAAGCCCGATCAACGGGGGGGAAACGAAGATCGTGGCGGTGTAGGCGAACCATTGTCACGTACGATACGTGAAGAGAGGGGAAAAGACTATGGCGTCGGATAGATGAAAGAGCTGTAGTAGTTTGGGCTCAACATGGTAACCGGTGTATGCTATCGACCCAAATCAGCCGATCACCTAATTGAAAGCAGCCGTTCAACGTCTGTGTGAGCAGTGGATTAGGGGAGTGAGCATCTTTCAAAGGGAGATTTACGCCGACCCGCACATGAATCCGTGAGAAATGGCATCGCAGCCGCAACTCATTGAAACAATGACAGTTATGGCGTATTGTTCGCGAACAGTAGCAGCTTGCTAGACGGATAGGAATTGGCAGATCCGATTCCTTATGCGGATCCGCCCCAATACAGCTATACAGATTCATTTCATGCCAAGTGCAACGATTAAAATCTTCCTTGCCCACGGAGATCCCAAACGGCTCCGAACGGCTGAATTGTCAAACTGGACAGGTAAAGCTGTCGCTGGCCCTCGAAGTGAATTTGACAGCGTGCTTGCCCGAGAGGAATCACAGAATTCCGGTGTCTATTTCCTTACCGGTATTGATCCAGAAACTGGAAAAGTCGCAGTCTATATTGGCGAAGCTGAGTCTATCCGAGAAAGAGTAAAAGGACATCTCGATAAAGACTTCTGGAATCACATCGCCTTCTTCATCAGTAAAGATGAAAATCTAACAAAGGCCCACATCCGTTATCTTGAAGGCCCCCTCATCGAGCAGGCGAAAAAGGCGGGTCGGGCCGAGGTCAAGAATAACCAAAGTAGTGGCTCAAAGCTGCCCGAGTCCGACCGTGAAGATATGGAAATCTTCCTTGAGAAAATTCACCAACTGTTGCCCGTGCTCGGTGTCGAAGTTCTGGTATCAACCACTTCAACTGGAACGGGTCGAAATGAAACAGCGACCTTATCCTGTGAAATTAAAGGATTCAGGGCTACCGGCCATCTCACGCCAAATGGCATCGTGGTTCTTGCTGGATCCCAAGCTGTCTTAACAGAGCGCCCTTCTGCGCAGAAATACCCTTGGCCGATTAACATGCGGCAACAACTGAAAGACCAAGGAGCCTTAAAAGAGAATTCGGATCATCTCCTATTCACCAAGGACATTGAGTTTTCAAGTCCCAGCGCAGCGGCTGCTGTCATACACGGCGGGAGCGCAAACGGACTCACTGCGTGGAAGAACAAGGATGGAAAGAGCCTCAAAGAGTTGGAATCGATATAGCAACGAGTTCAACGCAGACGTTCTGGCTATTCGTAAAGGTGTTTGCACGCAACACGTCTTAATCATTCATGAGGTCGAATCGTATCCGGCATGGAAGGCGATTTTTGGCCAAGCCGTTGATATGAGAAAACGGGCTGGAGAAATCAACTGCCAGTTGCTGCGCTATGACAACCATGCAAAATTCTTCACTTCTCGGAGTGGTCCTCGCTGAACAAGGCCCGGCATTTCTCCGAGTCTCCTGAATTGGATGAAATCCTGGAACAGCTGGCGTCAAAGTGCCCGATTTCATTTACCTATAAGAGATAGAGCATCGTGTGCTATAGCCCTAGCCTATCGCTAGAAAAGGACGCTGTAACCGTGCGGGGTCGTTAGGAATCAGAATGTGGCTCGATCCAGCCGACGCGCAGCGGTTCATCCAAGGCTACAAGCTCTTGATGCTTGAAGTCTTAGGTGAGCAGGAAGATCGCATTACCGGCAGCGTCGTTCCGTTGCTTGCAAAGGCGCGTGCGAAGCTTGTTGGTAAAACGGCCATATTGCGCAAGTCGATTGCGCAACTTGAAGCAAGAAATGTCAGGTTGGATCGCGAGGTCGTCATGGCGCTAGAAGGGCTCGAAGTACGGCAGTGGGTCTATCTTCGCGACACCAAACTTCATTCAGCTCTTTGAGCGTCGTCAGGTCTGTGGCACCAGAAACTAACTCAGTGCCCACCACGAATGCTGGGGTGCCAGTAATCCCCAAATCGCTAGCGAGTGCACGATTGCGCTCTATGACTGCAAGCCACTCTGGGTTATCCATATCAGCCACGAGTTTTTTGGTGTCCAAGCCTACATCGTTGGCGATCTGTAGTACCTGCGCTTTCGGCAGATCGCTCTTCGTAGAGAGAAGCGCTTCATGAAACGCTTGATGTTGGCCTTGTGATCGGGACGCCAATGCCGCCTTTGCGGCTTGCATGGAGTCTGCACCCAAGATCAGGAACTCCCTATACACGACGTGCACGCGTGTATTATGAAACCTCCATTCCGTTAATGACCGGAATGAGCGCCGTCAACATCTGGGCTGCTATTTCTTTGCTTCGCACTTATCTTTCTTGCATTTGTCGCTGGCGCAATCGGAGTCTCTTTGGCAAGCTCCCCCGTTTGCCACAGATGTGGCCTGGCAAAAGTTCTTACCAAAGCCGAGTCCTGGCTTTGCACAACGGAAATTGGTGTCCCCCAATAACGTAGTGCAATCCTTATCCTTGTCGCAGACGCAACTTTTCTTTTCACACTTTCCCGCGCTACAGTCTGAATTCTTCTCACAATAATCTCCGAAGTCTCCGCCTGTCGGTACGCAGTAATTTTTCCCGATTCGTTTCTTGCAGCGCGAGTCTGAACCACAATCATTGTCATCATTACAAACGCACACGCCTCCAGCTCCACAATTGTTTGAGTCGCATTGCGTATTGCTTGAACAACGCTCCCCCAATGCAAGCTTCGAGGTTCCTCCAGATTCGACAATCGAACCCCCAGTCGCTGCTGTTGCTGGAGGCGCTAGACAAATCTGTTCCACCACATCGTCAAAGCGATAGACGAGATCTATTGTTCGCACATGCGCATACTCATTGGCGTCGTTATGCTTTTTTTCGATCGGGACGTTGGCCGCATGTGCCTTTTCATGCATGATAATCCCGACCAGCTCACAACGAGTCTTAGAGTTATCGCGTATCTCATCCCAACACAGGTTTATTTTGTTTCCTCCTCGATGGTAACCGAGAACGTCAGTATCACATTTTTTCTTTGTCGAACATTTGAGGGTCGAAGTTGGCCACTTCTTTTTAATAGTATCGCCGTACTTGCTGGGAATAAACGAAGCCTGCGCAAGCATTTCGTCGATGTTTTTGTCTATGAAGTCCACCGCCCAATTGATATCCCCCATAGCAGAAGAATCACAGTCTTCTACTTTGAATTGTTTTGCATGTCCCGCTGTTGCCAACACGCTCAACAGTATTAATGAAAAAAATACATTTCTCATGCCATGACCTCCTTGTATTCCCTGTTACGCTGCTGGCTTTGGCCAGGTGCCGAGAGAAGCCGCGCTGTTCCCTTGAATTTGTTCACCATTGGTATGCGCCTTATCTTCGACCCCACCTAGGAGCAATTCTCATGTGAGTAAAGTTTGTGCAAGCTCTAGATTTCGCTCCATCTCGTCTGAGCGATGATTTCCATGAGCACGCTCATCTGTATCCATCTGTATTCGTAACCATATCGATATAGATATGCTTATTCTCATATGCATAGCCGTTCTTGCACCACCTTCAGATGCTCGACATTTTCTGCAGTGAATGGTGCTGTGGCAATTTGCCCATAAGCGGTGGATCAGTGTAAGGGACCTGAAAGATTCTCAAAACGTTTCGTAACGGCAATGAAGCCTGTGAGATGGTGTAGCGCGCAATCATATCCGAGTAGCCTAGGCCTAAGTACCCTTTGTTATTAAGTCCATGAAGAAGCCTCTCAACGCGCACTGGAGTAGCCCTGTCTTAGATGTAATAGAAGAGGACACTGCCCCAGACTCGCTTCTGTCACGCTAACCAGAATACGAGGAGACGAGAGGAGACGCTATAGTTAGTTTTACACATGCCGGCCGTGGGCGATGCAGCGCGTTGGTGCAGCCTTACGCATCGCCTTGCAGCCGCACGGCGAGTTCGCTGCGCGAATGCACCCCGACTTTACGAAAAATTGCCTGCACTTGATTTGCCACGGTGTGCTCGCTGCAGTTGCGACGCTGTGCGATATTACGGTTCGTGGAGCCCGCTAACAACGCCGCCAGCACCTCTCGTTCGGCGTCTGTCAGGTTCGCAACCTGATTGGCAGGAAGGAGCGGATAGGTGCCAATCAACAGTTTCTCGCCGTACACGACAGATTCTGCCAATGTCACTCGTGGTCCGCTGTTCGCAAAAAATGCCGCAAGTTCCGTGAGCGACGACAGGCCCAGTTTACGCTGGGTTCGCGACGTGCAATTGGTAACAGCCGCGCGTGTGATCCCGAGCATATAGCTGATCTCCTTGCAGCTGTACCCCTGGCCGATGAATTCGGCGACCTGGCGTTCTCGCAGGGTGAGGCCACGCGGATCAGGAAATCTGGGAGCATTCTTGATCGCAAGGACAAAACGGCGCCCGTCGGAATCGAAATGATCCACGAGCGACCAGCGGCCTTGCACGAGGCCTTCCCAGGCCGCCAACGCTCGGTCGGGGTCACTACGGCCTTGGCTGGTTCTGAGCTGGTCGAGGTTGCAGACCGCCCTGCGCAACGCGGCGCGTGCGGAAGGCCGTTCCGCGCCATCACGGGCTTCGTGGAGTTTGCCGGCGCCGTCCAGAATGGCCTCCACCGGCGAGGAGTCGAGATTCAAGGTCTGTGTGAACTCACGCAACCGGAGCCCGGCGCCCAGATGGCTGGCCACACATTGCCACCGGCGGCGCTCCTGCGCGGTCGGCACAATTCGTTCCGAAAACAGCCAGCACAGGATCAGCGCGCTGCCTTGGCCCGTGAGACCCTTAACCACCAGCTTATCGTGGACCACATTATTCGTAATCTGCTGAACGACATCCGCCAAACCTGGTTCACGTGTGAATAAGGCTTCGCTGAGAGAGGTGACGGACGGCCCGCTGCGGAAGAAATGGTTAACCGTCGGAGTTTGCACCCGCGTGCTTGCTGCGAGAATGTCGCGCGCATGCGCTGGCCCTAGCGCCGCAGATCGTATGAGCTTCAGGTTTCTCGGGGTGTACTGATAGGTACCGATGGTGGGCCAGAAGCCTCGACTTGCCAGCGATGCGGCATGCTCGAGTACGCGGTTCAGCCAGGTATCGTCGTCATTCTCGAGCCTGTACGCCTCCTCGATGAGCCCCACCCAATCCTTAGTGTTCATGGGTTTGAGTTGTTCGTTCCTCCTCAGTGAAACCACACTTCTGAGTCACTATTCCTAAAGAATCAACTCTTCAGTGCAGAAAGCAATAGACTGACTGCTGTTTATCTGATTCGAGTTCGTGCTGCTAAGGGCGGTACAAGGTCACTGTCATCGTGCGTCTATCAAATTAAGTAGCGAGTAGGCTACTACTCCGAGGGGTGTTCAGTGGAGGCCAAGATGGGTTGAAACATCGGATCGCCGGCGAGCACGGCCTTTAGTCCTTCGCTCTCGAGGAAATAGCGCCAGACTGCCTCGTCCTTTCCCGGTATCTCGTCGAACCAGCGTTTGGCCTCGGTGAGGTGTTGGAGCATCTGACTTTTTTCGCCGTAGTCCGGCATGAAAATCATGCTGTAGGCCATGGTGTAGTGCGCGAGAAACTTGTCGATCGGCAATTCCGCGAGCGTTGCCGACGCGAGCGCATCCTCATAGGCTCGGACGCTGTCGGGATCATGCAAGATCCGGTTCCAAGCCACTTTGTTGATGCGGGACCAGGCGAGTTGGAGCAGCGCCTCAGCCCTGGGTGTTTTGCGCTCAGCCGGAATGTCTTTGACCAATGCCTCGAACGTGTCGATCATCGGGACTTGGTCATTGTTCCAACGATAGGCCATGCCCAGGCGAAACCGGTTATCCAACCGTTCAGGATGGAGCTTCGCGAGCGTTTGTAACGCGGGCAGCAATCGATAGAGCAGGTCCGCCGGCGTCGGTTGTGAGAAACCGCCCACTTCCATTCCTAAGGAGAGATCCAGACGGGTGGATGCGGCAGCAATGGTCCAATAAAACTCGTTGACGGTGAGAGAGAGCGCCGGATCCTTGACCGTCAATTTGTGGTTCTGAGCAGCCTCCCGTAGCAAAACCCCATATAGATTTCTTGTCAGGACGGTCAGGGCCTCTACTTGATTCGAGTCGATGAGGAGGATGCGATTGAGCAAGGCGACCCGGTCGCGCAGGTCAGGAAATGAGGCGGCGCGCGCGGCAGCGGCGGTGAGCGTACCGGGCTGATCGTCGGGACCCCACCAGAAGACGGAGTCGGGAAGGGCGCGACTAGTCTCGGTCGTGAACGGGATCCTTTCTGCGACCATACCTGGTGCTTCAGGTACGGTTTCCACCGGGAGATGGAACACGGCCGTGTCGCGTGGGAATCCGTGCCGCTTGAGTCCGCTGAAGACGACCCATTGCGTAACGATGGATTTGACTGCGCGCCGTTCTCGCTTAATTGTACTTGTCCACTGGACGGTGTCTGGCCCATAGGTGATGGGAGCGGTGAGCGGATCCTGATACTGGACCGTGAGCTCGACCAGTGTGGCCGGGGCTCCGATGACGTTCCCATTCGGTGCGAGTCGGAAGGACCCATTCGGAATCGAACGGCTCTTTGTGGCGGAGAGATGCAGGCCAGTTCCGGGTGGTGTGAGCCCGAGAGTATCCATCACAAAGGCGGAGGCAGAGGCGCGGGACAGGCCATCGCCATAGAACACGAGCGGGCCGGCGCTCGGCCAAATGATATTCATCCCAATATCAGACCGCTTCAAGAACGCTGCATGGCCCGCCGTCAGTGCCTGCCAACACTCGTCGTAAGAGGAATCGGTTGCCGCAGATGGTGCCGGTTGCGCAAGGGAAGCTGTCATAAGCTTGTATTGACAGGCAAAGTCCAGTTGGCCGGCGGTGATTTTGTCGCCCTGCGAGATGGCTTCGGCATACCGAATGGTTGTATCGACGGCAGTCGTACGCGCCGACCCGGCCTGCTTCGTCCGATGAGGGGCCTTGGACGGTTCCGCAGCGAGAGTCGGTAGAGGCGCATCAAGAATCGCGAACAATCCGGAAAGAATGAGCAGTCCAAGCAATGGGTTCATAGTCTTCACGACGTGGCGTGGATAGAGTGTACGTTATCGAGTCTGCGCGGCTCTCAGGATCTTCTCGCGCATCGAGGACCGGTCGACGGGCGACAGGCTCGGAACCGGACGATGCCGACAGAGCGAGACGGTCTGACGCAGGGATGAGACGAAGATTTCACAGTTGGGGCATGCGCCCAAGTGCCGGCGAATTTCACGGCAAATATCTCCCGCAAGTTCATCATCGATGTAGGCGGACAACTGTCGGAGAATGTTCAGGCAGTGGCTCTTGCCATGGTCATGCTGATGTTGAGTCTGCGATGCGCGTGGTCGCTGTCCGGAGGTTTGGCGCTTTGCCATGGAACCGTTCCTCCCGTTATCCAAGTAACGCGTGTTCGCGATCGGGCATCGCCTGGCCGAGCCCTTGGGCGCTGAGTTGACGACGGACAAACAGTCGGGCGCGGTGCAGACGTGATTTCACCGCGCGCTCATTCAACCCCATGATGGTTCCGACTTCCTTCGCGCTCACGCCTTCCATGTCTCGAAGAACCAAGACCATCTTATACTTCTTCGGCAACTGATTGATCGCCGTATCGAGCGCGTCACGCAACTGCTTGTTCTGGAGCGCTTCTTCGGGGCTGAGGCCGTCGATCGGAATCTGCAGACGAAACTCGCCCTCAGACGTGGGGATGAACTCTTCAAGCGATAATTCCCGTTCCGGAGCGCCTTTGCGTCGACGCCGCATGCGCAGGCAAGCCCGCGAAGCGATGGTATACAGCCATGTTGAAATTTGGGCATCGCCACGGAATTTGCCGAAGCCACGGTACGCATTCAGAAACGTCTCCTGCACCAAATCCTTCGCGGCCTCCGGTTCGCCGCATAACCGATGCGCAAAGCGATAGACCCGGTCCACATGATCACGATAGAGAGTATCAAATACCTTGGCGGCTTGAGAAGGAGTCATGGAGCCCATAGGGTGGGAAGTCTACGGGGGGATTGAAAAGAGAGTCAAGGCGGAGATAGGTCTTGGAGACTACTTCACCCGGTGAAAGTTGACGACGTCGCCTTGCCCATTGAGTTCGACGGTGATCGGAGTCCCTTCCCTCGTGCCGTTCAGCGCGCCTCTTCCTCGATCGGTCGGGTAGGTTTGTTCTCCTTCCGGGGTCCAGAGCCTGACACTCGATCGATCCGGGGTGGCGAATTCCAAGGGTCCGGTTACGAATCGTCGGACGGGAGCGGCATCGGAAGAGGGGGAGAGATCCGCGACGACATGGTGGTCGTGCATGTGCAAGGTCATCGTCTGTCCGACTTTGACATTCTTGATGCCGATCTTGGTGTTGACGTTGACGATACCGATCGGAGTCCGAAAGAAAATAAAATTGGACTTGAGTTTTGAAATGGTGCCGGTCAGCAAGAGGCGGGCGCTGGACCCGAGGGATGGGATTTGCCCGACCTGAAGGTCGAAGTCAAGATCATGGACGCCGATCACGGCATTCGTATCATCAACCTCCACGGTGATGGCATCACCCTCTTTCCGGCTTGAGAGGGCCCGTGCATGGTTGCCCATGTGGAAAGCCTGTTCGCCTTCAGGTGTCCATCCTATCAGCTGCGAGTCATCGTCCTCGCTCAGCCTGAACGGCCCGCTCAGGTAGCGGTGCACGAGTGTCCCATCGGTTCGTTTTACAATATCGACCACGAGATGGTCGTCGTGGACGATAAAGGAGACTTCCTGCGACGCCGGGATGGTCTTCAGCGTCGTTTTCGAGCTCAAGGACAAGAGCCCGACAGGAGTCTTGAGGAAGACAATCCCCGGCTTTGCCCGCCAGACACGGCCCGTCAGCACGATAGACGGGTTGGGCTCAGGGGCAGGGTCGGAAACTTCGGGCTCGAGCTCCCCCGTCTCCTCTTCGGGAAAAACCGCGGAATCAGCCTCAACCGACTCCTCTCCGCGATCAGGGATTTCCGATTCAAACGGTGGTTCTACATAGGAAGATGAGTCGGGATGAGCAGGGAGTGTTGGATCGGATGGTGCCTGAGGTTGGGTGGAGATCCCGGCTTGGCCAGGTGTTGGGTTGAAAGGATCCGGAATGATTCTCTCCTCCGCGAAGCTCAGGCTCGTGGTGCTAATATTCAGCGATCCCACGAGGAAGAGCGCGGAGCAAATTCGGAAGATCGGTGACGGTTGAATCATTGAGTCAGCGGTTCATGTGTGGTTGGTTAGAATTTAGCATCGGCGGCGTGGAATATCTCTCGCGCCCGAAGCAATTATGCGAATAACACGGGATTATCATAGAGTCAACCCGAAAGAGTGTTCCGAAAAGGAGGTTTACGAAGTATGCCGATCGAGTGAAATTATATCATCTATCATTGGTGTCCGGTTAAATGACCCGCGCCGAGGCAACGATCAAGTATTGGTGCGG
>CAYTAS010000028.1:0-35644 GCA_964435885.1 uncultured Nitrospira sp. | reverse complement strand
CCCGCGCCTAAAACGCTCTCTTGCAATTTCTAGCGGGATGGTCAGGCCTGACTATTGACTTATTCCTGACTGACCTTCGGCAACGATCGATCACGAATATTCCCTCGCACATGTAGTACCGCTGGGCTTTCACCTTCCAATACAACGCGCAGTCTCAGCACTGGATAGATCCTTCGTTCGCCCCTACGGATTTCTGGTTCCGCAGTGGGGACTTTGGGACGGACCATATCTGCTAGGATGCTCTCTCCTTTTCTTGGAGAGACACCGTGGACCTGTTCGTCGTGTGTATCGCGGCACTGCTGGCTTCGGGCCTGACGCTGTTTTCCGGATTCGGGCTCGGCACGCTGCTGATGCCCGTGGTCGCCATTTTCTTCCCGCTGGAACTGGCGATTGCGATGACGGCCATGGTCCATCTAGCGAACAACCTCTTCAAGATTGGGCTGCTCGGACGGAAAGCGGATCGCTCTGTGCTGGTGAAGTTCGGATTACCTGCAATCATGGCAGCCTTTGTCGGAGCGGCGTGGTTGACGTATCTCGGCGAACTCAACCCGATCTACGAGTACCAGTCATTTGGGAGCACTCGGCAGGTATCTGTACTCAAGCTAGTCATCGGCGTGCTCATCATTTCGTTCGTCGTCTTAGAACTTTTCCCAGCTTTCTCGAAGGCGACGCTCGATCGCAAATGGCTTCCGCTTGGAGGCATCATCAGTGGGTTCTTTGGCGGATTGTCAGGCCATCAAGGCGCCTTTCGCAGCATGTTTTTGATCAAAGCGGGTCTGGAGAAAGAGGCGTTTGTCGCCACTGGGGTTGTGCTTGCCGTAATGGTGGATATCGCCCGAATGGTGATCTACGGTGCAGATATTTCGACCCAAGGCGATACTGTTGAGTGGAGATTGGTCATTGGCGCCAGCCTTTGCGCCTTTACCGGCGCCTACGTCGGCGCGAAGGTGCTCCAGAAGGTCACGCTCCGGTCGGTCCAGCTGTTTGTCTCGGCTCTATTGATCGTGGTTGGCGTTGGTCTAATCGCGGGTGTCTTGTAGACCGACAACTGACTTCCCCCTACATCTTGAGCCGTTCAGTATAACCGGTCAGCTCCACGTAACCCTGCCCCTTTATAGGTCGGCCTTGCTTGGTGCCGGTCACCGCCACCGCTCCTTCCCAATAGGAAACCTTGGTGCTGCGCGAGGTGCGCAATTCCTGGTCGGCGAGCAACGGGACGACGTCCAACACCAGGTCGAGCGAGGGAAACTTCAGTTGCCATCGGCTGGGATAGGTGGCCTTGCTCTCGGAGCTGGTCCAGGTTGCCGTCGACTCGATCTGGAAGTCGGTGACCTCCAAGTGATGCGGGCGTCCATCCGCCGACAGAGCGGTCCCGCTGGACGCACGATCCGTTGATCCATCTTTCAGACGCATGCGATAGAGCATGAGCTCGGTGTTGTCCTCCAACTGGATGCTGAACCAGTCCCAGCCGGCTTGATCGGCCCCGAGATCGGATGACCCGAATTCATGGTCCATCCAGCTGAGGCCGGTCACGTCGAATGATTCTCCGTCGATCGTCAGCGTCCCGCTCGTGATGAGTCTCGTGAACGAGTAGTAGTGCGACGCTTGACTCACATCCTTCCCCTTTCGACTGATGCCGTCGGGGCCATGCGTGACTGGAGGCTTGGCCGGTTGTAGCGTGAGGGTAAGGGCGTGCGTCTCATCGCGTGCGACCAGGGTATGGGCGCCCGGAGAATCCGGTTCAGCCTCGGCGCGCCAATCGTCGATCCATACGCGAAGTCGCGATTCATCGGCTCCCGCCTTTCCCAACCCTTCGCGGCTGAGTTTTTCTGAAAAATGGAATCGCTTCCCGGTGATGTCGGTCACGGCGAAATGGGCCAGATAGATGTGGTGGAGCGACCATTTCGACGGCAGGGTCTTAATGTCCTCGGGAGGAACCCCACGTCGAAAGAAGGTCAATTCAAACCCGAACAACCGACCGCTCTTGGAACGTAGATGCCCCGTGTAGTACCACCACTCGGTTCGGTAGCTCGAATGCGAGCCGTGGTCTCTTGGAAATTCGTACCGATACCCGGCGGTCGCCGATTGAAACGGCGGCGAGGAAGAATTGCCACCGGATGGCATGGCAACGTCGAAGGCGAGCGAAGCCATGACCAGAATGATGAGTCGATCGGCGCGAATCATTCACCTCTCCTGTTCTGAAAAACTCGGTTTGTGTGCGTCGATAGCCTCAGCACAATCGGTACTTTCGATGACCACACTGTTCGACCTGAGGCTCTCGAAGAATGAACGGAGGATTGTTCAGCATCTTGCTAGAGCCTGATGTCTCGGGCTGTTTATAGCACGCGTGTCGGCATACGAACAAATCGTACGTCTGTGAGCGGTGTTTCGCAGCTCCCGGCAACTCATCGGCTGATGTCCAGCGTTGACAATTTTCACGCGCCTCAGCTATCGTGAGTTTATGTTGACTGATCAAGAGCGTGGACCATCGACTCCGGGTCCGGCCAAACACGAAGATGCCTTCGTCATTCCAAACCGTCTTCCGGTGTTCCCGCTACCCAACGTCGTCTTTTTTCCGAAGACCTATCTTCCCCTCCACGTGTTTGAGCCACGGTACCGCCGGATGGTGGCCGACGTGACGATAGGCGGTCAATGTATCGCCATGGCTCTCTTGAAGGAAGGATGGGAGCCGAATTACTATGAGAACCCGGCCATTTATCCAGCACTCTGTATCGGACGGATCGTGAGTGTGCAACCCTTGCCCGATGGGCGTTCCAACATCTTGCTCCAAGGCCTCGAACGGTGCGAGATTCTTGAGGAACACTTCGAGAAGCCTTACCGTGAAGCGACCATTCGTGTGACCCCTATGCAATCAAATCAGGGACTGTCCACCGGCGTCAGGCGCTCGCTGATCGAGGTGCTCGGACGATATCTCCAGGCCAGGGAGGATAGTGCGGCCTGGCAGGGGTTTTTTCGCGAAGAAGTCAGCGATGAAGTCCTCGTCAACACACTCTCCACTTACTTGGACTGTACACCCCTAGAGAAACAATTTTTGCTGGAAGCCGACGGATTGTACCAACGAGCCCGGCGGCTGAACGATGTGGTGCAGTTTATGCTGCACGAGCATCGCGGCGCAAAGGACTGGGAATAAACCATGGATCGGACCGTCGCGATCGACGTCAGCCGTTTGTGCAAAACGTACGATAGCCATAAGGCCGTCGATGACCTCTCGTTTCAGGTTTATGGAGGAGAGATTTTCGGTTTGCTGGGACCGAACGGCGCCGGCAAGAGCACGACCCTTCGCACGCTCATCACCCTGTTGCATCCGACATCGGGCACGGCAACGGTGATGGGCTATGACACGGTGCGTGATGCCGACAAAGTCCGAACAGTGATCGGGTATGTGCCGCAAGAACGGGCGATCGATCGGTTCCTAACAGGGCGCGAACACCTTCAACTGCTGGGCGCCCTCTACCATCTGACGAAGGAAGAAGCGACCAAACGCATCGGCGAGCTGCTGCAATTAGTGGAACTGGAAGCCCATGCGGACCGGCTGGCGAAGACCTATTCCGGCGGGATGAAGCGCAAGCTCGACATCGCCTGCGGGTTGTTGCCGGATCCCAAAATCTTGTTTCTCGACGAGCCCACACTGGGCCTCGATGTCCAAAGCCGCCTCCGGATTTGGGAATACGTCCGGATGCTCAAGGCTCGCGGCATGACCGTGGTGATGACGACCAATTATCTGGACGAAGCCGATCAATTGTGCGATCGACTGGCCATCATCGACGGCGGCAAGATCAAGACGATGGGGTCTCCGGTTGAGCTGAAAATCGCGCTCGGCGGAGACATTGTCGCCTTGACCCTCAAGGAGATCGACCGAATACCGGCACTCGAGGCTGATTTGAAAGGTCGTCCGGCCATTACATCGGTTCGAACCACCACGAAGGGTTTGGATATTCGCGTCGAATCACCGGAGAAAGCATTGCCCACCATTCTCGAATCGGCCAATCGATTGAACTGTCGCATTGAGTTCATTCAGTACAACCGACCGCGCCTGGACGATGTCTTTATCGCCCATACGGGCCGAGCCATCACCGAATCAATCCCCGAGACCGAGTCGGCATAAAGGAGTCACGTGGAGCACTACTGGCAAGAAATCAGCGCATTGACGATGCGGTGGGTCCGGCGGCTGAGTCGAGAAAAATTCAGCATGCTGTTTACCTTAGTCCAACCCATGCTGTTCTGGCTCATTTTCTTCGGGAATCTCTTCCAACGGGCGGCGGACACGCAGGTCATGCAAGCGCCGAACTATATCAGCTTTCTCGCAGCGGGAGTCGTCGTGATGACCGTCTTGAACAACGGTCTGGCAGGCGGCGTCGATCTGCTGTTCGACAAAGAAAACGGGTTCCTCGAGCGTTTAATGTCCACCCCGATTCATCGTACGTCCGTCATTTTGAGCCGATTTATCTTCGTCATGGCGATTACCTCCATGCAGGTGCTGGTCATTCTTGGCGTGTCCTATCTCTTCGGCGTGCATCCCGCAACGGGCATCCTCGGTGTCGCGACGATCCTCGTGATCGGAATGATGTTCGGCGTCGGCCTGACGGCTATCTCAATGGCGATGGCCTTTTCCGTGAAAAGCCACGGTGACTTCTTTTCGGTGTTGGGGTTTCTCTCGCTCCCGATGATTTTCCTCAGCTCGGCGTTGGTCCCGTTGACCGCCATGCCCGGATGGATGAGCTTCTTGGCTCAGTTCAATCCGATGACCTGGGCGATCGATGCCGTGCGCCCGCTGATCCTATCCGGATGGAGCGAAGCGTTGCCGCACGTGGGGATGGTGATCGTCGTCATGCTGGCGTTCGATGCACTCTGCCTGTACGGAGGAGCCAAGGCCTTTCGTCGAGCCATGGGCTGACGACGCGGACGTATCGATAGCTTGACGTCCGTCATCGTCCATTGGATGATGAAAACAGGTTTTCGTCGGGTGGTCTGCGCACCGCGAAACGACTGAAATCACCAGACGCGATGATTCCAGAAAGTCAAATTCGGGCGCTGATTCGACTGTTGTCCGATGAGGACGACAAGATCGTTCGAACCATCAGCGGCAAACTCATCGACATCGGTCCCTCGGCGGTCCCCCTTCTCCAGGAAGCGGAAATCGAGCAGCCCGAAATGGGAGACCGGATCGCGTCCGTGCTCGAAGAAATCCGTGGAGGAAAGCTGGAAGATGACCTGACGAGCCTGGTGGCTCGCACGAATGAGGCGGTCTGCCTGGAAACCGGCGCGTTTCTCATCGCTCGTTACGCCTACCCGACGCTGGATGTCGCGCGCTATCGTGAGCAGTTGGATACGATGGCCGGCGAGGTGCGAGCCCGAATCGGCGGTCGAGCGTCGGGCGAAGAAGCCGTCAACGCGCTGAATCGGTACCTGTTCACCGAGCAAGGGTTTAAAGGGAACACCAAGAATTACTACGAGGTTGAAAACAGCTACCTTAACTGCGTCATGGATCGGCGCATCGGCATCCCGATCAGTTTGTCCGCCGTCTACCTCTTTCTTGGACAGCGCCTCAGGCTTCCCGTGTTCGGCATCGGCATGCCGGGACATTTTCTGGTGAAGTACGAATCCGACAAGTACAAAATTTTCATCGACTGTTTCAACGGCGGCGCCTTGTTGACCGAAAAAAACTGTGCCCGGTTTCTCACGGAGGCCGGATATGGCTTCGACGATAAGCACCTGCAGAAAAGCCCGGTCCGCGCGATCCTTTCACGGATGATCAAGAACCTCTTGGCGATCTACGCAAAGGCCGGAGACTCCACCAAGACCGAACGATTGACCAAGCTTATCGAGATCCTGGGCGGCGCTCCTCGCGAAGAAGGGCTGTAGCCTAGAGACGGATGGTCAGCAGATCTTTCCCCTTCCAGACCTTTCCTCGATACTCTGCCGCTGCCTGCGCCTTGACGTCATAGCGATCCGCAATCGGGTAAAAATGCGAGAGGACCAGTTGGTCGACACCGGCCTCCTTTGCAACCTGACCACACTGGCCGGCATGGAGATGGGCAGGACCTGGGCGGTTGGCTGGAAACGAGCAATCGAGCACGGCAAGGTCGGCATCTCGACACAGGCGGATGACCTCGTCGCAAAACTGGGTATCCCCTGAATAGACGATTGTCTTCCCTCGGTATTCAATCCGATAGCCGACGCTCGAAAGATCGGGAACGTGGACCACTGGTTTGGGAACTACACGGGTATCCCCGATCCTGAACGGTCTATCTGTGACTTCCTTGAATGTGACCTTGAATGGGGCAGGGGAAAAGCTGGGGAAGCTCTTCATGATCGACTGCAAGAGTCGAATCGTGCCTTTCGGGCCGATCAGGGTCATCGGGGGCCGATGACCGCCGCCGAACTTGGCATAGATGACGGCGTCGAAGAAGAACGTAATGAAGTCGGAAAAGTGGTCGGCGTGAAAATGCGAAAACAAGATATGCGTGATCCGGTGTCGATCCACGCCGGTCTTGATCAAATTCATCAAGGTACGGGGACCGAAATCTAAGAGAAGGTGTTGATCGGTGCGCACCAGATACCCGGCCGCAGCGCGGCTAGGATGGACGTTGGTCCCTGAACCGAGGATAGTTAGGCGCATGAGTCAGGGTTATTTGATTGCAAAGTGTTCATTGATCTCCTCAAGGATTGCTTGAGCTTCAACCACATCAGGGTTGCCACTGGGGACACCAATCTTGGCACGCGCAGAACTCAATGTACGTTTAGCAATATCTGGTTGATTCAGTTTTCTCAAGAGCCGCGCCATGCTCGTTGCAGCTCGAAGTTCCAACATGTTCGCATGCTGCTCCTGAGCGATCATCAAGGCCTTGGAAAAACACTGCTCCGCCGCAGCGGCAGACTGTTCGGATTGCTCCAGCAGCAGCTCTCCCTTCAACCGAAGTAATTCCGCTTGCCAACACCGCTCTCCTTGAGAGAGAACAAGCTTCTCCGCCTCCGCAATAGCACCCAGGCCTTCGTCAAAACGTTTCTGCCGCATATATATTTCTGCGAGCTGCGCCAACGTAAACGTGTTGTTGAGAATCGCCCCGGCAGCTTGCGCCGCGGAGAGGCCCTTCACTAACCTGACGAGACCTTGCTCTTCCCCTTTTTCAGCCAGAGCCCAACCCTGCAGGGATGTCGCCCACGCTAACGTTACTTCAAACGAGTATTTTGTCGAGATGGCAACGGCTTCTTCCGCGAAGATCAGGGTTCTCCTCGCATCTCGGACGGTTGAATAGATCCAGGAAACCGTGGCCAGGGCAAATGCCAGGGTAAAGGGGTGTTCCAACTGCCTGGCCATGCCGATAGCTTCCTGCGACAGCGCCTCGACCTGATCGACTTCGCCCAGTATCCAGAGCGTTCTGGCCAGGATGATTCTGGCGGTGATGCCGGGGTCCTGAGCATAGGGTAGGATCTGTGAGCGGTGTCGCGTGGGATCATAGTGAGACTTGGCGGCAAGCAAATTCGTCTTGGCTTCCTCGAATCGGCCAAGAAAGGAGTAAGTCGAGCCGACACTCTCATGAGCCCGAATCAGCAAGTCCGGGTTTTGCTCACGTTCCGCCAAGGACAAGAGTTGTTCGGCCAGGTCGCAGGCCGTTGCGAGAGGCCCCCTGACCAGATAGAAGACCCACAATCCCCACACTGAGAGAAAGTACTGCTCGGAACCGCACTTGTTATGGGAAAGTTCCCTTGCCTTCAGATAATTTCGCTCGATCTCTTGCGAAGCATAGCCTTTCACCGTCACCATGGGTGCTCCGCGGGCGATGAGGAGGTCCAACTCCAAGGCATCCCGCTCCATGTCCGCGGGCAGAGCTTGCAGCAAGGTTAATGCGCTGTTGAAATGGTTCAATGCTTCGATATTGGCCGATCGATCAGCATCCCGTCGGGCTGCGAGGCGCCAATATGTGATGGCTTGACGGGTCAAACCTGCCTGTTCAAAGTGGTACGCTAAAAATTCCGGTTCCAACTGCGCCCGTTGAGGAAATTTCTCTTCCAATATTCTCGCAATGCGGGCATGGAGGAGACGGCGAGACTTTTTGGGAAGCGTGTTGTACGCCGCTTCTTGGACGAGCATATGCTTAAAACGATATCGCGAAAGCGATCGTTCGCCCCCTTGCAGAATGAGTCCTGAAGAGACAAACAGATCGAGGGCACTGTTGAGCTGACTGTCCGTCACATCAACGGTCTCCCGTAGCAGCTCATAGGTAAACTCCCGTCCGATGGCTGCTCCGGTCTGAACAATTTCCTTCTCTGGGCCAAGTCGATCCACCCGCTCCATCAGCAACGATTGCAGACTGTCCGGAATCATCATGTCATTTAACGGAGCCTTGAGGGTAAATGAGTCGGTTCCCTCCGCCAACAATCCGGTCTCGAGAAGATTCTCCGTCAACTCTTCGATGTACAGCGGCACTTCATCAGTTTTCGCCAGAATCGCCTGCTGAATCTCGTGCGGAAGCACTTTCCCTCTCGTCATCGAGGCAATCAGCTCAATGCTCTGCCGGCGCGGAAGCCGACTCAAGGTCAGAAACGTGACGTGACTGTATTCCGTCCACACCGGCCTGAAGTCCGGCCGAAAGGTAATCAGCGCCAACACCCGCATCTGTCTGATCCGATCGATGACTCTCGTCATGAGATCCAACGTGGTCGGATCAAGCCAATGCGCGTCCTCCACGATAAGCAGCACAGGGGAACGATCCGCCAGTCGTTGCAGATAGTGCGCGAGCGCTTCCAGGGTCATCTCCTTCCGTTTGTCGGGCGACACGTGCGCCGGCTGGTCTTGCTCATTTCCTTCAATCGAGAGCAGATCCGCAAACAGGGCCACCGTGATGCGGTCGTCGAGTCCGTGGTGGGCCATCAGCGTGACAAGCTTCTGCCGTTGCATGGGAATGCCGTCCTCACCCGCCAGCCCCGCTGCCTGCCGCAAATACGTGATCACGGGATGGAGTACCGTATTGGTATGGTGCGGTGAGCACTGAGATTGGATCACCTCGTGATGATCCTCGGCAAGCCGGTCACGCAGATATCGAACCAACCGCGATTTGCCGATGCCCGCCTCACCACAGAGAAGCACGACTTGTCCTTCGCCCTCCACCGCTTCGCGCCATCGACCAAGCAATAGCGCCGTTTCGTGCTCCCTGCCTATGAAATCGACTAATCGGCCGGACCGATATGACTCAAACCGACTGGCCGACGGCGTGGCGCTCAGCACTTGCCAGACTCGGACCGGCGCCTCGAACCCCTTAAGGGAAACAGCTCCTTGGTCGGCACACTTGAACTCTCTTCCGACCAGACGCTTCGTCACCGAGTCAATGATCAATTGATTCGGCGCTGCCAGCCCCTGAAGTCGAGAAGCCAGATTCGGAGTTTCACCGAACACCGACCGTTCCTTGGCGGTCTCCTGTCCGATGAGTTCGCCCACGATGACGGGACCGGTCGCGATCCCGATTCGTGTCGCGATTTCAAATCCCTCATCAGGGCAATGCTCACGAGGAAGCGCCTTCACCAACTCGAGTACGGCTAGTCCGGCATGGACCGCGCGTTCCGCATCGTGCTCGTGGGCATGCGGATACCCAAAATACACCAAGAGTCCGTCACCCATGTACTTTGCGATATAGCCGTGAAATCGATTGATCGCTTGCCCACAGGCGTCCAAAAACCTTCGGATAATTTCTTGAACGTCTTCAGGGTCCAGCCGCCGAGCCAGCGCGGTCGAACCCACCAGATCGCAAAACATGACGGTCAATTGGCGGCGTTCCGCCCGTTCGCGGTCGGAAGGAAACGGCTCTGTTTTCTGATCGGTCGGAACGGGTAGAGGTTCCGTGCCATCGCCTTCACGACTCGGTGAAAGTCGGGCAATGGCGCGCAAGAGTTTTTTTCGATGGCCGAGCAACACGCCCAACGATGCCAAATCGCCGTCATTCAGCTCTGACAAGACATCCCATGTAATGGCGTTCTGCTGAAATGTTTCCCGATAGCCATCAAGACCGAGGCTCTCCAGCCATGCTGAGACGCGATCATCCATAGGAATGTTGTCCCGCGAGCGAGGGGTAATGGCGCGTCGTCCTCCACGGCAGCGGCCTGCGCACGTGCTGCAGATGATTGTGCATAATCTTAATGAGCCTCGCCGAACAAGGTCACTGAGCGAGTATGGCCATGGCCGCGAGAGTCTGTCAATTCTGGGACTGGAGCACTCACCCGCCAAAACGCAGACGCCGTCGATTCGTTGACGACGAATCGATCCTCCCCGTATGATCGCTCACCCATGACAACGCCGAAGCGTTATGAACAGGGAGAGATCAACCCCGCTTGGCTGATCATGCTGGTCGGCCTCATCGTCGCCGGAGTGTGGATCTGGAAACGACTGTCGATCGAGACCCAAGACTTTATTGTCGATCAAGCTGTGCCGATGACGGCGATCGGCTTAGTGATCGCCCTCCTGTTGTGGATTCCGATCAACGCGTTTCGTCGCCGCCGAGCCAAATCGCAAGAACGAACCCGCCTTCTGGCATTGTTTGAACGAGCAACCGTCCAGGAGAAGCGGCTGGATCTGGCGTTTGCTCTCCTGGAGAACAATGACTACCAAGTTGATGGATTGGATTCGGCCGTCCCTGCTTTGAAGGAACTCTTTACCACGACTTTACAACGAACGCTGGGCGACAAGCAGCATCGCATCAGGGGGATGGCTGCCAGTCACCTGGGCGCGTTGCAAGACCTCTCGGTCGTGCCGCTGTTGGTGAAGGCACTGGAAGACGACCATGCCTACGTGCGTTCCTGCGCCGCCTTGGGGCTTGGACGACTCCGAGCAACGGAAGCAAGTGAACGGCTGAAGACTGTCATGGAACATGATTGGGATCAAACCGTTAGAAGCAGAGCCAGAGAAGCACTGGAGCGAATGCGAGAGTGAAAGCTACACAGCCTGTGTCTCAGTCTATTCCTCGATCCACTCAATCACCGCAATCTCCGGCCGGCAGTTGAACCGAAATGGCAGGAAGGACCAACCCAACCCTCGGTTGACGTACAGCCTGTGTGAACCGGATTCGTGCCAGCCCGCCACACGACCATTGCATCCAGGAGGAAGCCAGAAGGTAGGAATGCCCGGCACTCTCCACTGCCCGCCGTGGCTGTGGCCGCAGAGAATTAAATCAACAGCATGATGCGGTTCAACATAGTCGAGGATATTCGGCGCATGCGCCAGCAGCAACGTAAATCGCTGGTCGTCGCGAGGCGGGATGCATCCAAGATCGGCGCGATGGAGCGAGGGATCATCGACGCCGACGATCACCAGCTCCCCCCTTCCTGTCGAAATGACGGCACGTTGGTTCACCAACAGCGTGATCTTGTGCCGATCGGCCAATTCGGCATACTCTGCTACCGGCACCCCGCTGTAATGGTCGTGATTGCCCAACGTCATATACACGGGAGCGATGACACGCAGACGTTCCAGAAAGCAAAAGAGATGCGGCAGGCCTTCCGGTACGTTGAGCAGGTCTCCCGTGATGAAAATCCAATCGGGGCGGAGCTGCTCCACGGTGGCGACAATCTCGTCATGCCGCGGGGCATATCGATCGAGATGCAGGTCGGTGAGATGGACGGCGCGGCGACCGGCGAGCAGAGGATGTCCATGAGTGAAGATGGAGACTTCATGATCGGACAAACCCCATTCCCAATGTGGAACGAGACTGAATGCCCGATAGAGTGGTTCGCTCAGGCAATAGCCGACGAATGATCGCAGATAGTCAGGCCATGAGACCTTCCGGCGTGCGCTCATTCTGCAACCTGAGGTTTATCTGATTGTTTCCGCATGGATAAAAAAGTATAGCATGAGGCCTGTTTTCCTCCTGATTTGACAACAGTCCTCC
Organism: uncultured Nitrospira sp.; assembly: GCA_964435885.1. Classification (GTDB taxonomy): domain Bacteria; phylum Nitrospirota; class Nitrospiria; order Nitrospirales; family Nitrospiraceae; genus Nitrospira_D. The sequence continues at coordinate 23,747 of CAYTAS010000028.1, read as the reverse complement.
TTGGATGTCCGTTATTCCATCGAAAGACATTCTGTGATGCAGCCAATTGAGCCTTTTCTGACCGCTACGATCCCCGGAATCGGTGGTCGAATCCGGACGGTTCCCGAGGACTTTCAAGTCGAGGAACGGCCGCTCTACCTCCCGTGCGGAGAGGGCGAACATCTCTACGTGTCGATCACCAAGCGCGGCCTCTCTACCCCGGATCTTGTCCAGCGACTCTCTTCTTCCCTAGGAATCAAGGCACGGGCAATCGGTGTCGCCGGCTTAAAGGATGCTCGAGCCGTTACCACGCAGATGGTGTCCTTGCAACACGTCTCACCAGAGCAGCTTTCTCGCCTCAAACTCGACGACATGATCCAAGAGGTCCAGATTCTCGGACGCCATCGCAACCGACTGCGAACCGGCCATCACGCCGGCAACCGCTTCCGCTTGGTCATCCGCAACATTGCCGATCACGCGGCTGAATCCGTGCCGGTGATTCTTGAACAGCTGGCCACACGCGGAGTCCCCAACTACTTCGGCCCCCAGCGGCAAGGAAAGCGCGGCGATAACTACGAAGTCGGTGCTGCACTCCTTCACGATGCAGTGCGACGGGAAAGGATGAATCGCGCCCAGCGGATTTGGTATCTCAACGCCTATCAGTCATTCTTGTTCAATCGGATGCTGGCGAGGCGGATCGAGCAGATCGATCGAATCTTCGTCGGCGACTGGGCCATGAAACAGGCCAATGGAGCTTGTTTCTTTGTGGAGGATGCCGAAAAGGAGCAGCCACGCGCCGACCGGTTCGAAATCAGTCCGACGGGGATCCTCTTCGGCTCGCGTGTCTCCTGGGCCGATGGTGAACCGGGGCGAATCGAGGGAGCCGTGATCAGCGGCGCGGAAACCACCAAGGAAACCCTCATCGCTGCCGCAAAGGCCTGTGGATTCCGCGGCGAGCGTCGCGCGTTACGCGTCCCCCTCACCGAACTGGAATGGTCACTGCACGACGATGTTGTTACTCTCTCCTTCAGCCTGCCCCCAGGCGCCTATGCTACGAGCGTACTCAGAGAGGTGATGAAAGTACCGTCTGCGAATCCGTAGTTCCCCGTCATCGCGTTCTTCAGCCAAGCAAGCTGGTGGTACAATACGCTACGAGAAGTGAGCAGGCCATGACCCGCTACGAAGAAACTGTCGTTCTTCGAGGTCACATCATCGATTCGCTCATCCTGGCCAAGGTGTTGGATCTCATCCTCATGATGGGGGGAACCTTCGACCTTGAAGACGTGCGCATCGGCAAGACACGAGAAGAACCGTCGCGAACTCGCATCCTCATCCGAGCGGCATCCAAGGCGATCTTGGACGACATCCTCAAAGCGATTCAACCACATGGCGCCTCGGTCGAGCGTGAGTTCGACTGCCGGACAGAATCAGCAGCTGCCGACGGGATCTTACCGGAGGAGTTTTACGTGACCACGCATCTACTCACTCAAATCCGCCTCAAGGACCGATGGGTAGAAGTCGATGGAATCGAAATGGACCTGGCCGTCCGAGTGGATGAACAGCGTTCAACTGCCCACACAATCCCCATGGGCGAAGTCCGCGAGGGAGACCAGATCGTCGTCGGTCGAGAAGGGGTGCGCGTCACTCCTCTCCAACGTCCACGCGAACGGGACGTCTTTGGATTTATGGAATCGCAGGTTTCGGCTGAACGCCCTCATGGCCATGTGATCGCCGATATCGCCTCCCGCATGCGTCATCTGCGGGAGCAGCATCAACTAGGACGGCCGGATTCCAGCGTCTTATTCGCCGGTGGACCTGCGATCATCCATGCCGGAGGAAGAGAGGCGTTGACCTGGCTGATTGAGCAGACATTTGTCCATGTGCTCTTCTGCGGCAACGCCCTGGCCGCGCATGACATGGAGGCCGATCTCTACGGTACTTCGCTTGGATACGGTCTCAGCGTCGGACGTGCGATCCCGCACGGTCATGAGCATCACTTGCGGACCATCAACCGGATTCGGGCCATCGGCAGCATTGAAGCCGCTGTCAACTCCGGAGTGATTACACACGGGATTATGGCGGCTTGCGTCCGGCAGGGTGTGCCGGTGGTCATGTCCGGCACGATTCGTGACGACGGCCCCTTGCCTGGAGTGATTACGGATTCGATCCAGGCACAGAGCGCCATGCGGGCGCTGATTCCCGGCGTCGGGCTGGCCCTTCTCGTCGCCTCGACTCTGCACTCCGTCGCCACCGGCAATCTTCTGCCGGCGACCGTCCCCACAGTCTGCGTGGACGTGAATCCCTCCGTCCCGACCAAGCTGGCCGATCGAGGCAGTTTTCAGGCGGTCGGCCTCGTCATGGATGCGGCCTCGTTTCTGACGGAAGTTGCCCGCGCCTTGAGGAGGCTGACGTGACCCGACTGCTGGTGTGCCCTCCCGATTTTTTCGGCATCGAGTACGAGATCAATCCCTGGATGCGGCTCAGCAATCGAGTGGATCACGAACAGGCGGTGCGGCAGTGGCAGGAGCTGATGAGAGTCTTCGAGCATGATTTGCATGTCGCGCTTGAACGGATGACTCCCGTTCCCGGATTACCCGATCTCGTCTTTACAGCGAATGCCGGTGTGGTCGTCGGACGGACGGCCGTCATGAGTCGCTTCCGATACCCCGAACGACGGCGCGAGGAAGTGCATTTCGAGGGGTGGTTTCGAGCACAAGACTATGACGTCATGACCTTGCAAGACGGTCTTTATTTTGAGGGCGCCGGCGATCTTCTGGGGTTCCCGGATTATTGGTTCGGTGGCTATCGACAGCGATCGGATATTCGCGTGTTCCCGATCCTGAGTAGACATTTTCACCGAGAAATCATTCCTCTCGAACTCGTCGATAGTCGTTTCTATCATCTGGATACTTGTTTTTGCCCATTAAGCGGCGGAGAGCTTCTCTATTTCCCGTCCGCGTTCGATGCCTACGGCCAGGCCGCCATTGCCGAACGTGTTACCGGCGGGCGCCGTCTCGCCGTTCCTGAAGCGGAAGCCTTGAAGTTCGCCTGCAATGCCGTCTGCGTCGGGAAACATGTCGTGCTTCCATGTGGTTGTCCTATCACGCAGTCCTGGCTTCACGACCGAGGATATGACACCCATACCATTCACCTCGAGGAATTCATGAAATCCGGCGGGTCCGCCAAGTGTCTGACGCTGGCTTTGGATTGATTCGGCTGCAGTCCAGGAGGTGTTGCCTCGTTTGAAGCGTCATCGCGTCTTCGAGTCGAACGTCCGGGAAGGACATGATGACTTTCTGATGTAAAGACTTCCTGACGCCTCCTTCATGACTTTTCCCGGAACAGAAACGCGCCATACATCCCGGCAATCGCAATCGTCACCAATTCAATCGTCAAGAGCATGCGGCTGACCACGGCTTCGGGCGCAGGAGGAGAAAGCACAAAATGCATCCCAAGGAATTCAGGTTCTTGAGTTGGGGGAGTCTCCCACGGGGGAAACAGGAGGGCCAGTATCAGAAACACGACCATCCCATAAAGCACGGTGATATTCAGTTGCCCCGGACTCGACCGAGCGGATTGAACCGGCGACGAGTCGTTCGCGCTACCGTCGAGTCGGCGCCCGCATTGCACGCAGAACCGATTGATCTCAGGTTGTGGTCGCCGGCAGGCTGGGCAGACTTGCATAAGATGTACAAGCGAACTCGTGAGCGGATGGAGTTTAACACGAATAGCCGACGCAACTCCCGGCGCTCTCATCAGGTCCAGGGAAGACGTTGAGCGCTGTTCGCCTCCTTCAATTCGTTGACAGGTTCTTCCAGGCCTTCCTATAATCCCCCCGTTCAATAATTATGGTGATGACTTGGCGACAAGGCTGACTTCTTATGCCAACCACTATCAACAAGATCGGCGTGATCGGGGCCGGAGCCTGGGGCACAGCTCTGGCAAAACATCTCGCCGAGAAGGGGCTGACAGTTCGTCTCTGGGCCTATGAGCCTGCCGTCGTTGAGTCCATTAACGCCTCTCATGAAAATGCGGTCTTTCTGAAAGACGTCACGCTCCCTTCGCGTTTGAAGGCGACCTCTTCTCTTGGCGAAGCCGTTCACGCCTGCCACGGCCTTCTCTTCGCTGTTCCTTCGCATGCCGCTCGCGCCGTCTTGCGGGAACTCGCGCCCATCCTGATGGATTCACCCCCGGTCGTGTGCGCAAGCAAAGGAATCGAGGAGGGATCGGCCAAATTAATGACTCAGGTCATGGAGGATGAGTTGCCGACCTCCGTGCATCGAGCGCTGATGGTCCTTTCCGGCCCCAGCTTCGCGGCAGAATTGTCGGGAGGACGGCCCACAGCTACCTGTTTGGCAGGCTCCGATCAAACACTGGTTCGCTCCTTTCAGGATGTCTTAATGACGTCCGCCTTTCGCGTGTACGCCGATACCGATGTCATCGGCGTCCAACTCGGAGGAGCGTTGAAAAACGTGATGGCGCTGGCCGCCGGCGTGATCGACGGCCTGGACCTCGGCCTCAATGCCCGCGCTGCGCTCATTACGCGAGGCCTGGCGGAAACCATTCGGCTCGGCACGGCAATGGGAGCCGATCCACGCACGTTCTACGGACTCTCCGGTGTCGGCGATCTGGTACTGACGTGTACGGGCACACTCAGCCGCAACCATGCGGTCGGCGTGCAACTCGGCAGAGGAGAGCGGCTTGAAACCATCCTGGCCGGCATGCAGGCCGTCGCCGAAGGCGTTCGAACGGCTCGCGCGGCGCTCACGTTGGCCCGCCGCTACCAAGTCGACATGCCGATCACACAAGAGATCAACGCGGTGCTCGACGATAAGAAATCGTGTCGACAGGCGGTCAGTGATCTAATGGAACGCGACGCAAAACCTGAGAAAGGATAGAGATGAATCAGGAAGGGCTTGAACGATTACTCCAACACGTCCGCGAAGGACGGGTTTCTGTTGAGCACGCGCTTGAACGGCTTCGATCCTTGCCGTATGAAGATCTTGGATTTGCCTCCCTCGATCACCATCGATCGCTACGACAGGGGTTTCCCGAGGTCGTCTTGTGTGAAGGGAAAAGCACGGCACAGGTGGCGGCAATCGCACGAGCCCTATTCAAAAAACAAGGCCCCTTTCTCGCCACTCGCGCGGAGCCACCGGTAGCACGCGCTGTATGCAAGCTCAACCGGCGTGCGCGCTACTATCCCGATGCGCGTCTTGTCGCGGTTCATCCGCCGCGATCGAAGTCACGAGGCCATATCCTTGTGGTCACGGCCGGCACGGCCGATCTCCCCGTTGCCGAAGAGGCTAGAATCACGGCCGAGGTCATGGGAAGTCGGGTCGAGCGGCTGTATGACGTCGGTGTCGCCGGCATTCACCGGCTGCTCGGTCGCAAAGAACGACTGTTTGAAGCGCGTGTGGTGATCGTAGTCGCCGGAATGGATGGGGTCCTGCCGAGTGTCGTGGGCGGCTTGGTACAATGTCCGGTCATCGCTGTCCCGACAAGCCGGGGGTATGGAGCAAGCTTCGGCGGAACGGCCGCGCTCTTAACGATGCTCAATTCTTGCGCGGCAGGCGTCGGGGTGATGAATATCGACAACGGATTCGGTGCGGCTTGTCTTGCCCATCGCATCAATATCTTGGGACCGGAATCGTAGGCGCGAGGGAGCCCACTGTGGGCCACGTCGCTTCGAGTGTTCCACGCTTCGGCCAAGCGACCATCACCGTTCGAAGCCCCTTCTCACCGTTCGACAATAATTTCGTTCGCACTTCATACGAATAGGTGCCCGCTGCGGCAAGTTGCTTGCGTTGATCCTGACCATCCCAGAGAAGCTCGATCAAGACCTTTTGCCGTTCCGTTCCTTTATCCGAGGTCGAGGAAATCAGGACAGGCTGCCGGTGGGTGAGAAACCTCACCGACGTTTTCGAAGGAGAGCTCACGAGTGCGCTGACTTCCAAAGTCAGGTCTCCCCGCATTTCTTTGGGGAGTTGAACTGTCACCGAGAATTGGAGCGGTCCGTGGCCGAGCGTGTACGGTTTCGGCGCAATCGCGAGGTCGACGATTTTGAGCTCCGGTTCAGGTCGAGGAGCCCGAGACGGCTTGACCGTCGATTTGACTCCTGCGTGACCATCCAGCGGAAAGAGCAGCGCCGGAGATCCACAGAGGCATAGCAGCCAGATGAAGAATCTCCTGCGGCCGACATTGCCTTCAGGGATTGAGGACGACATGAAACCTGTCATCGTGAGATACCCGGAGGCGCTCGGCGGGATGCGCGGTCGTCACAACACAGCTGCATTGTTAGGGGGATAACATAGCCCCTCTCGCCTGTCAACGAAGCTTCAACTAATGAACAATGATTGCCGTTCTCCGGCGCCTTCGGTAATATGTCCGGTCATTTCGCATAGGCCGGACGAGGTATGGAGTGGGCCGACATCTGCATTTCGATTGCTTCTCGGGAGTCAGCGGGGACATGGTCTTAGGGGCCTTGGTGAGCGCAGGATTATCCTGGAGCGAATTGGTCACCGGCCTCCGATCTTTGAAGCTCAAAGGGTACCGCCTGCAACAACGCGAGGTGCAACGGGGTCCGCTCCACGCAATAAAGGTCGATGTGATCGTTCAAGGCGGATTTCAAGAACCATTGACTCTCGCTCGCATTCGTCGGATTCTATCGGCCAGCACACTCCCCGGTCCGGTCAAGGAACGCAGTCGTGCAGTGTTCGACCGACTGGCAGAAGCAGAAGGTCTCGCGCATCGAGTTGCCGTCAAGGATGTTCACTTTCATGAAGTCGGAGTGGTGGATTCTTTCATCGATGTCGTCGGCGGGATCCTGGGGTGCCATCTCTTGAACGTGACCAGGGTGACCTCCTCAGCCATCAACGTCGGCTCCGGTTCCATACAGTCTTCTCACGGGCTCTTGCCGGTTCCAGGGCCGGCAGTCGCAGCCCTGGCGAAGGGAATACCCATTTACTCCGAGGGACCCCGCTGCGAGCTTGCCACGCCGACCGGCGTGGCGTTGGTACGAACCTTGGCATCGGAATTCGTGTCGATGCCGACGATGAAGAGTGTTGCGGTGGGCTATGGAGCCGGCGACCGGAACCCCGAGGATTGGCCGAACGCACTGCGGGTGTTTCTACAAGATGAGGCTGCCCTTGAGGTGCCCCGAACCGAACACGTGATGCAGATCGAAACCAATCTCGACGACCTGAATCCCCAGACCTATGAGCATGTCATGGAGCGATTATTCGACGTTGGAGCCATGGATGTCGTGCTGATCCCCGTCGTCATGAAGAAAAGCCGCCCCGGAGTCGTCTTAAGCTGTCTCACCGGGCAGGGACGAGTCGATGCCGTCCTTGAAATTCTCTTTCAAGAGACCTCCACGCTCGGCGTGCGGCTTCAGGAGATGACTCGTCACGTCCTCCCCCGCCGGTTTGTGTCGGTCACGATCCATGGTGGCATGGTTCGGATGAAGGTTGCCGATATCGGTGCCGGATGGGCAAAGGCCTCACCTGAGTATCTCGACTGTAAGAAGCTCGCTAAAAGAACGGGGCGCCCGCTCAAGACCATCATGGAAGAAGCCATGGCGGCCTATCGGCAGCGGCTCGACAAGAACGCGCCGTCACCTCGACGAGGCCGAGCATGACCGTCCTGCTGTACGTACTGCTGTTCCTTGTCTCTGTCGCCGTCACCCTCGGTGGTTGTGCGCTCTTCACCAATGCCATTGAATGGTTGGGCAAGCGGTTGGGCATTTCCGAAGGCGCCGTAGGCAGTGTTCTTGCGGCGATCGGGACCACGCTGCCTGAAACGTCAATCCCGATCATCGCCATTTTCTTCGGCGAAAGTCAGGAGGAGATCGAAGTCGGATTGGGCGCCATCTTAGGCGCGCCGTTCATGCTGAGCACGCTGGTGCTCCCCATTTTAGGGGTTTTGGTGTTGCTCTATGCTCGAGCCGGTAAGCGGACGGCCCGCTTCCAGCTCAACTATAGAGAAGTCATGACGGATCTCACGTTTTTTATATTTGGGTATCTGATAGCCCTCGGCTGTGCCTTCAGCCCGTCCAGGCTGATTCATCTCATTGCCGCCGGCGTCTTAATCTGCCTGTACATGTATTACATGAAGGTGAAATTTACGCCAACTGGCACAGAAGAAGGCAGCGAATTGGAACCGCTCATTTTCGACAAGGCGGCCGACATCCCGTCCTACTCCATGATCGGACTTCAAACATTCTTGGGTTTAGGGGGATTGATATTAGGCGCCCATTTGTTTGTCATGGCCGCCGAATCTATGGCCGGGCTGTTTGCGATGTCTCCATTGATTTTAGCCTTGCTCATCGCGCCCCTCGCCACCGAGTTGCCGGAGATGTCCAATAGCTTTCTCTGGCTGTACCGCAAAAAGGACCGCCTCGCCGTGGCGAATGTCACAGGAGCCATGGTCTTTCAAGGAACCTTGCCGGTTTCCCTCGGATTGATCGGCACCGAATGGGTGATTGCGCACACGGCACTGACGAGCATGGTCCTAGCGGTGCAAGCAGTAGGGCTGTGTCTGTTGCAGATCCTGATCGGAGGCCGGTGGCGCCCGTGGTTGCTCGCAGCGGGAGCCATATTCTATATCGGTTACATGCTGCATCTTTATGCCGACTAAATCGTTTTCGTCTCGGCGTCAGTCCTCCCTCCCCTTGCTGGGAATCACGATGGGAGATCCGGCCGGTATCGGCCCTGAAGTCATCGCGAAAGCCCTTGCACAACCCCGCGTGCAGCGCGTTTGCCGATCGATCGTGATCGGCTCGTTTCCGGTGATGGAACGAACGATCAAAGCCCTGAGGCTCAAGTTGATCGTCCGCCCTGTTCAGAGTCACGAGTTCTCACTCCCCCAACGGGGATCAGTCGCCGTACTGGACCCCCTGGAGACACCTATACCGACATTCAGACCAGGCCGCGCGGCTGCCGAGACCGGCGCGGCATCGGTCACTTTCATCAAGACGGCCGTCGAATTAGCTCAACTGGGTTGTATCGATGCGATGGTCACGGCCCCCATCAACAAGGAAGCCATCAATATGTCCGGCTGTCACTATCCCGGGCACACTGAATTGCTGGCTGATCTGACCCACGCGAATGAGTCCGGCATGATGATCGTGGGAGGACCGTTACGAATCATGTTCGTCACGACTCATGTCGCGATCAAAGACCTCTCGTCGCTGCTCACTCAGGCGAGAATCGAAAAGGGGATCCGGTTGGCGCACCTGGCGCTGACGACGTTGTTCAGGATCAAACGGCCCAAAATCGGCGTGGCGGCTCTTAATCCCCATGCGGGGGAGCGTGGATTATTCGGTGATGAAGAAGCCCGCGTGGTCTTTCCGGCCGCACGGGCGGCCCGACAACAGGGCATTCTGGCAAGCGATCCTCTGCCTGCCGATACGTTATTCGGAAAAGCCGCGAAAGGTCACTATGACGGCATCGTCGCCCTCTATCACGATCAAGGCTTGATCCCTCTGAAATTAGTCGCCTTTGGGACCTGCGTGAATCTCACCGTTGGCTTACCTATTATCCGCACCTCGGTGGACCACGGAACAGCGTTTGACATCGTGGGGAAAGGAATGGCCGATCCAGGAAGCCTTATAGAAGCCATGAAGTTGGCTGCATATATTGCGCACCTCAAAACCGACCAACGACGTGTCCGGAAAGGATCGCCCAGACATGTCGCCTGATACATCGACTGGTCTTTCCATTGTTCTCCGGCAACTTGAGGAGCTGGAGGCTCTGAAAAAGCAGACGCTTGAAGATCTCAATACCGTCGCCGGGACCGAGCGCATCATGAAATGGAAGGCCCATACCTCTGCGCTCATCTCGAGCGCGGTCGGCCATCAGCAGGGCGCCGCATTCGCCGGAATCCAACCGGGGCCCTCGTTCACCAACGACATGGTCGAAGAATTTGCCGATCTCGTGGATTGCTATCGCGCGCCGTTGCTGGCGCTGGCCAAACAGCTGTCCCCGTCTCCCTTGTCCAGGAGCTGACCGTGGGCGTTTCGCCTCCTCCTGCGGCCCTAAAGCACCTCGGACAGAATTTTCTTATCGATCCCAACATTGTCCGCAAGATCATTGCAGTGGCTGAATTATCTCCGACTGATAGCGTATTGGAAATCGGACCGGGTCGAGGCATCTTGACGGAAGCCCTGTGTCGATCCGCCGGTCACGTCACGGCCGTAGAAGTCGATCCTCGACTCCATGCGTACGTAACCGAACGACAATCTCGGTTTCAAAATCTCACCTTAGTTCTCGGCGACGCGATGACGTATCCGATCGAGCACCTTCCGATCGGTACCATCGTGGTCGCGAATCTTCCCTACTATCTGTCGACTCCCCTTCTCTTCCGTCTGCTCGAGCAAGCCCATCGTATCCCTCGACTCGTGCTGATGCTCCAAAATGAAGTCGCCGACCGATTGGTCGCAAAAGCCGGAAATTCCGTCTACGGGGTCTTGTCCGTTATGGCTCAATACTCAGCCGACATCACCAAAGCCTTCAAGGTCTCGCCGCAATGCTTCCGCCCAAGGCCGGATGTCGATTCCGCCGTCGTGGTGCTCCGGGCTAAGAATCGAATGGACCAAACAAGAGAGGGCAGAGACCAGTTCGCATCATTCGTGAGAGCGGCGTTTGCGCATCGCCGCAAGACGCTGGTCAACTCACTGAAGGATCAGGGGTACGATCAGAACCGCGTAGAAGCGGCATTGGCCGCACTTCATTTGTCCCATTCTATTCGGGCCGAAACGCTCTCCCTCGATGAGATCATTGCATTAAGCCACCACATCCATGGCTCGCTTTCCCACTCTCCTTACCAGCAATAAGATGCGCTCTCCTGACGCGTTTACCCTTTGCAGTCAGAATCGATGCCGGTGCATGTCTCCATGCTGCCGCTTGCATATCTGCGACTTTCAGCGTTCGAGACCTTACGTCGATCGCTTGTGGATTTTAAACATGACGCGACGACTTTTCTCGCGGTTTGGATGCCCTGTTTCATCTCGCAGCAGATTTTGCCTTCCGCGCCCGTTGGCCATGGCCTTCTGCAGGAAACACTCGTAGGCCCAGGGAAGTCGCGCGTGAATGATTTCCAAGCTTTTCACCAGGACCGCAAAGGATCGGTCCTGGCTCAATCGTAAGTTATGCACATCGTCGCCAAGATCGTCGGTGTATCCTTCAATCACAAAGGCCTCAACATCCTGTCCTCCCGGACCACAGATCATCGACGCGTAGTGAGGCATGGCCCCTGACAGGAACGATTCCGATGATGGCAATAGCGCACTCTTCCCAAATTCAAACTTGAGTGCGGCCTCCGGCACAGTGACGGTCAGTACGCCCGGTCCTTCGGCTTTCGAGATGGACCTATGCACATCCCATTTTGCTTCGATCTCTGTCGGTGTCGCTCGACTGGAATTCGGATTGGCGCTCCCGTCCTCTACCCGTGCGATATAGGACGCGAACAACAGAATGAAGATGACGGCAAGAGAGGTCATGAGATCCACAACCCCGTTTGTCAGGACCGATGACCCTTCGGAAGGTTCTGGTCTCCCCGTCGCCATCATCCGTTCTCTCGAATCCGAACCTTGTCATCGGCGGATCTGTGGGTGTGGCGCTTCAGTTCGTGAAACATGGTTTCCATTTCGGCCCGCGAGAGGCGCACCGAGGTCGATTGGCTATTGATTGATCGGGTGAGCTCCTGGATAGCCTCCAGTAACGGCTTCATGATCGACTTCAGGGCAAGCTGAACTTCCTGTGTCATCTCACCGAGAAGCTCATCCTGTTTCGTTGACGACTGGTTCGAGTTCAGTGTCGTGAGAGTTTGCGTGGCGGAGGTCAAAGCAGCAACCGCCGAGCTGAGACGCTGCTGCATGACTTCAGCAAGCTGAATGGTTCCATCATTTCTGATGGGGGTAATCAGGGAATCATGACCTCCATTCCGCTCTTGAGATGGGTGGGTATGATGCTCCGTGGCTTTCTGGGGGAACAGTTCATCTAAAAGAGCAATGCAGGTTCGGTGCTCGCCTTCCAGGCCGTGCCATACTGAAGTTTCCAGAAGTGTGAAGGCATTCGCACAGGCAAGGCCGACGATTGACGTCACGAACTTTCCGGACAACCCGTTGATCAGGCCTTGAATCCCTTCGATTTGAGGTCCGTTCACGTGGAGTTTGCTGAGACCGATCAGAATGGCAATAAATGTAAAGAGTAAACCTATGCCCGTCAGGAATGAGGGAAGTTGCCTGAAGAAGCGGATGTTGAGCTGACTCGTACAAAGGACATCAAAAGAAAAGAATTCGGAGGCTGATCGCCGGCTATGGACCGTTGGGTCGAGAAACCATGCGGGCTGCTCCACCGCCAACGTCTTTCGGTACGACAGCCATTCTTTCGATAGGGCCGGTTCGGCCCGAAGAGCACGATCTAGGACTTGGAGATCGTCTAGATCGCTTCGCGTGCCCGGCATCTCCGTAGAACTCTCTCGTTTCGTGGCCCCGGTTGAAGTCATAAGCCAGTCTTTGACAACCCGTTTCCGTTCGACAACCAGAGGCAAGACCGAGGAGTGGAACCTGGATAGTGTCCGCCGAAGCGTGAATCGGCCTCTGATGAGCATCGTGCTCTGCCACAGACAGAGGACAAGGATTCCTGCGGCACCGATGCAGCTCAGCATCGGACTCTGAACACCGCCGATAATGGTCACATCTTGGCCTAGCACCGACCAGAGATCTCCAAGTGCATATCCCACATCCATGAACAAGCCTCTCTGCGAAGCCGAGCATCAGCTACGGCAGCAACAAAACCAGATTGCTCTTCTCAACTTCCGTGCCATGAAAACACGTCTGATAATGGGCCTCGGATCGCTCTATGCCCGGCAACATCGCACACCTGAATGGAAAGTTTTGCAGGAAGGTCGGCAAATTATTCTGGTTGGGCTCCGGTAACGGAATTCGCCGTGACCTTCTGAGTGGGACGTCGTGGAAAGCTCGCTCAAAACCTGTCTGGCACTCGATTGAAAGCCGGTGTTCGTGCTATAGTCTGAGGTGTCGACAGTGCATGGAGGGTAGGCTCACCTGTTACAGGGAAACCAAGTTCCAATGACCTCTCAAGCTCCCACAAAACTTTTCATCGGTATGCTCTTGGTTTCAGTGGGAGTAGTGGGTTGTGCCAGTGAGTTTACGATTGTAGGAACCTCGGGCGAACCTCTCCTTATCTCACGACGTGGATTTACACCGAATGCCTGCACCGCCATGGTAAAGAACGACGCGGCACGCATGGGCGTGACCTTGCGATATGTTCATATCCGAGGAAGCGCCGCGGGACGTTCGCTCCTATGGCCTTTTGAACCCGGGTACGCCTGTGAGGGCGGAATAGGGCCTGAGCAAGGTCCGACCGGGATCTACCCGCAGAGTCCTTCCAGTTTTCGTCGGAGTTCCTGATCGACTGTTCCGCGTTCGTAACGCTGCGTCGCTGGCCTTCACCATAAGCGTGTGTAGCGGGATAACGGACCCATGATGGTCTGGCTTTCCGCTGTGCGTGAGCAAGAAGTCGATGGGGCAGTTCCCGTGCATGCTGGCACTTCCACGATTCGCTTGTTGGTTGTGCATCTTAAGCTATACTTATCGTAGATCTCACAGCCTGACGCTTAGCGCCTGACTGTTCGCCTCATGAGCATACGATGATTAACGTTCTCTTGGTTGAGGACAACGACATCGATGCGCAGCTCACCCAGGACATCCTGGCAGAATGGAGCCTGGATCAATTTACGCTCACGCATGTCAGCCGATTGAGTGAGGCCTTTACGCATCTGGCCCGAGCTCGATTTGATGCGGTGCTCTTGGATCTTTCGCTTCCGGATGGCTATGGACTTTCAACTGTGCGCCAGATGCAAGCCGCAAACCCGACGATTGCCATTATCGTGCTGAGCGGCCTCAACGATCAAACACTTGCGTTGCAAGCCGTCCGAAACGGGGCGCAGGATTACCTCGTCAAGGGAGAGCGGCAATCGGAGCTGCTCGCCCGCTCGATTCGGTATGCCATTGAACGGAAACGGGCTGAAGAGCATCTGACGTACCTCGCCCAATATGATCAGCTGACCGGTCTTGTAAACCGTACATTGTTTCGCGATCGGCTCATTCAGGCCATGGCTCGGAGCAAGCGGCTCCAACAACCTCTCGGGTTAATGTTGCTCGATCTCGATCGATTCAAGCCTGTGAATGACACTCTGGGCCACAACGTCGGCGATCAGCTTTTGAAATTGGTTGCCGAACGCTTGCACGAGTGTGTACGCGAGGTGGATACCGTCGCTCGAATGGGAGGCGATGAGTTCACCATCATTCTGGAAGGGCTGATATGCGAAGAAGACATCGCGCTGGTGGCGGCACGAATCACGAAATCACTGGCACAGCCGTTTCAGATCGATACCCACCAGGTGTTGATTGGAATCAGTATCGGGATTACCGTCTATCCGACCGACGATCACGATGCCGATGAGTTGTTGAAGCATGCTGATGCGGCCATGTATCGCGCCAAGCAGCAAGGCGGCAGCTCCTTTCAGTTCCACATTTCGAACGACTTACAAACCCCACGGATGCCCTCAACTCCGGATATACACTAATCGGAAGCATGGCGCATCGCACAAAGCAGAGAGCAACTCTGTTTCGTACAATTCTGTATCTTTACTGAACACGATTTTGAAACATCCTTTTGCCTTGAGGATGCACTCCTTTCCTAACATCTTGTTACTCCATGTGTTGGTCCAAGAAATCCCCGTGTCTCATGGCATGGTCATTGCCTAGCTTCAGAGTTCGAGCATGGTTGAGCAGATGGAGGATCGGTATGGTCCGGCGGAGAATCACCCTCGCCATAGTCCTGCTTATCCTGACCTCCGCAACCCTGTCATTCGCGGCCCCTACGCAGCGCCAAGATTCGACGCGTCGACTCTATGATCGGGTGATGGATGAATTCAAACACCGCGATTACGCGGCGGCGATGGCGGGTTTTCAGCTGTTCATTGAGTTGCACAGTCAGTCTGTGCTTGCAGCCAATGCACAATATTGGATCGGCGAATGTCAGTATCGCATGGGGCGGTATCGAGACGCGATACAGTCGTTTTATGATGTCGTGTCGAATTACCCGCTCAGCCCTAAAGTGGCGGCTGCGACGCTAAAACTCGGCCAGACCTACGACAAATTGAGGGATCCCGAAAAGGCACGACTTATGTTCGACCGAGTGGTGGAACAATACCCCGATAGCGCGGAGGCAGAAACCGCCCGCAAAGCCCTTGAAGCAACCGCGAGTACCGATGAAGCGAACCCCTCATTGCAGTAGGGGCGGTGATGGCACGGGCAGAGACCGCTTTCTTGTTACTCGTCCGTGGTCAATTCCAATCGAGCGGTAAGATCGGGCAATGAGTAACTCTTTTTCGACTGCAGCGTCATCCGCTTGATACCTGCTGCATCAAGCACCGATTCTATGATCCGCTGGCCTTCTCTCTCGTCAGGGCGTGGTGACTCATGTGCGATTTGCACGACATACTCCACACGGCGTGATCCGGGGTGAATCAGAACAAAGTCGACTCGTTTCAGTGCGATATGGCGCAGGATACCTGACCGCGCACGTGCATCGGCATCGACTGCGACAAAAGACCATAAGGGCACTTGAGCAAGGACGAGATACCGCTCTTGGACGACCAATTGAAGCAGGTTATACAGCGCGATTTCTTCCTCCCCGAGCAACGGAGCGGAGCGAATGGCGACGCCAGGAGGAATGACGAATGGCGTTGCACGCATCTTTCTTCGACGCAGTCGCCGCCTGATCCACCGAATGCCGAAGACGACTGCAGCAACTATGACGCCGAGCAGAATGATTTTCATGGCGTGTTACGTTTTGCTCTTGATCGAGCGCAGTCGTTCAAACCACCGTGGGCCGCTTGGAACAATGCACCCCAACAACCTCGGGAATGCGGCGCCCGTTACTGAAGGCACGTTTCCGCTGTGTTCCATCACGGTCTGATACGCCAAAATGGCGAAGGCGACTGATTCAAGCGCTTTACTATCCCACCCGTGCGATTCAAATGTCGTCACCGGAATGGGAGAGAATAATTCCGTGAGCTGTTCCATGATGGCACGGTTCCTGACTCCGCCTCCTCCGACAATCACTTCGTCGATCCCACCCTTGATCCAGCGTCTGGCCGTCCCCACGGCCTCGGCAGTCCAGCGGCTACACGTGGCAAGGAGATCTTCTATCGGCATCGCCCGTGCCTGTTGCCAACCGAGCAATTCATCAAGCATTTTTACCCCAAAGGCCTCACGCCCTGTCGATTTCGGTGGCGGCTGCGAGAGGTAGGGGTGTGCAAGAAGTTTTGCTAATAGACGGGAGTCGACCCGCCCCCGTAGCGCCAGACGCCCTTCTCGGTCCATGGTGGACCGTCCATGTGTCTTGCGAGACATGATTCCATCCAAAACCATATTGGCCGGGCCTGTGTCGAATGCGACAAGGCCTTCGGTCCCAACTCCTCGTGGTAGATAGGTGACGTTGCTGATACCTCCCAGATTCACGATAAGGCGGGCGCGACGAGGATGCCTAAACAACAAGGCATGGCTCCCGGGCGTCAATGGCGCACCTTGGCCGCCGGCGGCAATGTCGCGCGGACGGAAATTGGCGACCGTCGTGATCCCCGTTCGCTCGGCGATGACTGCCGGCTCGGCAATTTGCAGGGTAGAGCGTATCGAGCCGACGTTGGTATCCTTGATACCCGCTGGAAGATGATGCACGGTCTGGCCGTGCGAGCCGATTAAGTCTACGTCCTCTGGAGTCATTTCCGCTGATCGAATGACGCCCAACGCTGCGTCGGCAAACCATTCCCCAAGGAGGGCATTCAGGTGGCAAATATCCGATACGGTGCCCGAAACCGAGGCGGAAAGAATTCGTTGTTGCAGCGATCGGGGATAGGGAAGTGAATGGAACGCCAGCATCTCCACTTGAACTGCGGTTTTGCGACGAACAATCGAGACGAGCGCAGCATCGACTCCGTCAGCGGATGTTCCCGACATCAATCCCACAACGTTCATCTGGTGCATCCTTTCGTCACCTCGTCATGAAGTCGTACAGATGAGAGGGTGTGTTACGCTAATGGAACTCACGCCATGGGTCAAGGAGTCGAATGGACAGGGCCTATGAGAAATGCCTCAGTTGCAGATGTCGTTGACACTGTAGAGCGTGGATGGTAGGGTCGCCGCCGATGTTTTTGGTCGATTATCGGTGGAAGTTTGTCGCCTTCGCTTGTGTTGCCATTGTGGCCGGTTGGCTCTCACCATTTGATACCACGGCAGAGGCGCGTGATCCCATCCCGATCGTCGTTACGATCCCGATCCTGAAGGATTTGACCGAGCAGGTCGGCGGCCCCCGTGTGCGCGTCACTTCTTTGTTGACCGGCTACGAGAACGAACATACCTACTCCCCAAAGCCCACCGACCTGGTTGCCGTGCGGAAGGCTCGGTTGTTGTTTCAAGTTGGACTCGGACTCGAAGTATGGGTGTCGTCGCTGGTGAGGAATGCCGGCAGCAAAACGTTGCGTGTGGTGACGACCTCCCATGGTGTGGAACTGATTCATGATGGTGGCGATCCGCATGAAGATCACCATCCTGGAAGCGACGCAGCCGATTCGGAAGGAAACCCGCACATTTGGCTGGACCCGGTGAATGTCTTAATTATGCTTCGCCACATTACGGAGGCCCTCATCGAGATCGATCCGAGTCATGCGGCTGAATTCAGGACAAATCAAGCGGCCTACCAGAACCGATTGGATCGGTTGCAGAAGGAACTATCCGAGCGCACTCGGCTCCTGGCTGATCGTCGGTTCATTGCGCACCATTCAGCCTGGCCGTATCTGGCGAGACGGTTCGACCTCCACATTGTCGACACGATTCATCTCCAAGCAGGTGCAGAGCCTTCGGCCCTTCACCTCCAGGCCCTCATTCAAAAGATCAGACAGGAACACGTGAGGGTCATTGCCTCCGAGATTCAGCTCAGTCAACGGCTCCCGGAACTCCTTGCGCGAGAAACAAACGCCCGTGTCGTGGTCCTCACGACGATGCCGGGCGGCCTACCTGGAACGGAGTCCTACCTCGACATGCTTCGTCATAATGTGCTCCAATTGGCCGGCGCATTGGATTCCAACTAATTGCTTGTCAGAATACGTGTGTGCCGTCGGAAGGAGCCTTTGACCCGTGGCTGCTCATCAAGAACCGATCATCCGCTTTGATCATGTCTCATTCGGATTCCCCGGTCTCATTGCTCTCAGCGACATCACGTTGACCATTTACGAAGGAGAGTTCGTGGGAGTGATCGGTCCAAACGGATCAGGCAAGACCACGCTCTGTCGAGCCGTCTTAGGGCTGCTTGCTCCTGTTGAAGGACACCTTCATATCTTCGACTGTGCCTGCGACGAACTGCGCTGCCACCATCGTGCGAAGATCGGCTATCTTCCACAAAAGGGGGTCGTGGACCGAAATTTTCCCGTTACGGTCCTTGAGACGGTGATGATGGGGCGTTACGGCGCGCTGGGCTTGTTCAAGCGTCCATCGAAGACGGATCATGACATCGCACTGGAAGCCCTGGCTCAGGTTGGAATGGACGCTCATAAAGATACGGCACTAGGACATCTATCCGGCGGCCAGCAACAGCGCGTGTTTATCGCCAGAGCCCTGGCCCAGCAACCCAAAGTCCTCATACTGGATGAACCGACGACCGGGCTTGATATCACCACGCAACACAATGTTATTGAGCTCGTCCAGCACCTGCACGGTGCGCTTAAACTCACGATTCTCCTGATTACTCACGATATCAATATGATTCGATCGAAAGTTGATCGCTTGGTTCTGCTTAAGACAAGCCTCTTCGCTGCCGGTCCGCCGTCTGAAGTGCTCAAGCCCGACATTCTGCACCAAGTGTACGGCAAAGATCTGGTGATCACGGAAAAGGACCTCGTGATCGTTGAGGATTATCACCATCACCACTAAGCAGTGATTCCAAATGATGCTTGATCTTTTCGCCTACGATTTCATGCAACGCTCCCTCCTTGCGGCCGCGATGGTCGGTGGGCTCTGTTCGGTGATCGGGGTGTTCGTGGTCCTGCGTGGGCTGGCGTTTGTCGGCGCCGGGACATCGCATGCGGCATTTGCCGGTGTGGCGCTTGGTTACTTGATGGGATGGCCCCCTTTGATGGTGGCCATCGTGTTCGGCCTTACCACGGTCTGGATTACGGGGTGGATGGAAGAACAAGGCAGAATGAAGCTGGACGTTTCCATTGGAATCTTGTACACGGCAACGATGGCATTGGGGATCCTCTTCATCGGATTGATGAAAAGCTACAATGCCGAAGTCTACGGCTACTTATTCGGTAGTGTTCTATCAGTCACCCCGGACGAATTACACATCATCGGAGCCCTGAGTATCCTGGTGCTTGGCTTGATTGTGGTGTTTTCCAAGGAACTCTACTTCATCGCCTTTGATCAGGAGATGGCCGAGGCTTCGGGCGTTCCTGCTCGACAAATCTTCTTTCTTCTCCTGACTCTGGTCGCTCTGACCGTGGTGGTTTCATTGAAGACCGTCGGTGCAATCTTGGTCTTCGCCATGATACTCATTCCAGCCTCGACCGCCTACCAGCTGACCCATAGCCTCAAAACATTGACGCTGTATTCAGCCATTATCGGCATCTCGACATCCGTGGCAGGCGTCTTGATTTCCGCTCTGTGGGACATTCCTTCCGGACCCGCCATCGTACTCTTGTCGACCTGCATATTTTTCATTTCCGTCTTTTTCTCACCCAAACGAGTGCCGAGAAAGCCGGTCGCTCATATTCATGACTGACCCTGCCCCCTCTCTCGTCTTTTTCTAGAACGTATGGCGAACACCGAAGAGGAGGCCGATGGTAGAAAAATCAGCTGAGGCATGATTGCGCTTCCAGGCTGTTTCCACATTCAACATGAGGCCTTTGGGGGCAGTAGACACTACATTGGTCAACGCATAGTCAAGCCCTCCGCCGACGCGCCACGCAAAGGAATCGGAAACATCACGTGTATTGACGTTCACGCCGATTCCCGTCGTGAAATACGGAACGAAGGGACCCACATGGCCTGGGCGATACTCCAGATTCACTGGAAGAATCGAAACCGTGTTTACCCCTCCGCTTCCCACATCAACGCCATGCCGCTGCCACTCCAATATCATACCGATTCGGAACCACCGATTAAGGCCGTACATCCCTTGAAAGTTGACAAGAGGCCCAACGGTCGACACGCCGGAATCCTGAGTAACAAAGTTCGGCCCAACACGAAAGCCCGCAGTGATCTTTCCTTCTTCGGCCATCCCTTCGTGAACCCACTCAGCCGCCTGTGCCGCACCGGGATGAGAGAATCCAAGACTTGCACTCAAGACGGCCATGCCCAACAAGAGCGTCTTACTGATGGTGTTCATCGTGTCCTCCTCGTCATAGTGTAATAACCTAGCCGGAAGCACTGTAGAGCAGTCATTTTCTGATTTCAAGACGCCTGTTGGCCTCTCGCAACTTGATCAGGTGGCTCCTACAACTTTGAATTTCCTTTGAATAGCTAGGCAGTATATACTCAGCACGATGAGACACTTGGGACAGCTGGGAGGTCTTCGACTGAAAACGGAGTTGAGGTCTTGAGTCCGCCTCCGCCAGTCGTCTACGCGGTTATGGATCTAGGTTCGAGTCATTGAATATCCATGGTCACTCCGCTATCCCCATCCGAGAGGAGACGCTCCATGCCAAGACCGTCGTTCACATCTGGTCTGTTGGGGTTGCTGCTAGCTCTTACGACTGTCGTGTGCTCTCCTCTACAAGACTCCTGGGGTGAGGAATTTGGCGGGACTGAACCAGGCACATGGGTTCTGGGAACTCGTGTAGGATTTTCGCCTCTCACCCAACAGCTTGCCGACAACACATCAACCTCGATCGGCCCGATGGTCAATTTTCAGGCGTTGTACAGTATCAACCGTTGGTTTCTGGTTGGACTCATGGTGGAGTGGGAACGACATACCGTCAGCCTGGAACGGCCTGATCTAGATCTTGGTCATCAAGATACCGTTTCGGTCCTTCCAACGATGGAACTGCGTCCGGTGAAATTTGACCGAATCACCCCTTACGTCAATATGAGTTTCGGCGTCAACGTCAACAGCTTCGGTGAAGAGACCACCGTTCGCATTAGTCCGAGTAACACCTTTGCTTGGCGATTAGAGATGGGGAGCGGACTACCGATTGAATCAACAGTTTGCCCTGAACATCGAATGGGCCTACAAGCGAAATGATGGCCATACGACCGGCACGGGCGGGCGAAATGATGACTGGAATGCGTCCTCCTTTGCCTTCCTCTTTGGAGGAAAGATATTTTTCTGACGTGTCTTCGATGCATGGCTAGTCCTTTCGACTCTCTTTCATTCGAGTCCAGACCATCCCTGTCTGTTCCTTGGACGTGAAACCCAGCTTTTCATAAAAGCCCGGCCGTCTGGTACAAAGCCACACAAGTTCTACCCGACTCAGCCGTGGATGGTTGAGAATGCGCTTGACGATTTCAGTACCAATTCCTTGGCCCTGATAGGCCTGATCGACGATGACGTCCCAAATGGTGGCCCGGTAGACGAAGTCCGTCAGGACTCTCCCGAATCCGATCAGTCGTTCACCCTCCCATGCGCACAGCGTCAGATCGGTATGTTGGAGCATATCCTTGGCGTCTTGAAGCAACCGTTGTTTGGCCCAAGGTGCTTGATGGAACAAGCGTAAGAGCTGAGCTGCTTCCGGCGGGTTCCGATCGGAATAGGTAACCACAGACTTGAGGGTGGACGGCATCTTATATTAGAGTATTTCTCAATTTGTCTTGGAGTGTACGAGGAAACATATGTCAACGCAAGTCCGCAGCTGTTCGAAGTGCTTTCAACTCATGTGGCTAAAACCTGATGAATATGAGGTCATCGACGAGGAGACTGTCAGAGCCAAATGCCCACATTGTGGAGCCCTAGTGCGATTTAAACTCGTCACGACCGGAGCGAATGCTTTAGGCCCCAAGATGGGGCATTGAGCGTCCCAGTGTTCCCCGCCTTTTGGGTTCTTGTCCGATTCGCGGCATTCACCTCGGCAACCCCGTTTTGCCGCCGAAATTCTTCAGGGTTTCACGGTGAGCTTTGGACAGGGCTATCTATTTCCGGTCGATTTCCCGGAAGAACCTTGCGCAATGCGGCACGGTACTCCCTGAGCCGTTGTTCATCGACCCGCCCAACCTCGATTTCTTGCTCGGATTGCATCCGCTCGACATGATCCAAGACCGAAAGCAGAGGTTGGATGGCACCGAGGAGATTGCCGACTTCGAATGCTTCCAGTGATGACACGAAGCATTCTTTCAGCCCCTTGTACGGAGTTCCCGCACTCTGGCTGCTTGCACGAGAGACGATGCTTTCATAAGTATCGATCGCCTCCGGAGAAGGCTTCACCCCAGATGGCACAACATTCAAATGCACGACAGAGGGGAGTTTGGTCGCATAGATTTTGATACGCGACGTTAATCCTCCTACGGCGTCGAGAAGTTCAGCGGTCAACATATACGCTTAGCATCATGAAAGGTGCGCTCTATGCTGTTGATGTATTTTCTCCTGTAATGATTTGCCGTTCAAGTTCCGACATCACCGTCTGCATATCGGCCGGCACCGGTCTCGTGAATTGCTCCGGCGCTCCCGTCCGAGGATGAATGAAGCCGAGGGTCCTGGCGTGGAGCATGACACGGGGAATCGAGAGCCCTTCGATCGAACACACCCGTCTTCCGCCATAGGTCTGATCGCCGAGAATGGGATGTCCGAGGGATGTGAGATGAACGCGAAGCTGATGAGTCCTGCCGGTTCGTGGGTACAGCAAGACATGAGCGGCCGCTTTCCCATATCGCTTCGCGATCACGTACTCCGTCGATGATTGTTTGGGGCTCGTTGTTCTCGCGGAAAACTTTTTCCGGTCCTTGATATCCCGGCCGATCGCCAATTCGATTAGACCTCGTCCTTTTTGGGGAACTCCCCAGACGACTGCCTCATACACCCTGGTGATGGTATGCAGCTTGAATTGTGCGGCGAGCGCACGATGCGCTACGTCGCTCTTGGTCACGACCATGATACCGGAAGTTTCCTTGTCCAGCCGATGAACAAGCCCAGGTCGTTCTTTACCTCCGATGGTCGAAATCGTTCCGCCGGAAGTTTGGAAGTGATGAAGGAGCGCGTTGACGAGCGTACCGGTCCAGTTTCCCGGCGCTGGGTGAGCGACAATCCCCGGCGGCTTATTCAAGACAAGAAGTGACCCATCTTCAAAGAGGATGTCGAGAGGGATGGCCTCGCCCTTTATTGAGAGAGGCTCCGGTTTCGGCACATCCATGGTGATCCGATCGCCCGGCTTGATCTTCTGGCTTGGCTTCACGACCTGGTCATTGAGTCGGATCCGACCTAACTCGATCAGGCGCTGGATAGCTGACCGCGAGATATCCCTTTCTCGGTTCACGAGGAAGACGTCCAGCCGTTTGGGTTGTTCTCCAGGCGTGATAATAAATTCCGTGATCATATGTGCCACACGCTACTAAAGAGCTTCCATCAAATGCAATCCGAGAATACCGCCGGTTAGTCTCCTTCCTGCAGGAAGACTATGCTGGTGACGCAAGACTGATTCTGCCTTGTACTAAGAGACATCGACATGATAGATAGGCGCTTCGTCGCCGCCAC
>CAYTAS010000027.1:0-35835 GCA_964435885.1 uncultured Nitrospira sp. | reverse complement strand
CCTCGATTTCCGTCACATCTACCATCACCATGTCCATGCAGACGATGCCCGCGATGGGAGCCCGTTGTCCTCGAATAATCACCTGGCCTCGATTTGACAGATGTCTGCTTACCCCACCGGAATAGCCGATCGGAAGAACGGCTATTCTGGTCGGACGTCTAGCCATGAACGTGCGATTGTAACTAACTGTTTCTCCCGGTTGAATCAACCTGAGCTGCGCAATCCTGGTCGTAAGCGAGAGGACCGGCCTAAGGTCAGGAGGCCGAACGGAAAGAGGCAGTGTATGATATCCATAGAGCATGATGCCCGGCCGAACCAAGGTGTAGTGAGCTGAGGGGAAACGAACGATACCGGCACTATTTGCAAGGTGTATCAGTGGAACGAAAAATCCTGCTTCACGCACAATCTTGTGCACGTGTTCGAAGCGATTGATCTGCTGCGTGGTCGAATCGGGATCCAACCCATCCGAATCGGCCAGGTGGGACATCAGACCTTCGAGATGTAAGAAGGAGGGAAATGAGTGTTTTGTGATGATAGCTTCAACCTCATTGAGAGTGAAGCCTAATCGTCCCATGCCGGTGTCAACCTTGAGATGAATCGGGTAGGGGGAGGAGTCTTGAGCCGCGCATCGGCCCAGCGCGGTGAGCATGGAAGGATCACTCACTACCGGGGTGAGGTGATAAGCGAAGAGGTCCTGAACGTGTTGCGGAAACACCGGCCCAAGGATGACGATCGACGTCGCGATGCCGGCCTGACGGAGGACGATTCCTTCTTCGATCGAAAACACCGCAAAGCGAACGACACCATGACGGACTAATGCCTGTGCTGTTTCAACGGCCCCATGGCCATACGCGTTGGCCTTGACGACAGCCATAATGTCAGGGCCAGGCGAAATGATACGGCGCAGTTGGTGAAGATTATGGACCAAAGCCGTCAGGTCAACGGTGACGACGGTGGGGGAAAAGGCTAGCGGAGTCGGCACGCGATGAAAAGAAAATCAGGAAGTTGGACTCAAACCTCCATGATCTCTTGTTCCTTTTTCTTGATGATCTCGTCGATCTTCTGCCCGTATTGCTCGATAAGCTTTTGAGTCTCTTGTTCCGCTTTGCGAAGTTCGTCTTCGGTCAGCTTCGCACCTTTTTGGAGCTTCTTCAACTCTTCATTCGCATCCCGTCTGAAGCCTCGTATCTTTACCTTGGCATCTTCACCGTGCTTTTTGCAGATCTTGGTCAACTCCTTACGCCGCTCCTCAGTCAAGGGGGGAAGCGGAATGCGAATCAGTTTGCCGTCGTTCGACGGCGTCACCCCCAAACCGGAGTTGGAAATCGCCTTCTCGATTTCCTTGATGAGATTCGGCTCCCACGGCTGAACGGTGATCAAGCGCGCTTCTGGAGTCGCCACGTTGGCCACCTGTTTCAACGGTGTCATGGTGCCGTAGTAGTCGACCCGAACGCCGTCCAGTAGCGCGACAGAGGCTCGCCCGGTTCGGAGGCCGGACAAGTCTTTTCGAAGATGTTCGAGGGCCTGATCCATTTGAGCGGTAAACGACTGTCGAATCGGCGCTGCGTTGGACATGAAACACCTCGCGAGAGAGTCAGCGATCCCCGGTCGTCACGAACGTACCAAGCGGTTCGCCTAAAGTCACACGTTTGAAATTTCCACTGTTTTTCAAGTTGAATACAATGAGCGGTAACTTATTATCCATGCACAGGCTGATCGCGGTGGAATCCATGACTTTGAGGTTCTGATTGAGAATGGAGAGAAAGGAGATTGTGTCGTATTTCTTTGCCGATGGGTTTGTCACAGGATCGGCCTCATAGATTCCATCTACCTTTGTGCCCTTCATGATCACCTGAGCGCTGATCTCCATGGCCCGAAGGACAGCGGCGGTATCTGTTGAAAAATAAGGATTTCCCGTTCCACCGGCGAAAATGACGACACGATTCTTTTCAAGATGACGAATCGCCCTTCGGCGGATATACCCCTCTGCAAGCTGACGCATCTCAATGGCAGATTGTACACGGGTCATCACACCGGCACGTTCCAGGGCATTCTGGAGGGCCAGCGCATTGAGCACCGTCGCCAACATCCCCATATAGTCGGCTGAAGAACGCTCCATGCCGGCAGCACTCGCCGCGATCCCTCGAAAGATGTTTCCTCCTCCTATGACGATCGCGACTTGCACGTCGAGCGCGACCACCGAGGCGATTTCCGTGGAAAGATTTTCCAGAATAGACGGCTGAATGCCATAGCCCTGCTCTCCGGCCAACATCTCCCCACTGACTTTCAAGAGGAGACGCCGGTATTTGGCAGTGCTCATGCTTCGCCTAGCTGATAGCGGGTAAAACGACGGATGTTCATGTTTTCACCGATCTTGGCGACCTTTTGGGCGAGTAGGTCTTTGATGGTGACGGCCGGATCCTTGATGAACGACTGTTCAAGTAGGCAATTTTCCTGATAAAACTTCTCCAGCTTCCCTTCGACGATCTTCGGCCATGCAGCAGGAGGTTTTCCCATTTCCTTGGCCTGGCCTTCGTAAATCAATTTCTCCTTTTCCGCCACGTCGGTTGGCACGTCCTCGCGTTTCACGAAGAAAGGTTTGGCCGCGGCAACTTGAAGCGCCAAGTCGTTGACAAAGGACTTGAACTCTTCATTGCGGGCCACGAAATCGGTTTCGCAGTTGACTTCGATCAGAACTCCTATTTTTCCGCCCATATGGATGTAGGAGTGGATCAACCCTTGATTAGTCTCCCGCCCCGCCTTTTTAGCCGCGGCGGCCAGCCCCTTTTGGCGCAAGTAATCGATGGCTTTCTCGACATCGTCTCCGTTTTCTGTCAGGGCCTTCTGACAGTCGAGAATCCCGGCTCCTGTTTTTTCGCGAAGTTCCTTCACAAGCTGACTGGATCCTGCCATGGTTCATTATTCCTTCACGGTTGCATTCATGACGAGTATTAATCGGATTGATCCTCGAGGGAATCAGGGAACCGGAACGGTCTCGGTCCGCATGGCAGGCTTCTTGTCCCCGCTCGAAGGTACTGCCCGGAACTCTGCTTCCTCTCGCTGAGCTTTAAGATGCGCACCCTCAATGCAGGCATCGGCGATCTTGGACGTGATCAGCTTGATCGAGCGAATAGCATCGTCGTTCCCAGGAATGGGGTAGGCAATGTTATCAGGGTCGCAGTTGCTATCCAAGATGGCAATAACCGGGATGTCAAGCCGTTTGGCCTCCTGTACGGCAATTTTTTCGACTCGCGTATCGAGCACGAAGACGGCTCCAGGAAGCCCACGCATATTCTTGATGCCTGAGAGATACTTTTGGAGTTTGGCGATATCCTTCTGCATCAGAAGGATTTCCTTCTTTTTGAGGCCGTGTTCGCTCGGATTGAGGAGTGTTGTCTCCATCTTTTTCATCTTATCGATACTGCGTCGAATAGTCTGGAAATTGGTCAACATACCGCCCAGCCATCGCTGGTTGACGAAATACATGTTGGCCCGTTTGGCCTCTTCTTCAAGAATTTCCGCTGCCTGTCGTTTCGTGCCGACGAACAAGACGGATTCTCCAGCCGCAGCAAGGTCCCGGACGAAGGCATAGGTCTGCTCCATCCGTGCGACGGTTTGCTGGAGATCAATAATATAAATGCCGCTGCGTTCTCCGAACAAAAACTTCTTCATCTTGGGATTCCAGCGGTTCGTCTGATGCCCGAAGTGAACCCCGGCTTCCAATAGTTCCTTGATCGCTACCACCCCCATGCCTTCACCTCCCTTCAAGCTTGCAGAGCACCCATCAACGGGGTGAGAGAATTGCTTCCCTTATTCTCAAGCTATGCAGCGTATCTTACGCTGATTGTTATTTTGTTGGTTCGTGCCGATTCTCGTACAGACGAATCGGCCCCTCTGAAATACAGACCGGCGACGCTACCACAGTCACGAGGAGGTTTCAAGCTTCACCCATTCTTTTTAACCTAGGACCGATAGCTGGCATTAATACGAACATAGTCATAGGAAAGATCTGTGGTCCACATGTGCGCCCTGGCTAATCCCTGTGCGAGATGGATCCCAACGGTAAACTCTTTCCGCTTGAAGACCTTGGCAATCTTCTTTTCCGCTTCGATTCCGGTCCCGACTCCTCGTCTCACCATCACGATGTCGTCGAACCGCACCTCGACTTTGTCGGGATTGATCCCCACACCGGCTCGCCCGACCGCCGCCATGACTCTGCCCCAATTAGCATCCTCCCCAAATAGTGCGGTCTTGAACAGATTCGACGTCGCAATAGTGCCGGCGACTCGTTTTGCCGCTGCCGCCGTTGTGGCTCCTTCAACGAGTACCTTCACGACCTTCGTCACTCCTTCGCCATCGCGGCAGATCATGAGAGCCAAGGCTTGCGCCGCCTCCGTGAGGAGCCGTTCAAAGACGGTATAAGAACGCGTGCCGGCCTGAATCACTCGATTCTTCGCGAGACCATTGGCGAGGCAGAGCACCGTGTCGTTCGTGCTGGTATCGCCATCGACGGTAATACAATTGAATGACTGATCGGTCGCCGATTTCAGCGCGCGTTGAAGGGCAGATGGAGTAATCGCGGCATCGGTCGTCAAATAGGCGAGCATGGTCGCCATGTTCGGATGAATCATGCCTGAGCCCTTTGCCATCCCTCCGATAGTAACGAAGCGACCGCCTATGGTGGCCTTCACTGCGACGGTTTTCGGACGGAGGTCGGTGGTCAAAATCGCTTGAGCCGCTTGATTGCCGCCCCCGACACTGAGGCGCGAAATCAATGCCGGAACAGCTCCCGTAATACGATCAATCGGCAGCGCTCGACCAATCACGCCGGTCGATCCCACAAATACGTGTTCCGCAGGAATGGCCAACTTCTGCGCTACGACAGCCGCCATGGCTTGAGCGGCAATCAGACCTTGCGTGCCCGTACAGGCGTTGGCATTTCCGCTATTGACGATGATCGCCCGTCCATGATGAGCCCGAAGGCGGCGTCGATCCAGAATCACCGGTGCGGCTGCAACACGATTTTTGGTAAACACGCCGGCGATCGGCCCGCTGACATCGGACACGCAGAGCGCCAGATCGAGCAAGTTGGATTTCTTAATTCCGCAATGGATGCCGGCGGCTTGAAATCCGAGCGGTGCAGTGACCCCCACAGGCGTTCGTTTCATGTGCTCTCGATTTCAGTTGATTGAGGTGATAGCTAAGCGGCTTGTGGTTAGGGGTAACTCGCCGGCGCAGTCAAGCCGGTCTCCTCGGGAATTCCAAGCATGACATTCATTGCTTGGATGGCTTGTCCGGCCGCACCTTTGACAAGATTATCGACCGCAGCCACCGTCACAACCCATCCGGTTCGTGAATCCGCATACACACCGATATCACAGTAATTGGTTCCTTTGATGTAGCGTGGATTGGGGACCACATCCTCATAGAGCCGGACGAATCGCTCGCCTTTATAAAACTCTCGATACAGATCGCGAAGAGCAGGTAGTTCCATCGGCCGTACCAGCTTGCAATAGGCTGTGCTCAGAATACCTCGATTCATCGGGACGAGATGAGGTGTGAATGTCACGGTCACGGCATCGAATTTCTTCATGAGCCCTGACAATTCCTGTTCGATTTCCGGCGTATGGCGATGTTGACCGATCTTATAGGGCTCCAAGGACTCATGCGCTTCGGGAAAATGATAGGCAAGGGCCGGACTTCGTCCGGCACCTGACACACCTGATTTTGCATCGATGACAATGGTCTCAGGTTGCGCAAGTTCTCCGGCAAACAGAGGGGCCAACTGAAGAATGGCGGCCGTTGGATAACAGCCGGGTGATGCGACCAATTTTGAATTCGCAATCGCGTTTCTATGGAGCTCCGGCAGACCATAGACAGCTTCCTTCAGGAGATGTGGATGCGCGTGCGACGTTTGATACCACTGTTCATATGTTCCTACCCGCTTCAACCGATAGTCAGCGCTGAGATCAACGACCGGTTTACCGGTCTTGACGCAGACCGCGACAGGATCTTGAGATTTCGTATGGGGAAGCGCCAGAAAAACCGCATCGGCCCGTTCTGCCAACGCGTCCGGTGCCAGAGCCTCGAAACGATGTTCAATCATTCCCTTGAGGCTTGGAAAAACGGATGAGATCGGTTGACCCGCTGATTTTTCTGAGGTCACCGCCGTGATCGTGAAATGGGGATGGGCAGCGGCAAGCCGAACCAGCTCTGCGCCGGCATATCCACTGGCTCCTGCAATGGCGATGCGAAAGTTCTTGCTCATCTCCAAATCCGTTCGAAGCGATCCGTCACCACTTCCAGGGACACAAAAAAGGGAAGGCCTGGAGCCTTCCCTTTCCAGTTCGTCGACTCCTTGACCTAACGCTTGGAGTACTGGAAGCGTTTACGGGCTCCCTTCTGTCCGTACTTCTTGCGCTCCTTGACTCGTGAATCGCGAGTGAGTAATCCCTCTTTTTTCAAAGGGCCTCGTGTGGTCGGCGTCATCGCAACGAGTGCGCGCGCAATCGCATGGCGAAGCGCACCCGCTTGCCCGGTCGGCCCACCGCCGTACACCGTTGCGCTGATCGAATACTTACCGATGACGCCGGCCATCTCAAGCGGCAGTTGAATGATTTGCCGAAGCGTCAAGCGCGGAAAGGCCTGCTCCAGGGGCTTATCGTTTATCGTGATCTCACCTGCCGTTCCTGTAACCCAGGCTCTGGCGATTGCGCACTTCCTCCGACCTGTTGCGTACTGTGTCACCACTGCCATGCGACATATCTCCTTCTGTTTGGAAGCTGATGGACTTCTATAAAGAAATGGGCTCCGGGCGTTGGGCATGATGTGGATGGTTCGGCCCCACGTAGACACGAAGCTTTCGCGCCATACCGTTCCCCAGCGGGGTCTTGGGAAGCATACCCTCGATCGCCTTGGTCAGGAGTTGGGTAGGGTCCTTGCGAAACAGATGCTCAGCGGTGGCCGTCTTCAAGCCTCCGGGGTACCCGGTATGCCGCCGATAGAGCTTGGTTTCCATCTTCGCGCCGGTCAGCCGAATCTTTTCAGCGTTCACGATCACGACGTGATCACCCATGTCAACATTCGGAGTGAACGTGGGCCGATGCTTTCCTCTCAGCACACTCGCCACCCGTGCAGCCAAGCGTCCTAAGGTTTTCCCATCGGCATCCACAAGATGCCAGGATTCTTTTACTTGAGTCGGTTTTTCAACGTACGTCATCATCATCTTCATCGTCTCCACGTCGATCACGCTTTCGCGCGTGTATTGAGGTTATGCTTCCTTGGTTTCCAGCTTGGATAACCAGGCGTCCAGATTTTGACCGCTCCGCCGTCTCCACACATCCTGCGTCACATAAATCGAGGCCTGACATCGCAGGGCTAATGCGATGGCGTCACTCGGCCTGGCGTCGATGGTTCGAGTAACTCCCTTATTTTCGAGAAAGACCGTGGCATAGTACGTACTGCCCTTGACGTCAGTCAATACCACACGGTCCGTTTTGATCCCGAAATGCTCACCGAAGCTCTTGATCAAGTCGTGGCTCATCGGCCGCGGGGTAACTGCCGTATCCAGCGCCCGTTTGATGGCTTCTCCTTCGGAGGATCCGACCCATACCATGAAATGGTCCGCCCCACCGTCCGAACGTGAGAGCACGATAATCCGCGTATCGGTATTCGAATCTTCGACGACTCGATCGACCATGAGCTGAATCAAAGATTCCGTTTCTTGAGTCGCGCGCGTTTCCATCAGGAATCCAATTTCCCAAAATCCTCAGGCTTCAGATTCTCCAGCCACTGATCGAGTTCCTCCGAGCTTTGTTTGCGAATCACGGACTCGCTCGCAAAAATCGGAGCGTGAGACCGCAGCGCAAGGGCAATGGCATCACTGGGGCGGGAATCGACGGTGTATTCGGAGTCGGCGTAGGTCAGATGTATTTTCGCGAAATACGTATTCTCGTTAAGGTCGGTAATGACGATGCTGATGACTTTGGCGTCAAAGGCGTCCAGATAGGATTTCATGAAATCATGCGTCATCGGGCGGGGAGGGGCGACATTCTCCAGAGCCAAACTGATCGAGCTCGCCTCAGACTTTCCAACCCAGATCGGCAGCATCTCCGACTGCTCGTCGTCGCGCAGGATGACGATATACGCATTATTGTAAGGGTCAAACATGAGCCCCTTGACCTGCATCTGAGTGATCATCTGCCCTCTACTGCCCAATATAGAACAAGTGAAATATCAAGTCAGAATAGCATTTTCGAATTCATGAAGTCAACGAACCCCGCGACAAGAAAGGGAAAAAGGAAAGACAATTCGTGCCGGCTTGATCTCGTGAGGTACCAGCGGTCAGTTGCTTGGCGGACGGTAATTCTCCGCAACCTTCGAGGAATCGACCTGTTCGCCTAGTTTCAAAAATGCCTTCATTTGCTTTCGAACCAGCTCGCGTCCGCTTTCATCACCGAGATTCACTTGATATTCGTTGATGACCATCACGCGCATGCCTTCCCACTTCTTCCAGCAACCTGCGCAGACCTTGCTTTTCACCTCCGCTTCAAGCTTGCCGAGAAAGAGGGGAGCCGTAATGGCTTCACCGGTTTGGCCGCATGTGACACATGACACGTCTGTCATAATAGAGCGCACTCCTTTTTTCACTGTCCTAGTCAGGTTGAATAATCAGATGCGAAATGAACACGCTAATGTATTTCACCGCAATACTACCAGAGATGCTCCAATGAAGAAAAGGTCCGCAATTCCACTTCTCTGACTAAAGCGGTGTGGGCAACCCGTCAGTGCGGTCTGGACCGAGCATGACCTGATCGGCCATGATGAATGCCGTGACGGCAACGTCTCCGTTGGGTGTGGCCGTGAGCGAAAGCTTGAGCACGCCGTTGCGGCCGTGCCCTGCACGCCTACACCGATTTTCCTCCCGAGCGATCGCGTTTTGGATGAGCGGGCGGTGTTGGCCCGAAACCTCCAGGGGAATTGTCTGCGGATGGCCGCACAGTTACGCACGTCGCGATCGTGACGAATCTGAGTAGAGAAAGTTATGGGGGGGGGCTACAACGATCGATGAGCAACGACCACGACCGTCACGTTGTCTTCGCCGCCCCGATCGAGGGCGGCCGTCACCAACCGGTTGCAGAGATGGGTGGGGTCCGGCTCGCCTTGTGCCAGAATGCGTTGAATGTGGTCATCCTCCAACATCTTCGTGAGGCCATCCGAGCAGAGCAGCACAAGATCGTCTTTCTGTATCGGGAAGGCGGCACTGGTCGGTGTGGCCGATGCTGGGATTCCCAGCGCGCGCGTCAGGACATGCCGTTCCGGATGAGTCTTGGCGGTCGAGGGAGTAAGGATTCCACGCTCCAGGTACTTTTCGATCAAACTATGATCTCGCGTCAATGGAGTCAGTGAGCCAGATCGAAGCCGATAGGCCCGACTGTCTCCGACATGGGCAAGGTACGCTACCGGATCGGGCGCTGCAACAATTGCGAGCAGCACGATCGTGGTTCCCATCCCTTTGAGTTTGTGTTGTGATCGTGCCCGATCGAGGATGGCCTCGTGGGCTCGTCCGACGAGTTCCGTCAACACCGCCGTCGGCGGAGCGTGGCCGCCACGAAGCGCTTCGCTCACTGATGCCGCTTCGAACTTGACGGTTCGGATGGCCGTTTGAGCTGCAATGTCCCCTCCGATGTGGCCGCCCATTCCATCCGCGACGGCCCAGACCCCCTGCTTATCGAGTACGGCGAAGGCATCTTGGTTCACGGTGCGGACACGGCCCACGTCGCTGCGACCGATGCCGATCCATCCGTTCATTGGGAATATGTCGAGTGAAGGGGAGTCAAGAGAGATGACGGGCCGAAGCGCGAGCGCATCTCGTCATACAATCGGTCGGCGAGAGGGACAAGGTTTTCAGTGTCCGCTCGGTTGTAAGTCAAGAGCGTTTCACGCGCGATGGCGTCACCTCGGCGCCATTCACGCCAGAGTCGGACGGCATCGAAACCGTCCAGATCACGGATGCTCGCCTGTCGGTCGATCCCCAGTTCTCGTTCGATGTGTTTGAGCCCTCCGCGCATGCCGAGCCGCCGCGCGCCGAAACAGAGATCAAAGTGCAGGGAAGGGACACGGAGTGTCGGGAATGTCGCCCGGAGATACGGAACATCGAAGACTGATCCAAAAAATGTGACGAGCAGGTCGCATTGATCAAGTTCCGTTTGCACGCGCTCGGAAGTCAAGCTTTCGTCCTGCACCAAGCTGAGGGTCGCTCCGTTACGATGCAGTCCGACAACCGTCACATCGTTCGGACCGGGGGGTGAGCCGGTCGTTTCAATGTCGAGAAAACCCGTGCGGGGTCGGCACGTTTCATAGAGCCGCCAATGTTCAGGCCGAGGGAGCTGCGTCGCGACCGAATGAAAATGTCCCTTGTCGAGTAGGTCTCGCGCCGTCCCGAGTTCACCGTCATACCAATCCTTGCGCCCGGCTGAAAGACCGGGGACGGACGATCGGTTCAGGAACCGATCCCAGTCCAGCAGGCCTTGGTCCCACCATCGTCGCTCGGTGGTCGGTCCCACACCCGAAAGAAAGATGAAGCTGGAGGTGAGCATGGCCGCGGATTGTAGCCTTGATTTCATGTAGGAGACAAGCTAGAGTTCGCACGGCAACATGAACGCCGTTGATGGCGCACGCTGTCTGAGATCTATCCTGACATGACGGACACAGCAAAGCGGATCCGTATCACCGTGGGGAGCGTACGGTTGGAAGCCGAACTTCGAAAGACCAAGACGGCGGACCAAGTCTACGCGGCGCTTCCGGTGAAGGCCGCGATCAACACGTGGGGCGAGGAGTTCTATTTCCCGATCCCGGGCATCCGCGATCATCGGGAAACGGCGACGACTCAGGTGAAGGCTGGTGACATCGCCTTGTGGGGAGCAGGACAGGTGTTGGCCATTTTTTTCGGCAGAACGCCGATGAGCATCGGAGCCGATCCTGTTCCTGCGGATCGAGTCAACGTCATTGGGAGGATCATCGGTGATGCGACGCAACTGCGGCACGTGATGGACACAGCGACGATCTTACTTGAGCCGGCATAAGCGCGATGCGACTCTCGACGGAACGTGTACGACGCATGGCGGAAAGTCTGGCAGGGCATCTCCAGGCGGAAGGGCACATTGCGCTCACGGGCGAACGCAGGGCGTTCGTGGAAGACCTCGAACAGGCGATCACCCACGAGCTGTCGTTGGAAGATCGAGTCAACGCGGAAGTGCGGCAACTGTTGAAGGCCTACGAACAGCAAATCGAACAGGGACAGGTCGATTACCAGAAGATGTTCCAGATGGTGAAGCAGAAGTTGGTGCGCGAGCGGGGGATCATCCTATAAGGCGTAAAACGTGAAGCTCGTGCGAAGGACGAGCGACGAGCGGCCCACGATGTCCATGCCTATGCTGAGTGACGATAAAGTCAGCCATCTCTCGCATGTCATTCTCAAGGCCGTCAAAAGCCATCGTGGATCCACGATCATCAGCTCCGAAGAACGGGTGTTGAAAGAGATCAAGCGAGTACTGGGGATTGAACTGGCGCACGAACAGGACGTCGAGCGAAAAGTCAGAGCCAAGTTAGCCTCGTATTCGAAGGGTCTTGTCGAGGGGAGCGCTGAGTGGGACGTGCTATATCGGAAGACTTACGAGGAAGAAACACGCAAACAGTCGAAATCCTAACGACAAAGGTAGGATCGCATGGAACAGACGATTCGACGGTTCGTGATTCTGGGAGTCGCGCTGGCGCTGGTCGCGACGACGGCCTGTTCGCATAAACGGAAACCGCTGGTCCCGCTCGTTCTTGACGGCGATGTCAAATCGCAGGCCATGGTCCTGACTGAACAGGGGACGCACGCGTATCAGGCTCGACAATATGAAGAAGCCAAACACTATTTCGAGCAGGCGGTTGCCGAGGCACCGGGATCCGGTCAAGCACACTACAATTTTGCGCTGGCGTTGAACGCGCTCGGTGATTCGGCCGTCGCTCGACGTCATTTCTTGAAGGCGGCCGATCTGGCTCCCGGTGACAAGATCATTTGGGACTCGCCGGCGTTGTCGCCCTACGGAAATCCGGAAAACAAAAATAAACCGTCACTCAGTCCTCATCAACCCAACAAGCGGTCGGCGTTCGGGGCCGGCATGCCCGGTGGCTATTAATCCCTTACGTAAGGATGGACGTATGAGCAAAGCACTCGCAGTCGGGGACAGGGCGCCGGAACTGGCGATTCCAGATCAACAGGGAAAGACGGTGACCTTGGACAGCTTCAAGGGAAAACAGATCGTGTTGTACTTCTATCCCAAGGACGATACGCCGGGATGCACGAAAGAGTCCTGTGATTTTCGCGATGTCGAGTCACAGATCGTACGGGCAGGTGGCACGATCGTCGGCGTCAGCTTGGACGGCAAGGAGTCGCATCAGAAGTTCATCAAGAAATTCGGATTGCCTTTTCCGTTGCTCAGCGATGAAGATGCCAGGATCTCCAAAGCCTATGGCGTCTATAAAGAAAAGAACAACTACGGCAAGAAGTATTGGGGCATCGAACGGAGCACATTCGTTATTGATCTTGAGGGAAAGGTGAAGGCCATTTTCCGGAAGGTCAAGGTTGATGGGCATGCCGACGAAGTGCTCACGGCGCTGAAAGCTTAGCCCACATTATTCATGAACGTTTCTACTGCAACCGCCGATACGCCGCTGCGACAAGCCTGGCCATGGTTTTCTCACGGCCAGGCGGGCAGGCTCGCCCTTCGGGACCTCAACATACTGTTTCAAGTATGCCTCGGTCTCTCAGGGCTCCGCGTGCCCGTCTCGCTTGGCGTCTTGGCGGTTTCGTCACGAACCGTCATGAATAATGTGGGCTAGTAGAAGGGCCGAATGGCTGTGTGGTCACCAGCCGGCATGCGTACCATCAGCATTGTTTTCTCCCTCGTTCTTGTTTTCGCCCCTGTCGATAACCACGACCTGCTCGTTGCAGCCGAGAAAACGGCTGCAACGGTCGTCGTCAAGGATGCGCTCACCTCGCCGAATCAACCGGTCTCTATCGAAGCCAAACTGATCGGGAAGGGGCTCATGGCGAGCCGCGCGCTGGGTGGTGAACCGCTCGACCTTCTCGTTGATGGAAAGGTCGTCGCCTCCGCCATGACCGGCGGCGATGGACGAGCGGTCCTCACCTATACGCCTACAGCGAAAGGGATCAACCTGGTTCATGTGCGGGTCGGCCGGAGTCCACGAGTTGACCACGCCGAAGGGCAGGCTCATCTCGCAGTCTGGGAGAAACGACAACCCATTCTCATGATCGAACTCTCGTCGCTCATGGAGATGCCTCCGCCCAGTCGAGTGCCCACCATCGGCTTCGGGTCTGAATCAGCACAAAAGCCGATGCCCGAGGCGGCCGATGAACTCGAGAAACTGACCAGGTTTTATTATGGCGTCATCTATATCGCACCCTTGCCGTCAGGAAGAGACAGCTTTCGGGTGAGCACGGAGGTCGGGGAGTGGCTCAAAACCCATAAGTTCCCACCAGGCTACGTGATGCCTCTCTCGACTGATACCAAGGCCTTGGGAACCAAGATCGACGAGTTTCATGAAGCAGGCTGGAAGACCGTCAAGATTGGAATTGGCCGGTCAAAAGCTTTCGCGGAGGCATTCCTCCAACGCCGACTCGACGCGATCATGGTGCCGGAACCAGCGAAGGGCGACGTACCGAGGAAAGCGAAAGTGGCGAAGGATTGGAAGGAGGTGCGGAAGAAGCTCTAGACCTGTCGCTTCCATTCTCCCAGCAGTGTCCACTACACAGAGTTTTCTTATTCCAAGCTACGTCTGGCTCCTTCCTGAGAACAAGGAATTCGTTAAAGGCAGAGTGATTTCCTGCAAGGAAGCGGGTATCCTTCGCGACATTTATCTTCTCATTCCTCAAGGATCGGCAGATCCATGGCTATCAAAAAATCCGAACTCTATTCCTCTCTCTGGTCCAGTTGCGATCTGCTGCGCGGCGGTATGGATGCCTCGCAGTACAAGGACTATGTCCTCGTCCTTCTGTTCATCAAATACATCAGCGATAAGTATGCCGACGTCCCGTACGCGCCGATCACGATTCCCAAGGGTGCGACCTTCAAGGACATGGTGGCGCTCAAGGGTAAGACGGACATCGGCGACCAGATCAATAAGAAAATCATCGCGCCGCTGGCGAACGCCAACAAGCTCTCCGACATGCCGGATTTCAACGATGCGAACAAGCTCGGCAGTGGCGATGAAATGGTCAAGCGGCTCACCGACCTCATCGCCATTTTTGAGGACAAGCGGCTCGACTTCTCCAAGAACCGCGCCGAAGGCGACGACATTCTGGGCGATGCCTACGAATACCTCATGCGGCACTTCGCCACGGAGAGCGGCAAGAGCAAGGGGCAGTTCTACACACCGGCTGAAGTCAGCCGCATCATTGCGCAGACCTTGGGCATTCGTGAGGCCAAAACCAGCCCGGACACTACCGTCTATGACCCGACATGTGGTTCCGGCTCTCTATTGCTGAAAGTCGCGGATGAAGCGCGCACGCCGGTGACCATCTACGGCCAGGAGAAAGACGCCACCACCGCAGGCCTCGCGCGGATGAACATGATCCTCCACAACAACCCCACGGCGCTGATCGCGCAGGGCAATACACTGGCCGATCCCAAGTTCAAGGACGGCGAGCCCCTCAAGACTTTTGACTATGTCGTGGCCAATCCACCCTTCAGCGACAAGCGGTGGAGTACAGGCCTCGATCCGCTGAACGATCTCTATGAGCGGTTCCAGCCATTCGGCGTGCCGCCCCACAAGCAAGGCGACTACGCCTACCTGCTGCACATCGTCCGCTCGCTCAAGAGCACCGGCAAGGGCGCCTGCATCCTGCCGCACGGCGTCTTGTTCCGGGGCAATGTCGAGGCCGACATCCGCCGCAACCTGATCCGCAAGGGTTACATCAAGGGCATCATCGGCCTGCCCGCCAATCTGTTTTACGGCACCGGCATTCCCGCCTGCATCGTGGTCGTGGATAAGCAGGACGCCCACAGCCGCAAGGGCATCTTCATGATCGATGCTAGCGCAGGATTTATGAAGGATGGCCCCAAGAACCGCCTCCGCGCCCAGGACATCCATCAGATCGTCGATGTCTTCAACAAGCGCCTCGACGTGCCCAAGTACTCCCGCATGGTGAGCGTGGACGAGATCGAAAAGAACGAGTTCAACCTCAACCTGCCTCGCTACATCGACGGCCAGCAAGCTGAAGACCTGCAAGACATCGAAGGCCACCTGAAAGGCGGCATCCCGCAAGCCGACGTCGAGGCTCTTCAGCAGTACTGGGATGTGTGCCCCAAGCTCCGGAAGGCCCTCTTCAAGGCCAACCGGCCCGACTATCTCGACCTGGCCGTGGAGAAGTCGGCGATCAAATCCACGATTTACGAGCATCCTGAATTCGCCGCCTTCATCGGCAAGATGAACGCCCACTTTTCGACGTGGAAACAGAAGACCGCCAAGACGCTCCGGCAGTTAAAAGCCGGTTGCCATCCGAAGGAACTCATCGGCAGTCTGTCCGAAGACCTGCTCGCGCACTACGTCGGTCAGCCTCTCATCGACAAGTACGACGTCTATCAGCACCTCATGGACTACTGGGCCGGGACCATGCAGGACGACTGCTACCTGATCGCCGCCGACGGCTGGAAGGCCGAGACCTCCCGCATCATCGAGAAGGACAAGAAGGGCAAGGAGAAGGATAAGGGCTGGACCTGCGACCTCGTGCCCAAACCGCTCATCGTCGCCCGCTACTTCACCAAGGAACAGGAAGCCATCGACCAGCTCACGGCCGACTTGGAAAGTGTCACCGCCCGTCTCGCTGAATTGGAAGAAGAGCAGGGCGGTGAAGAAGGGGCCTTCTCCGAACTCGATAAGGTGAACAGGGTTTCAGTCGCGCAGCGACTGAAGGAATTGAAAATTGAGAATGGAGAATTGATAGCGGAAGAGAAGAAGGTCTTAGAGGAATGGATCGAATTCAACAACCGGGAAAGCGAACTCAAGAAGACACTGAAGGACGCCGAAGCGGCGCTGGACGCCAAGGCTTACGCCAAGTATCCGACGCTCACTGAGACCGAGATCAAGACATTGGTGGTGGACGACAAATGGCTTGCCGCGTTGGATAAAGACATCCACGGCGAGATGGACCGTGTGAGCCAGCAACTCACGCAGCGGGTGAAGGAACTGGCCGAACGCTACGAAACCCCAATGCCGAAAATGGTCAGCCGCGTCACGGAGTTGGAGCAGAAAGTGAACGGCCACTTGAAAAGAATGGGGTTTCACCCATGAAAAAGACCAAGAGTGCCAGTATCGAGGTCCGGGGGACGGCCATCACGATCCTTTCCCGGAAGGAGGGTGATTATATCTCGCTCACCGACATGGTTCGGCCTTTCGAGGGCGGCGGGTCGCTCATTGAGCAGTGGCTCAAGAACAAGGACACGGTGCTGTTCCTCGGAGTGTGGGAGCAGCTCAACAACCCGGATTTTAATTCCCTCGAATTCGAGGGAATTAGAAATGAGGCCGGACGAAACAGCTTCTTCCTCTCGGCAAAGAAGTGGATGGACCTCACCCGCGGGCGCGGACTCATCGCCAGCGCCGGCCGCTACGGCGGCACCTATGCCCACAAGGACATCGCCTTCGAGTTCGGCTCATGGCTCAGCCCGGAGTTCAAGCTCTACCTCATCAAGGAGTTTCAGCGCCTCAAGGAAGACGAAACCCGCCGTCTTTCGCTTGCATGGAACCTCAACCGCACCCTCTCGAAGCTCAACTACCACATTCACACGGACGCCATCAAAGCGCACCTTATTCCGCCGGAGGTCACCGCGGCTCAGGCGGCGATGACCTATGCCAATGAAGCCGATCTGCTGAATGTCGCCCTCTTCGGCAACACGGCCAAACAGTGGCGGGAGGCCAATTCCACGCGTGACGGCAACATGCGCGACCACGCCACCATCGAGCAACTCCTCGTCCTGGCCAACCTGGAGAGCATGAACGCCGAGTTCATCCACATGGGCCTGCCGCAGGGCGAGCGCCTGAAACGCCTCAACCAGATTGCGATCCGCCAGATGCAGACGCTGACCAGTCATTCAGGCGTGGCTCGCCTCCCTTCTGGAAAGGACGAGACGCTATGATCCACCATCGACACATGCTGGTTCGCGTGAGCCAGCAGCTCACCCAGCGGGTGAAGGAATTGGCTGAGCGGTACGAAACCCCGCTGCCGCAGATGGTCAGCCGCGTGGCCGATCTGGAAGCCAAGGTGAACCGCCACCTGAAAGCGATGGGGTTCTCGTGGAAGTGAAGCCACTTCGACAAAGCTCAGTGCCGGCCGGCTATAAACAGACTGAGGTGGGGGTGATTCCGGAGGACTGGAAGATCACTAAACTTGGTACACACGCGACGTTCAAGACTGGCCCTTTCGGTAGTGCATTGCACCAATCCGACTATGTTGATGATGGTGTTCCGGTGATCAATCCAATGCAGATTGTCGATGGGAAGATTCAGCCGACGCCTTCAATGGCGATTACAGAAGAGGCAGCACGGACGCTGTCCGAGTTCCGTCTCTCAGAGGGCAACGTGGTCATCGGTAGACGCGGCGAAATGGGGCGTTGCGCATTCGTGCGGGTAGAAGAGCATGGTTGGCTGTGTGGAACTGGCTCCATGATCATTCGCACAGGGCCATCACTTGATGCTCGCTTTATCCAGCGGGTGCTATCAAGTCCGCCCATCATCGCAGAGATTGAGAATGCTTCGGTTGGCTCTACGATGATCAACCTCAATCAGGGTACGTTAGGAAATCTTCTTGTTCCCCTCCCTCCCACCAAAGCTGAACAAGAAGCCATCGCCGAGGCGTTGAGCGACGCGGATGCCCTCATCGAATCTCTGGACCAACTCCTCGCCAAGAAGCGCCAGCTCAAGCAAGGCGCCATGCAGGAACTTCTCACCGGCAAGAAGCGCCTGCCGGGGTTCAACGGGGAGTGGCGAATGCGCCAGATTGGTGAAGTCATCGACCACTGTTCAAGTGGCGCGACCCCGTATCGCGGCAAGCCGGACTACTACAGGGGCACAGTGAAATGGATCACGAGCGGTGAGCTGAACTACAACGTCATTACAGACACCATTGAACATATATCTGACGAGGCCGTGCGCGCTACGAATCTTAGGATGCATCCAGCCGGTACATTCCTCATGGCAATCACAGGCCTTGAGGCAGCTGGTACAAGGGGGGCGTGCGGGATCGTCGGCAGTCCTGCCACAACTAATCAGTCGTGCATGGCGATATACCCATCGCCCGAGCTGACAACTGCATTTCTGTATCACTATTACGTATTGCGAGGTAACGACCTGGCATTGCGGTACTGCCAAGAAACGAAGCAGCAGAGCTATACTGCGAAGTTGGTCAGGCTGCTCCCAATCGATCTTCCCCCTACGGCTGAAGAACAATCCGCCATCGCCGCTGCCCTCTCCGACATGGACGCCGAGATCGCCGCGTTGGAAACCAAGCTCGCCAAGGCCCGCCAGCTCAAGCAGGGCATGATGCAGGAACTGCTGACGGGGAGGATCAGGCTGGTATGAAGTCGGTGCCGTCTTATCAATCTGCCTGGCGTCAAATCAGACGTCATGCTATTTTCAGCAAAACATCGCTGTTTTCCTGAAAATTCCGATCGTCTTCAATCATGCAACCAATTGAAAATAAGGTACTTTCAAGGATATACGGTCGCGGGAGGGGGTGGGCCTTCACCAAAGTCGATTTCGTGGCCGAATTCGGCGAGGTCAACATCCATCACGCGTTATCCAGTCTGGCACGGGCCGGCAAGATCCGCCGGGTCTCTCATGGGGTGTATGACT
This sequence comes from uncultured Nitrospira sp., assembly GCA_964435885.1. Taxonomy (GTDB): domain Bacteria; phylum Nitrospirota; class Nitrospiria; order Nitrospirales; family Nitrospiraceae; genus Nitrospira_D. The sequence continues at coordinate 16,920 of CAYTAS010000027.1, read as the reverse complement.
ATCCCGGTCATAGCGAGTTACTGGGAAAACCCCTGAGCCCTGCTATCGACCAGGTCGCCCAGGCACTCGCGCGCAAATTCAACTGGCGCATTCAGCCTTCCGGTGATGCGGCCTTGAATCTGCTACGGCTGTCCACTCAGGTGCCTGGACGTTGGGTCTATTTCACGGATGGTCCAAGCCGTCAGTATGTCATCGGCAAGCATACGCTCGTCTTCAAGAAGTCCGCGCTGAAAGATGCCGGATTCAAATATCGGGAAAGCGGCCTCGTGGTGCAGGCGCTCAAGGCCTTGGGGAAGGACCGCGTGGATCCATCTGTCGTGACCACTATTCGACAGGAGTTGGGGCCGGCAGTCTGTGCGCGGGTGCTTCGAGACACCCGTGCGGTGACCGGCTGGATTTACGAGATCATCAAGCAAGTGTGCCGGGAGCGTGCCTGATGGACCGTGTCGCTAGGCTTCCCTCAGCGGATCGAAGCGCCTTGTTTTCCGAAACCGCCGCCGACATGGGCACAACCCCGGCGGTCATCGAAAAAGACTTCTGGGTGACCTGGGTGCTGGATCGGCTGTTCCTGAATCCCGAACTGGCTCGCCTGCTCATGTTCAAGGGCGGCACCAGTCTGTCCAAGGCCTACCGATTGATCGAGCGGTTTTCGGAAGATATCGACCTGATTCTCGATTGGCGGGTGGTGAGCGGTGAAGACCCGCTGGCGGTGCGCTCCAAGTCAAGCCAGGAGCGGTTGAATGAGGCGATCAACGAGCGAGCGCAGGCGTTTATCGGCGCAGAGTTATTGAGCGGCGTCGCGATGACATTAGAGGAGATGTGCCGTTGTGAGATCGACTCAACCGATCCTCATGTCATCAATGTCCGCTATCCGGCTGCGTTTTCAGATGAGTATTTGCGGCCTGAGGTTCGGCTGGAGATTGGCCCGCTGGCATCCTGGCTGCCTCATGAGGAACGGCCGATTCGCTCCTATGCGGCCGAGGTTTTTCCGCAGGTGTTTGAACGGGCGGACTGCTCGGTCAGAGTCATCACGGCCGCGCGGACGTTCTGGGAGAAGGCCACGATCCTGCACCATGAAGCGCACCGTCCCGTGAGTGTTCCTCAACCGGCTCGTTACTCCCGGCACTATTACGATGTCGCCAAAATGGCCGAGTCTCCGGTCAAGCCTGCGGCGTTAGCGGATAGGGACCTCTTAGCCAACGTCGTGGAGTTCAAAGAGCGGTTCTACCCTCGTGGATGGGCGCGCTACGATCTCGCGAGGCCGGGCAGCTTTCGACTGGTTCCTGAGGGGCATGTCTTGGCGGCGGTGCGAGCCGATTATCGGTCCATGGTGAACATGATTTTCGGGGCCATCCCGGAGTTCGACGACATGATGACCACTCTGACGACGCTTCAGGCCGAGATCAACAGGTGAACGCATGACCCCCATCGGCCCATCAGAACGGGTGACACAGAACCGCGTTATCGCGCTATTCCGCGACGAGCTGGGCTATCGCTACCTGGGTGACTGGACCGACCGGGAGGACAACAGCAACATTGAAGAAAGACTGCTGACCGACCATCTGGCCAAGTCGGGTTACACTTCAGCACAGATCAGCCGTGCGCTGTATCTGCTGAAAACCGAGGCGGACAATCACAGCCGCAATCTCTATGGAAACAATCTGGCTGTCTACAAGCTCCTGCGCTACGGCGTGCCGGTCAAGATTGAGGCAGGCAAGGTCACGGAAACGGTTCATCTCATCAACTGGCGCGAGCCGGGCAAGAACGACTTCGCGATTGCCGAGGAAGTGACGCTCAAGGGCAACCATGAGCGGCGGCCCGATCTCGTGCTCTACGTCAACGGCATCGCGGTCGGCGTGATCGAGTTGAAGAATAGCCGCGTGTCCATCGGCGACGGCATCCGGCAGCTGCTTTCCAATCAACAGCAAGAGTTCAACGAATGGTTCTTCTCCACCGTTCAGATCGTTTTTGCGGGCAACGATTCCGAAGGGCTGCAATACGGCACCATCGGCACGCCGGAGAAGTACTTCCTCAAATGGAAAGAGGAGGAGTAGGACAACCGCCGCTTCAAGCTGGACAAGTATCTGCTCAAGATGTGCGCGAAGGACCGGCTGATCGAGCTGATGCATGACTTTGTGCTTTTCGACGGAGGGGTGAAGAAGCTGCCACGGGTGCACCAGTATTTCGGCATCAAGGCGGCGCAGGACTCTGTGCGCCAGGGTAAGGGCGGCATCATCTGGCACACCCAAGGCAGCGGCAAGAGCATCGTGATGGTGCTGCTGGCCAAGTGGATTTTGGAGAACAACCCCCACGCCCGCGTGGCCATCGTCACCGACCGCGACGAACTGGACAAGCAGATCGAACGGGTCTTTACCGAGGTCGGCGAGCCGATCACACGCACCAGCAGCGGCCGCAACTTAATGAGCCAGCTTGGTCGTGCGACGCCGCGCCTCATGTGCTCGCTCGTCCACAAGTTTGGGCGCAGGGACGTGGACGACTTTGACGCCTTCATCAAGGAGCTGGAGGCCCAGCCCAGCCAGACGGTGGGCGAGGTGTTCGTGTTTGTGGACGAGTGCCACCGCACGCAGAGCGGCAAGCTCCACCGGGTGATGAAGGCCCTCATGCCGAATGCCGTCTTCATCGGGTTCACCGGGACGCCCTTGCTGGCCAAGGATCGGGCCACCAGCCACGAAGTGTTTGGCCGGTACATCCATACCTATAAGTTCAGCGAGGGGGTGGAGGACGGGGTGGTGCTCGATTTGGTCTATGAAGCGCGGGACATCGACCAGCACCTGGGTTCTCAAGAGAAGATCGATGCCTGGTTCGAGGCCAAGACCAAGGGGCTGAACGATTGGCAAAAAGACGAGCTGAAGAAACAATGGGGGACGATGCAGCAGGTGCTCAGCTCCAAGGCCCGCATGGACCGGGTGGTGAGCGATATCGTCTTCGACTTCAGTGTGAAGCCGCGTTTGTCCAGCGAACGGGGAAACGCTATCCTCGTGGCCTCAAGCATCTATGAAGCGACCAAGTATTTCGGGCTCTTCCAAAAGACCCCCTTCAAGGGCAAGTGCGCGGTCGTGACCTCCTATAACCCGCAGGCTCAGGATGTGACCAAGGAAGAAGTCGGCGCGAACACCGAAACCGACAAGCAGTTCATCTACAACACCTACACGGAGATGTTGACGCACATCGACGCGAAGCCGGGCATGACCAAAACAGAAACCTATGAGGAGCGGGCGAAGGCCCTCTTCACGAAGGAACCGGCCAACATGAAACTGCTGGTGGTGGTGGACAAGCTGCTCACCGGCTTTGACGCACCGCCTTGCACCTATCTCTACATCGACAAGTCGATGCAGGACCACGGATTATTCCAGGCCATCTGCCGGACCAATCGTCTGGATGGTGAGGACAAGGACTTCGGCTATATCGTGGACTACAAGGACTTGTTCAAGAAGCTGGTCAATGAGAAGGGCACCGGCGCGCTACAAGTCTATAGCTCCGAACTGGATCACAGCGCCGGGGGCGTTGCTCCTGAGGTTCTGTTGCAAGATCGGCTGAAGAAAGGGAAGGAGCGGCTCGATCATGCCATAGAGACTCTCGACCTCCTCTGCGAGCCGGTGGAATCGCCGAAAGGGGAGCTGGAGCACATCCACTATTTCTGTGGAAATACGGAAATTCCAGCCGACCTCCAAGAACGGGAGCCGCAGCGGGCCGCACTCTACAAGGCGACTGTCGGCCTCCTACGTGCGTACGCCAATATCGCCGATGAACTTGATCTAGCCGGCTACAGTGCAGCCGACGTTGGCCGCATCAAGCAGCACATGGACCGATATCTGAATGTCCGCGAGATTGTCCGGAAGGCCAGCGGGGAGAGTCTCGACCTCAAGGCCTATGAAGCCGACATGCGCCACCTCATCGATACCTATATCGAGGCCGATGAGCCGAGAAAGATTTCCCCTTTCGACGAGTTGCCCTTACTGGACCTCATCGTACAAACCGGGATCGGGAATGCGATTGCGACTCAACTCGGTGGTTTGAGAGGCAACAAGGACGCGATTGCCGAGACTATCGAGAACAACGTCCGCCGAAAGATCATCAAGGAGCACCTGAGCGATCCCGCCTACTACGAGAAAATGTCGGCGCTGTTGGACGAGATTATCACCGCGCGTAAGGCCAAGGCCGTTGAGTATGAGCAATATCTAAAGCGCATCGCTGAATTGGCGAAAAAGGTGGAGGCGGGGCAGGCGGAGGACACGCCTGAGCCGCTCAAAAAGAGCCCAGCTCTGCGGGCGCTGTACAACAACCTCAAGGCAGTCCATGGAGTATATCCGGAAGCTGATCGGGTGGTGGAAGCACAGACCGAATACCAGACTGCCAATGATCCAACATTGCGGCTGGTGCTAAAGATCGATGAATCGGTTCGAAAGGTGCGTCCCGATGGTTGGCGAGGAGTTCAGACGCGGGAGCAAGTGATCAAGCAGGCGCTGTATGACGTGCTGCGGGACGAGGCTGAAGTGGAGCGCATCTTCCTCATTATCAAAGCGCAGAAAGAGTACTGACGATGGCGCAGGTGCAGCTTGGCAACATTGCCGTGGATGTGGTGTTGAAGGACATCAAGAACGTCCATCTCAGCGTCTATCCTCCAATGGGGAGAGTCCGAATCGCCGCCCCCTCGCGCATGAGCCTCGATACAATCCGAGTCTTTGCCATTTCCAAACTGAGTTGGATCAAACAACAACAGAAAAAGTTGCGGGAGCAGGAACGAGAAACTCCCCGCAAATACCTGAATCGAGAAAGCCATTACCTCTGGGGCAAGCGGTACTTGCTCACGGTGCGGGAAGACAATCAGGTGCCGTCAATTGCATTGAAACACAGCCGCATTCTCCTGCTGGTGCGCCCTGGAACGAGCGAGGAGAGGAAGCAGGCGTTGTTTGGGGAATGGTATCGCGAGCAGCTCAGGAAAGCCGTGCTTCCACTGCTCACGAAGTGGCAGCCACTCATGGGTGTGACGGTCCACCGCTTCTTCGTTCAGCGGATGAAGACGAAATGGGGAAGCTGCAATCCCACGGATGGTCATATTCGCCTGAACACGGAGTTGGCGAAGAAACCGTCGGAATGCCTTGAGTACATCGTGGTGCACGAGATGCTCCACCTCCTGAAGCCCACACACAACAGCCGCTTTATCGCCTTGATGGATCGTTTCATGCCGAAGTGGCAATTCTATCGAGAGGCACTCAATCGGTTGCCGGTGCGGCATGAGGAATGGGGATATTAAGATAGTCCGCAAAGCGTGGCCGCGCTACCTGTACCCGGAAGTAGACAACGGCGGAAGGTCGCAGCAGAGAGAGAGCTGGATAGGATTTCCCTGGAGCAACTGCCACACAATAAGCCTTGAGCATCTGTGTAACTAGGCCGTAGTCTCAGGTTTTCCTCCCTCCCACCTCCATTAACCAGCTTCTATTATGCTGGCCCGAGAGATGATCCCCATGATCAGCTGTGTTTGCCGCTGAGCTTTCTGCGGCATCGGAAGCCGAGTCCAGAGTGGTCAGGATCTTCCTACCGTGCGGCCACGGTCTGGGATCCTCTGGCAGCCAGGCTCTTTCGGCGATTACTGGAAATGGTGCGGTCAATTATGGCGCCGCAATTGAGGCATTTCCAGGCATAGAACACGAGAAAGAAATCCGAGAACCGCTCCAGCAGCATCATTCCCTTACACTTCGGACAATCCATCGCGCCCTCCCTATGGTGATTACGTACACTGCTGCAAATATACTCAAGCAAGACCCGCGCCAAATAGGCATATGCTCATATTGCAGTGATTTGATGGATACGTAGTTTCATGTGGACGAGCGAGTTCAGGGAATTGACGATGTGAACGAGTTCGACTCGTCAATGTTTTGTCGGTGTGAGAGCACGGGAAGAATCGCCGGCAGTCGCTTTCAAGGGAACTTCTGGAACGCAAGGCCGAGGACGGGCGGGGTTTCCTGCACGGATGGTTTAGGGAATGTGCTGCTGCGATGGGGGTTCCTATGCCGCCTTCTTGTCGAGGTAGTCAGTCGGGTCGATGCCGGCTTGCTTCGGATCCAGGATGGCTGTGATCTTCCGGTGCGGAGTCTCAATCTGTGCGACGAGATCCAGCTCGTGAGGATTTGAGAGTCTGGTGTTGCCTGCGCTTTTGACGATGAGCACCACCGGCGTCAGCGGCACATGGTGGTGGACCTGTGTGACGATCGCGACTTCTCCCGTGTCAAGCTCTACGACCGACCCGACCGGGTACACGCCCACCACGTGGATGAACCGCTGCACCAGAACCTCGTCCAAATGGCCTTCCAATGCCAAGCGATAGAGAAACTGCAGGGCTTCATGGGCCACGCGTCCCTTGTGATAGCACCGATCGCTGGTGATGGCATCGTAGATGTCGACGACCGCCGCCATCAGACCGAATTGGCTCAGCTCGCTTCTCACTCGTCTGTGTGGATACCCGGTGCCATCGACTCGTTCGTGGTGTTCTAAGGCTGGACGTAAGTAGGAATCGCCCAATCCGGTCGTAGTTGTGAGGACTTCCACGCCTCGGAGGACGTGCTGTTTCATGATTTCCATCTCATGCGGTTCAAAGCGGCCGGGCTTGTTCAGAATCTCAGGAGGGACTTTGGTCTTCCCGATATCATGAAGGAGCGTGCCCACTCCGATCTGATGCAACATCGTGCGGTCAAACTCCAAATTGCGTCCCAGGGACATGGCGAGGACGGAGGTGTTCACGGAGTGGTAGAAGGTGTATTCGTCGAACTGTTTCAGCCGCGACAAGCTGGTCAGGGCATCGGGATTCCTGAGCACACTCTCGGTCATGTCGGAGACGACTCGATTGACCTCATCCATATTGATCGCCCGCCCCAGTCTCGTGTCCTGCATGGCGTTCTGTACGATCGTTTTGGCGGCTTGGTAGACCTGCCTGGCCGTTGGCAGCTCTTCTTCGAAAGGGCTAGCCGGTGGTGCCGGTGGCGGCGCGTGCGTGGCGGTGAACAGGGGATCCGTGGCAATGTCCGGCTCTGAAATAGGTTCCTGTTCGAGGGCATCCCCCCCCATACTCACAATCAGGGTCTGTACCCCGCAGGCCTTGAGTTGTGCGATCTGGGCCGTCGATGTGATCGTCATCTTATGACGAAAGAACGGCGTATCGAGCCAGGAGCGATCCAGTTGTTCGATGTGCATGCCCGGCTGTAATTGGTCGATTCCGATGCGTTTGTTCATGGCAAGCGTGCGCGACGATGGATCTCTCGATAAGCGATATCGGACCGTCGGCAACAAAGCTTGAGACTCGCATCATTTCAGCACGTACCGGAGGGTGACGTGGAGTGACGATGTGCCGCAAGACGGCACTCCTATTCATGCCGCTTTTTTGTCGAGGTAATGGGCGGGGTCGATGCCTGCGTGGTGAGGATGCAAGACGGCTTTGACGTTCTGAAGCGGCGCCTTGTCGCGTTGGGAGAGATCTTGCTCTTTTGGTTGGGAGAGCAATGAATTTCCGGCGCTCTTCACGAGCAGCACCACCGGCGCGAGTGGTGCATGATGGTTGATCCGTTTGACGATGCCGGTCTCACCTGTATTCAGCTCCACGACCGATCCGACGGGATAGATACCGACCACCTGGACAAATCGTTGGACCAGCGTCGAATCGAGGTGCCCTTCAAGTGAGAGCCGATAGAGCAGTTGGAGGATTTCATGGGCGGGTTTGCCCTTGTGATAACACCGGTCGCTCGTCATCGCGTCGTAGATATCAACGATTGCCGTGATGCGACCGACCTGGCTGATGTCGTGATGGGCGCGCCGATGTGGATACCCATCTCCGTTGACCCGTTCGTGGTGCTCCAGCGCGGGCTGAATGTACGAACTGCCGAGACCGGTCGTGCTCGTGAGGACTTCGACGCCCCGGAGCACATGCTGTTTCATGATTTCCATTTCATGGGCCTCAAAACGGCCAGGCTTGTTCAGTATTTCCAGAGGAACCTTCATTTTGCCGATGTCATGGAGGAGCGTTCCGACTCCGGCTAAATGGATCATGGATCGATCGAAACTGAGACTCTGTCCCAATGACATCGCCAGTAGAGCGGTGTTCACCGAATGGTAGAAGGTGTATTCGTCGAATCGCTTCAGTCGTGAGAGGCTGGACAGGGCATCCGGATTCCGAAAGACACTGTCGGTCATGTCCGAGATCACCGTCCTCACGGCCTCGACGTTGATCGCTCGTCCAAGCCGCGTGTCATTCATCGCATCGTGAATGACGGTTTTGGCCGCCTGGTACACTTGCCTGGCAGCCGGCAGCTCTTCTTCGAATGGGACCATCGGCGGCGCCGATGACGCTTCTTCTGCTGGTGGCCCAGTGGGCTGATCCATCAGGTCGATTTCCACGGCCGGTCCTTCACTCACTTCTTCTGCTTCAATATGGACGATCAGGGTCTGCACTCCTGAGGCTTTCAACTGCGCGATCTGCCGGGCGGAGGTGATCGTCATCTTGTGACGAAAAAACGGCGTGCTCAACCAGGAGCGATCGAGCTGCTCAACTCGCATGCCGAGCTGTAGTTCGTCGATGCGGATTTGTTTCTTCATGACAACACGTGGTTGATCCATATCCCCTCTGAGCAATATCGGGCGGCCCGGACGAATTCTTAAGGCGGACTCGACAGTCATGTGATCCCACGAGTAGGCCGAGTCCTTTTCTTCCCGCTGGACATCAATTAAGATAGCGTTTAGATTTTTCTCTGTCTGGGAGGCCACTTCGTTGAAAGCCAAGGTTGTCTTTGCCTGTCAGGCCTGTGGGCATCAATCTCCCAGGTGGCTTGGCAGATGCCCCGACTGTGCCGGTTGGAACACGATGAAAGAGGAGCGGCAGGCCGCGACCGGGAAGGGTCGTCCTGCGGCGATGAAAACGGTTCAAGCGAAGGCCACGCCGATCGCTGAAATTGAAGTCGTGGGCGAAGACCGTCGGTTGACCCACATCGGCGAGTTCGATCGGGTCTTAGGAGGCGGCGTCATTCCTGGAGCGGTCATTTTAATCGGCGGCGATCCCGGAATCGGTAAGACGACATTGCTCCTGCAAGCGTTGCCACGGTTAGCCGCAAAAGATGCGCCGGTCTTGTATGTGTCCGGAGAGGAATCACCAAGACAGATCAAGATGCGCGGGCAGCGTCTGGGCATCGAGCATCCACATTTGCTGATTTTGGCGGAAACCTCGCTGGAACACATCCTCAAAGCGGTTCAGGAAATCCAGCCAGTTGCGGTGGTCGTCGATTCGATTCAAACCGTGTACACGGAACAGATGACGTCCGCACCAGGCAGCATCAGTCAAGTGCAGGAGGTGGCCGGACAACTCATGTGGTTCGCCAAGCGGGCCGGAGTTCCAGTCTTCATCATCGGGCACGTCACGAAAGAAGGGGCCATTGCCGGACCGCGGCTACTGGAGCATATCGTCGACACGGTGTTGTACTTTGAAGGAGACAAAGGACACAGCTACCGTATTCTTCGCGCCGTCAAAAATCGGTTTGGATCGACGAATGAAATCGGGGTGTTCGAAATGAAAGATGCGGGCCTTGAAGAAGTGAGCAACCCCTCCGAGCTGTTCTTGGCCGAACGTTCACAGCGAAGTGCCGGGTCGGTGGTCGTGTCGAGTCTTGAGGGTACCAGACCCATTCTCGTCGAGCTCCAAGCATTGGTGTCTTCGACGAGTTATGCTATGCCCAAGCGGATGGCCAACGGTGTGGAATTAAATCGCGTCTCGCTGTTGCTTGCCGTGATGGAAAAGCGGTTAGGGTTTCATTTGTCCGGGCAGGATGTCTATGTGAATATCGTCGGAGGGATGCACATCGAGGAGCCGGCGATCGATCTTGGCATTGTCGCGGCCGTCACCTCAAGTTTACGGGAGGTGCCGGTAGAACCGGGGATGCTCGTCTTGGGTGAGGTGGGCTTAGGCGGCGAAGTCCGTGCCGTCAGTCAAGCGGAGTCGCGCATCCGCGAGGCCGCCAAGATGGGATTTCACCGCTGCATTCTGCCTGAACGGAATCTGACAAAGCTGGATCCCATCGACGGCATGGAATTGATCGGCATTCAAGAAGTGAGAGAGGCGCTTGACATCGTGCTGGCTTAACCATCGAAGGCACTGCCACGGGGAACAGTCACCATCCATGACGCACTGGGTTCGCTCATGCCTCATCTTTGTCCTTGCAGGGGCAGGGCTTGCCGGTTGTGCGCTCTTTGCTCCGAGAGAAGAACCGCCGTTGAAACAGGTGACGGCTGAGGAACTCACGACGCTGTTGCGGCAGCGAGACGCCGCCGTTCATTCGATGAAGGGATTGTTCACGGCGAAAGTAAAAGGCGGGCTTCTCCCAATCTCAACACGGGTGGAAGGAACCGTCCATTATCGTCGCCCCAACGCGTTGCGCCTTCGAGGTTTTACACCCTTTGGAGGTGAGCTGTTTGAATTTGTACAAGCGGATGATCGGTATACGCTCCGTTTGCCGCTGGAAGGGAAAGTGTATACTGGGCGGCCATCCGAAATGAAAGAATTAGGGCAGCTTGCGCGATTCTCCCAATTGAGTGCCTGGGCGGTCGGCGGGGTTCTTGGGACAAGGTCGATCAGCAAAGAGGAAACCGTGAACGTCGTCGAGGATCGTGACCGGTATCGTCTCGACGTGTACACGGCCGACAGCAGTGGAGGGGGTTCAGCGCGTCGGGCCATCCGCCGCCTCTGGTTTGACCGTCGATTGTTAGTGGTACAAGAAGATCGGCTGGGTGTGAGCGGCGAAGTGGAAGCGATGATCCAATACGACGATTTTAGGAAGCTTAATGATTCGGGATTAGGGCCTACGCGGTCGGTCGTCGGGCAGGATAGTCGGATGATACGTCCATTCAAGGTTTCTCTCGTCGACGGGCAGGGGCAGGGAACGATCCAGGTGACATTCCATGAGTTGCATCAGAACCAAGCGATCAACGTAGAAGACTTAGGGCAGGTTTCCTAATGCACGATGAAAATCCTCGCGGTTGAAACGGCCACCGCATGGCAGAGTGTGGCGCTCCTCGACGATGCGCGGGTGTTGGGTGTTCATGAGCAGGAAGCGGGTGGCGCACACGGGTCTCTGCTGTTGCCGGCCATTGATCAACTGCTCGCCAAATCTCAGGTGCGGCTCAGCGAGCTTGATGGTCTCTGCTGTTCAGTCGGGCCCGGCTCGTTCACGGGGCTCCGTGTCGGTCTTGCGACCTGCCTGGGCCTGCGAGCGTCCAGCGGGCTTCCACTCGCGCTGGTTCCCACGTTGGAAGCGATGGCGCGGGCGTTTCAAGGGGAGTCTCGTCCCCTCTGTCCCGTATTGGTCAGTCGTCGAGACGAAGTCTATTGGGCGGTGTTTCGTTGGATAGGCGGGGAGCAGTGTGAACGGATAGTGAGCGAGCAGGTCGGCACCCCCAGAGCTCTCGCCCAGAGCCTGGCCGACCAGAGTATAGTATTCGGGCTTGGATGGTCATCGATGGAGGCTGAAATTCGAGCGGCCTTGCCCGAGTCGGTGACGGTCACGGTTGGGCCGGATCATGCCTTCAGACCTTCGGCGATTCACGTGGCCTGTATTGGGATAGAGCGCATACGGCGAGGCGAAATTGCCGGGAGCGCCGTGGCGCCGTTGTACGTGCAACGCGCCGAAGCGGAAATCCAGTACGAACGCTCGGGTGGCCTCTCACCCGTGGCACGACGTCGGAGCAGGGTAGAGAAGAAAGTTGGGGCGAGACAGGCGCATCGTCGTCGACGCAAGAACAGATAGAACGAATGACCATCGACAAGGCACTTTCAGGATTGCACATCATTCCGGCTACGCCGGCGATGCTGACGGATATCCTCTCTTTGGAAGAGGCTTGCTTCTCCTCACCCTGGACGCGCAAAATGCTTGAAGCGGAGTTCATGGGGAATCAGTTTGCGCACTTTCTCGTCGCGGTGCATCGTGGGCAGTCATCGGCAGGGAAAGAGCGCGCGATCGTCGGGTATCATTGTTTCTGGATCGTCTTTGAAGAGCTGCGCCTGATGAATCTGGCAGTGCGAGAGTCGATGCGGAGGCAAGGGGTTGGAACGGCCCTGGCGGTGGAAGCGTTCCGCATGGCACTCGATCTGGCGGCGACTCGGGCGGTTCTGGAAGTCAGAGCTTCGAACGAGCCCGCGCGCTCGCTCTACACCAGGATGGGGTTTGTTCAGGTCGGGACACGCCCACAGTATTATTCCAACCCAATCGAAGATGCCGTGCTGATGGAAATGAATCCGCTTGTCATGCCGAGCGGTCGGCAGAATATGCCAATGTGTTGCGCAGGAGGTGAATCAACCTCGACAGACTCACTCTAACCAGGAGGTGTCGTATGTTGACGGAAGATGCGATCGTTGAACAGCTTCGCCGCACCAACACCGAATTTCGCGAGCTGGAGGAATCTCACCATCGTCTGGATCTTGAGCTCAATGAGTTGCAGAAGCGCCATGTCCTGACGCCGAATGAAGAGATCGAGAAGAAACGAATCCAAAAAGAAAAATTGGCCGCGAAGGACAGGCTTGCGGAGTTTATTCGCCTCCATCGCGACCGACGACTGGAACCGGCACGATAGAATACCGTGAGGCCTGTCCCGCACCGGTTGCCGGGCGACCACTATGGAACGCATCGTCCATCCACTTGCCGCCCACCTCCAAAACATCAAGCGCCGATTGCTGATCGTCGGTGCGACGATGTTAGGACTGCTTGTGCTGACGTTCTCGTTTTCTGCCGACATGGTCGCGTGGCTGAATCGACCGTTCGAGAATCAATTGGCGTTTTATGGACCGACGGAAGCGTTGTTCGCTTCCATCAAGGTGTCGTTGCTGGCGGCCTTCATCCTGAGTTTACCGGTCATTTTCTACCAGTGTTGGAAGTTGATCGAACCCGCGCTGCTGCCCAAAGAACAGCGATGGGCGATCCCGCTGTTCATGCTGGCCGGCGCGTTGTTCGGGTTGGGGATGGTGTTCTGCAATGCCGTCATTTTGCCGCTCGTGATCGACTGGTTTGTGAGTTTCGGGCTCGATCGCGATATCACTCCGCAGCTGGGCGTGGGAATTTATATTGATTTCAACGTGAAATTCCTGCTGATTTTTGGCTGTGCGTTCGAGCTGCCGTTGGCGATGACGCTGGCGACCGTGATCGGCGCGGTCTCGGCTCAGATGTTCGCACGGTACCGGAAACATGCTGTTTTACTCTGCCTTATCATTTCCGCCGTGGTGACACCGGATGCGACGCTCTTTACGATGATGCTGATGGCAGTTCCTCTGATGTTGCTGTATGAAGTCGGGATCGTCGGCGCCCGCTTGTTTGGAAACAATCAGGACCGAGAGGAGATGGATTTGCCGACGGACCCTGATGTGCCGTACAAGACGGCAGGAACCAGAATGCGATGAGACTCCAGGTCATTATGAGCGAGCCGGTACGAACGGTCTGGCTGATTCTCCTATTGTGGGGCGGTGGTGTTCTTGGTGTGGTTCAAGGAGCGGAACCGCTGTCGATACACGCGATGGTGGTGCCGACAGTACAGGCGATTGCCGATTCTCCGCCGACATCAGGGCCTCCTGAGCAATCTGCGACAAGCGTACAGGCGCTTGCGATCGGTGGCAACGGGGTCGTCTATGCGGGGTCGTTTGGGCATGGCGTCTTTCGGACCATGGATCGCGGCGCAATCTGGAGCCCAGTGGGAGATGGAGTCGCTGATCCCTTTATTCTGAGTTTGGCGGTCACGAAGGACGGGATTGTGTATGCCGGAACATTTCGTGGAGGAGTGTTCCGGTCTCGCGATGAAGGCAAGACTTGGCAGGCTGTGAATGAGGGGCTCAAACGGCTGGAAGTCAAATCGCTCCTGGCGGTCGATCCTGATCTCTATGCCGGTACGGGCGACGGCGTCTATCGCCTACGCGGCGCCGATGACCATTGGGTGCCTGTCACCACGGGGCTTGATGAAACTCTGGTCCATTCGCTGGCGCGTGCGTCAGACGGAACCTTGTTTGCCGGGACCTCAGGAAAAGGGATTTTTCGACTTGCCCCTCGTTCATCAGGGTGGGTTCGTGTCCGGCATGGTCTGAAGGATCATGAAGGTATGATCGAGAACTTCATCCGCGTGCTGATGATCGATCAGGATCAGAGTATTTTTGCCGGGACGTTCGATGGAGGCGTCTTTCGCAGCATGGATGGAGGGCTGACGTGGCGTCCTATCAGTAGGGCCCTTCCAAACGACTCCATCCGTGGCATTGTCTTGAGCGCCCATGGAGTGGTCGTTGCCACAGGGCACGGAATTTTTAAGACGACGGATCAAGGAAAGCAGTGGATGCCTCTGAATAGGGGGCTCACGAACCTGTCCATTCAGGTCTTGCTCGAGGCGGGAGAAGGAGGGCTTTATGCAGGGACGAGTTCCGGGGTATTCCGTAGCGACGACGGCCTTTCCTGGATAGCGGTGAATCAAGGGCTGGAGGTCGGACTCGCCCCGCCTCCGTTTCTCTTCCGATAAGCATAGAAAGGATGTTTCTCATGAGCGATGTTTCAAAGAACACACGAGCCACTATCGCGGTCACGACAAAGGGGCAACCAATCGGAGAGATCGTACTCAAATTCTATCCGGACGTGGCGCCAGGTCACGTCAATAACTTCATCAAGCTTTCCAAAGAAGGGTTTTATGATGGAACGACATTTCACCGTGTCATTCCTGGTTTCATGATCCAAGGGGGAGATCCCAATAGTAAGACGGCTGACCGCTCATCGCATGGGATGGGTGGGCCTGGTTACAAGGTGAAGGCTGAGTTCAATAGTACACCGCACAAGCGTGGCATCGTCTCGATGGCCAGAGCCAATGATCCTGATAGCGCCGGGTCACAGTTTTTTATTTGTGTCTCGGATGCCAACTTCCTCGACTGGCAATACACTGTGTTCGGAGAGGTCGAGAGTGGTATGGACGTCGCCGATACAATCGTGAACATGAAACGGGATGGGCGGGACAATCCGTTGGAGCGCGCGGAGATGACCATATCAATCAATGACAGGTGAAAGGTAAAGACGTATAAGGGTGTGGGAGAAAGAAGAGGAATGATTCGGAACAGCCTTTCACGATTTACGCTTGACGTTTCACGGGGCGCACTGGTGTGCGCGATACTGGCCGGTTGTGCCGTTCCACATGTGCCATCGAGGATTATCTATGAAGACCCGGTGAATTTCGTGCGGTTGGAAGTAGACTCGGAAGTACTAGTGGAATGGCCGCCGACTCATCACGCACACCCCTTTGTCATCGAACCTGAAAAATTACGGAAGATCCTGTCGGGATTAATGGTGCAAGAGCATTGGATTGCGCTGAAACGATGGTTTCGCGGCGAGTCCCCGTTAGTGCCGGCATTCACGGACGAGGAATTGACGTTGCTCTCTGTGAGATTGGCGGAGGCGCTTGCGGAGGCGAAATACAATGAACGAGTCACGTTCTACCTGAGCGAGCCGCAGACCTTTGCGAGGCGCATTATCACGACGGGAGGGCTTTACATTCGGGGGACGGAACTACACATGCTCTTGGGCAACTGGCGCATCATTTATGGCATTCCGGCTTACGGCATGATCTATGATCGTCGATATCCCATGCGGCCGACTGCGGCAAAAGGCTTTGACTTGCAGTTTCAGCCCAAGAAGGCCGTCGTTCCTGTGAAAAGCAGTATGCTCGATGAAATCTTGGCGAATGCCAAGGATGAGTTGGTGATCGATCTGTCCGAACTTGAAGCCATCGAGTCGTCAGTTTCTTTACTCGACTCCTGCCGGAGGCGAGAAACCAGCTGAGAGCGGCTCCTCACGATTCATGAACGGTGAAAACACATTTTGGGCACTTCCACGAGTCCTTCGATGAGGGACGGCCAGCCGAGCTTACTCTGACCTTGTACGCGGTCTGTGAAACGAATCGGTAGTTCACGGATCTCTGCGCCGAGATGAACGGCCCGCCAGGCCAACTCTACCTGAAAGACATACCCTTTGGCGCGCACCGTATGAAGGCGCATCTTCAGCAACAGTTCGCGATGGTAACATCGAAACCCTCCCGTCCAGTCATGGATCATGGGGCCTAACAAGACGCGCACATAGGTGTTGCCGCAGCGAGACACCAAGCGTCGCCTCGCGTCCCAGTTGTCGGTGCCCCCACCGGAGACGTAGCGACTGCCGATAACCAGGTCGGCGGTTCGGCTGCCGTGGACCAAGCGGGGGAGGTCCCAAGGCGCGTGGCTGAAGTCACAATCCATTTCGATGATACGGTCATACTTCCGTTGAAGCGCCCATTCAAATCCCGCCAAATAGGCCGGCCCAAGCCCCTGCTTTTGGGGCCGATGCAAGACATGGATATGCCTGTACCTGCAGCTCAGTTGATCGGCTAGTTGGCCGGTTCCATCCGGTGAGTTATCATCGACGATCAAAACATCAGCGACCAGATACTGACTGATCGCATCGACAAGGGCTTCAAGATTGGACCGTTCGTTGTAGGTGGGAAGTACGATCACGATCGATTGGTCGAATGTGAAGGGTGAGGCGGGGACAAGAGGACTGCCGAGTGCGATCTGGGAATATCCGGGCGCTGGACCTTCAGGTGGCGGGCATGCGCTGATGGCAATGCGCGCACTGTCGGCTCCACGAGCGACGAGTGCTTCTACACATTCAAAGTTCTGGACGAGATAGGCTTCGTCGGTGTTCAGTGCCCTCACGGGGAATGACCGGTTGTCCGTCGGAACACGGCAGTAGCGTATGGGCGGAGGTTGGACCTCCTCGAAGGATGAAGGGAGTGATTGGCCAATACGCATAAAAGTTAGGTGTCTGCCATCTGACATTGGTCCGACACGAGCGGCCCACGAAGGAAGAAGCGCGCGAATTCTAG
>CAYTAS010000026.1:0-36008 GCA_964435885.1 uncultured Nitrospira sp. | reverse complement strand
AGCGGGCAACTTGCTCGACTTCCTTGACGTTGAACGCGCAATCGATGATCGGCGTGAGGAAATGCAGGGCCTGACTCCCCAGAAAATTCATCGGCCCCATGGATTCCAAGAACATCGTCGCCGGAGCCGCCATCCCACGCTTGACGATCGTCTCGGCAATCCGCTCCAGCAATCGGACATCTTCAATGGCGAGCGGCTGAGACTCAGGCTGAACGGCAAACGCATGGCGCAAGCCAGCTCGAATGCCGGCTAGTTTTTCTGCTGTATGTCCCTTGAAGAACGATCGCATAAGTGCAGGTCGGATAAGGAAAACGACGGATGGGTCGCATTATATGAAGGGGGTGGAAGAGAGTCAATTCGATGAGGCCAATTGTCCCCTCTGGTGTATCGTTCAAATCTTGTCGCGGCGGACAGCCCCACCGCGCCACATTCACTGGTGTTTCTCCTCACCAGGACATCATTACCTTTATATCGGCATGAGTTGAGGATCGGCACAACTATCCGGTAGGCTTAGAACATTGGAGAGTATGACCACCATCAAGCTCATCACGCGCGAGACCGTTGTTGAAAAGCTTGCCGCCCACCAGCGACATGAGTTATCGCTGGAGAGCCTGATAGCCTGAGTGGAATCGGCATTGATGGACGGGGAATTCGATCCAGCTCATCTTCCGACCATTTGCGACGTCGTGGCGAGGATCGGCGTCGCTGACGTGCGTGCCTTCGGTTTGACCTGGGAAGATTGCGAGCAACTTCTTTTCCAACTCGGGTATTCCGCACAAGTCAGCATCGTCGGCCGGTAGTTACCCGTCGGATATTCCCCCAGAGTTGGTTCGCTCCTTCACGCAATAGGCAGTTGTGATATGGAGAGCGTTGACAAGTGGTGGGGTAGGCGTAAAAATCACTCCCCTCTTTTCGGTCACCGGGTATGCGACGCCGGTCAGCGAACTCACTATTCCGAGCGGCGCTGTGTCCCACAACGAGGATCCCAGCATGGCATCAGAGACGCTTGCTACATCAGCCATTCAGGCAGCACTCGACGAGTGCGTGGCAGCCGGTGCACCGGGTGCCATCATCGTGATCGATGCGCCTCCGCTGGGGATCGCCTTCTCCGGCGCGAGCGGGCTCTTCGCGAAAGGACACCCTCGGCCGCTGCAGCCGGACGATCCATTTCGAGCGGCTAGCGTGACCAAGGCTGTGACCGCCGCGACCGCCGTTCGTCTGGCAGCGGAGGGCCGCTGGGACCTAGACAGTCCGATTACCCCGCTCCTTCCGCCGAACCTCGTCATGCTGCTTCGCGGCCTTGAAGGGCTCGAAACCGTCGACACCCTCACCATCCGCCGGCTGCTGAACCATACGAGCGGGCTCCCCGACTACTTCTTCCGCGACCGATTTCAAGCGCGGGTGCAGGCCGATCCCAACCGGATGTGGCGCCCGGAGGAGCTGGTCGAGGCAGCGATCGAAGAGAATCGGCTCGCCTTTATGCCGGGAACTGACTTCTCCTATGGGGATACCGGCTACGTGCTCGTGGGTCTTGCCATTGAACGGCTTGTCGATCGCCACCTCGCCGATGCCTACCGATCGCTGATTTTCGACCCGCTACGGATGGACTCAACTTACCTCGAGTGGCACGAGCCGCCACGGGGCTCCGAGGTCTCTCATCACTACGACGGACAGCGCGATCTGCTGCCTCTGAATACGTCGTTTGACTGGGCCGGCGGAGGGCTCGTCACCACGGCGGATGATCTCGTCAAATTTCTCTGTGGGCTCTTCGGTGGAGCGCTTTTCGACAAGCGTTGGCTCACAGAGCTGATCACCTGGCGCGACGGACTCCTATGGCCGCCCGACAGCTCGGCGCGGTATCTCCGTTACGGCCTCGGGATCGGC
Organism: uncultured Nitrospira sp.; assembly: GCA_964435885.1. Classification (GTDB taxonomy): domain Bacteria; phylum Nitrospirota; class Nitrospiria; order Nitrospirales; family Nitrospiraceae; genus Nitrospira_D. Next base: position 34,124 of record CAYTAS010000026.1, on the reverse strand, counting down.
GTAAATCTGGCGTGTGGAGAGGAAATCATAGGCGCGACCGGCGTCTGGGGTGCGTTTGCGTATTTCTGGCCGGCCGGCGGCGCAGCCATCGCAGGAACCGTCAATCTCCGCGGCGCAGATCATTCAACGCTGCTGGATTCGGTCGTGTGCGCACTTCGGAGTGTTAAACGATGATGGCTCGGGCGAGTTGCGCTGATGGACTGGGAATTCGATCCTGCTCATTTTCCGACCATTCGTCACTGAGAACACCTCCTCACGCAACTCGGCTATTCCGCACAAGTCAGCATCGTCGCGCGGTAGTTTCCATAAGGTACTCCTACACGCTGAGATCGGTTCCGTCCGCCAGAACTACTATGATTCACACATACGGACTGAATGGAGGGAGAACAATGTGTGCCCGGCCCAGCAGATGCGCTGGTCCGAGTGAACCCTCCCTTTCAAGTAATCACACGGCTATGCCGATCTGTATAGCACGCGAAAGCATCGCTCTGGAGAACCGTTGACAAGTGATGAAGCATGCGCAAGAATCCCGCCCCAGTTTCGATAGCTGCGCGTACTATGCAAATCAGTGCACTTAATGGTTTTGTGCACTAGAAAAAGGAACACGTACTGGCCATGATCAATAAGGAAATCTTCCCTATTTTTGCTATAACAAACCCCAATAAGGCATGGGTAAGTGAAGAGATTGATAAATTGATCCGTGAATGGGAGACATGGAACAGTTGCTGTCAAAAGCTCGAAGATAGTCCCGATTACAACCCTCAAACATGCACGGAGGCTATTAAAGATGGGTGGGTGAATCATAGAAAGCATGAAATCTTACGAGAAAAAACTCTGGTGTTTATGCGAAACCATTTCTCTGGTTCAGAATTCATTCTAGAAAAATGGCCACAACACCCCCACGAAGATATTACGTCTCGTTTAAGAAATATTGTGCCTCACTGGATCCACCGGCTCGAAATACTAAAAGCCTCAATGGAATACGTGCAGGTTCCAGATGGTTATTGGAAGGCACGAGGGAAAGAACTTCTAGAAACTGTTTCTAAATCTACGACAGAAAAAGCTATCGAGGTAGCCGCGTCTTATCTAAAAAATCCATTGGGAAAATAAGCTATATGCCGCACATTATAAGGCGCTCCAACCATCTGATAAAAGCTCAGCGGAATTAATAGGGTCAGAGTACAATTTCCAAGGTGATGCCTCATTTAGAAATTAGAGTGAGAGTGTTATCGTGTTCGTAGAAGGCCAGATCACGCAACTGGTTTTTCCAAAATTGCACTCTTGACCCGATCTGGCATGGAACGAGGCCTTCTGAGCGCGCGCGTTCGGCGAGTACCTACAAATGGTGCTTCCAAACTTCTTCATCTCCTCTCCCCACAAGGGTGGCCCGGTTGAATCCATAACTGCGCACATGGAACGACTCCTTCTTTCTCCACTCCCTGAGGGCAGTGCGGGTCGGTCCTTACGTGCGCGCATCCACCGAGCACCGCCTGATCTGATTAAGTCTGATAAGTCCCGCGTGCGCGGTGGGCGAGCAGAGAGGATCAGCCGCGCTGCCCGATCCGACTCTCCGTCCCCTTCCACAACCGTTCAATATTCCCCTTGTGCTTAATCACGATCAACCCAGTCACAATGAGCGAGAACAGAATGAATGGACCAGTGGGTCGAGCCAGGGCGGCAATGATCGGAAAAAGTCCGAACGCCGTTAGTGCTCCGCCAGAAGAATACCGCCACAGAGCCACTGCTCCAATCCAAGTCAACAAGAGTAACAGGCCGATCAGCGGCGCGACGCCAAGGACAGAACCAAGTGCGGTCGCGACGCCCTTCCCCCCTTTGAATCCGAGAAACGGCGAAAAGAGGTGTCCCACAAACGGAGCGAGTGCGACGAGAAGAATTGCCCATTCGTCTTGCAGCAGCTGTGTCGCCGCAAAGCCCATCACCCACCCTTTACCCATGTCTCCGATCAGCGTCAGGATACCGGGTTTCTTGCCCGACACACGCAGCACGTTCGTAAATCCGACATTTTTGCTCCCGACCGTGCGGGGGTCAGGCAGTCCCATCGCCTTCGAGATGACGACCCCAAAGGGGACAGCTCCCAACAGATATCCGATGATCGCCAGTCCGCCAATGAGTCCTTGATGGTCCATCTTTCTATCGAGATCAAAAACTACGTTCGCAGTATGTCGTTCGACAAATTTAGCCTGAGCCCGTCGAAGGACTCAGGGCGAAGGGATTATCACAGGAAGGAAAGAGACACAAGGCGGCAGGATGTCGATTTCAACTGTTGCGAGAGGCCTGCCGCACAACCGTCATCGATAGTTTTCCGGGTGCGTGAAAAAGTCCAGCATGATTCGATTCAGATTCGGCCAGTCGCGATGACTGCCCGTCCCTTCGCAGTAGCACGTCGCCCCTCCTGAGGCACAGCCCTGATACGCACGACAGCCTCCTTCCAGCGCTATCGTCTTTGTGACATCACAATGATTGCAGGCTGCCCACCAGGCTGATGTCTGAGCTCCCCAGCCTGGAAACAAACTGTCGTTCCTGCTATGCATGATCATCACTGGAAGTGGCTCTCGGCATTGAAAGCCTTCGAGGTCCTTTCCGGTCCATCCAGCCGCGCTCGGTGCGATAGCCGCCGGAATCTTTCTCGTCTTCTCAAGCAGGGCCAACGCCATCGTTACCGTACCGCCATCCGAGTGACCGGTGACAAAGACCCGTTGCTCGTCAATGCACCATTCGTTCACAACCAGCCCAGGAATCGCTCCAAGCTGCTCGACAGTCGGAAGATTCAACTGCCGGTGATCGGCATAGACCACCACGAACCCAGCGCCAGTCGCCGCAGTCGTGAGTCCCATAAACCGCTCCGTTCCCCATCGACTCGGTCCGGCCGGGGCATAGACCATCAGGAGAGGATGGGCAAAGGTCGCATCATAGTTGGACGGTGTGCGAACCATGTACCGAATGCCGCCAGCGGAAACTTTTCCATCGGTCGCACCGGCCGCTCCAGCTCGGGACCCTGCCGGACAGCGGCCGCCCCCACTCGGGTAGGCAAACGCTTCAAGTGGTGGAGGCGTCGTATTCTCTGTACAGGCTGTGACGAGGAAGAAGAGACTGGCACCGACGACGAAGAATAGCACTCGAAAGAGGGCCTGCCATTCTCCACCTATGCCAGGCCGGGCTTCGCGAGTTGATAGAGAAATCCAATTCAACGTACTACAGGATGTTCAAACTAGACATCCAGCGAGGCCGCAGCGAGTGAAGGGCCGAGGCATACCCTCTGGGGTATGTTGAGGGTCTGAACGATGCGAGAACGAAGCTGGGGGCTAGTTTCAACATCCTGTCTACAGCTCTTTGGCAAGGACCTGCCTCCAGAAGCTCCACACATATTGACCGCCGGAGATATAGCCAAGCACCAGCGAGAGATATAAGGTGACAATCCCAGCCAAGTGGAGGTTGCCGAAGGCCGCGAGCCTTGTGCCTTCCAGAATCAGGAGGATGATCGCCACCACTTGTAGCGCCATCTTGTATTTACCGGTCGTCTCCGCCGGAATGATCATCCCTTCCCCTGCAGCAATGGCGCGGATTCCCGTCACCGCCAATTCCCGCGCGACGATCAGCAACACGACCAGCGCGCTGACTCGGTCCACGTTCATGAGGAGAATCAACGCGGATAGAACCAGGAGCTTGTCCGCAATCGGATCGAGCAGCTTCCCGAGCTTCGTCACCTGGCCCGTTCGACGGGCGATATACCCGTCCAACATATCCGTCACCGCCGCCACGACGAATACGACGGCGGCTGCCAGCGACTGGCTGGGCGTCGGATGGACGAAGAGAATGATGAAGACCGGAATCAAGAGAATGCGGGCGAGGGTCAAGAGATTGGGAACATTGATCGATTCCGCTCCGATGTCTCGCCACGCTTCCAAGACGCGATTCATAGTTCTCTCGATCCTCTACACGATCCCATTTTTCAAGAGGTCATGAAGATGAACCACGCCGCGGATGACCCGCCCATCTTCCGTCACCACTAACGTCGTGATTGAAAACCGTTCCATCATCTCGACCGCCTTGGCGGCCAGTTCATCCGGACCAATGGTCTTGGGATCAACCGTGGCCAGCTCTCCGGCCGTCGTATTGACGAGATCCGTCCCCCGTTGGATGAACCGCCGCAAGTCTCCATCGGTAATGACGCCGAGCAACAACCCATCCTGATCCACGACGGTCGTCATGCCGAGTTTCTTGGCCGTCATCTCCAACATGGCCGCCATGCCGCCGACGGAGGCTTGCACCGTGGGGATGTCCGGTTCGGCATGCATGAGGTCCTTCACCTTCACGAGTAACCGGCGTCCCAACGTGCCGCCGGGATGGAATCGGGCGAAGTCTTCTTCCTTGAATTCCCGTTTCTGTAACAACGCCACGGCGAGCGCGTCCCCCAAGGCCAGCGTGGCGGTCGTGCTGGCGGTCGGCGCCAATCCCATCGGGCAGGCTTCCTCCGCAATCGAGACGTCCAGCACGACGTCGGAGTTTTTCGCCAGGGTGGAGTTCGTCCGACCTGTAAACGAGATCACCGGAATTCCCAAGCGCTTCACGAACGGAAGCAACTGCAGCAACTCCTGGGTCTCACCGCTGTTCGAGATCGCCACCAACACATCCCGGCGAGCCAACATGCCGAGATCCCCATGGACGCCTTCGGCCGGATGCAGAAAAAATGAGGAGGTGCCGGTGCTCGCCAGCGTCGCGGCGATTTTTTGCCCGATCAGACCGGATTTGCCCATCCCTGACACGACCACCTTCCCCTTACAGCGAGCGAACACATCCACCGCCTTGACGAACCGTTCATCCAGTCGTTCGATTAAGGCTTCGACCGCACGTGCTTCGATTTCCAGCACACGCCGTCCCTCGGCAAGACTACTCTGGCCTTTCTCTGCCTTCGAGGTTCGAACAGTCTGTGTCAGCTTCGCTGGTTTGTCGCGTTCCATACTCGCAGAACCCGCTCCAATAACGGTTTCAATTCATGCAATGGGACCATATTCGGTCCATCTGACAAGGCCTCATCAGGGTTCGGATGGACTTCCATGAAAAATCCGTCGACACCGGCTCCGGCCGCCGCGCAAGCCAATGGCTCGACGAATTCACGTTGGCCGCCGGATTGTGTCCCTCCCCCGCCCGGCAACTGAACGCTATGGGTCGCATCGAAGACGACAGGATAGCCGAAACCCCGCATGATGGGAAAGGACCGCATATCGACAACCAGATTATTGTACCCGAATGAAGAGCCGCGCTCGGTGAGCAGAATCCGACGACTCCCGCACTCCTCGATCTTCTTCACGGCGTTGCCCATTTCCTTCGGCGAGAGAAACTGGCCCTTCTTCACGTTCACGACGGTTCCGGTCTTTGCGGCCGCGATCAGCAGATCCGTTTGCCGGCAGAGAAATGCCGGGATTTGGAGCACATCCACCATCTTCCCGGCTTCCGTCGCCTGTTCCTCCGTATGCACATCGGTGAGGACAGGCAAGGCAAACTGCTCCTTGACCTTCCTGAGCACCGCAAGACCCCTCTCAAGACCGGGGCCGCGAAACGACGTGATGGATGTTCGATTGGCCTTGTCGAAGGACGACTTGAAGATGTACGGGATTCCTAATGCCTTTGCGATCTCGGCGATTCGGCCGGCCGTTTCCATGACCACCTGCTCACTCTCGATCACGCAGGGTCCGGCGATCAGAAACGGACGCTGCCCTTGAGCGACTTTGAACGACCCGATCTGAACTTCGTGCGCCATAGCCTACGACTAGTGTCCTAGTTTTCTCCTCAACGCCGCCCCCACGAATCCGCTGAACAACGGATGTGGTCGGTGCGGACGCGAACTATACTCGGGATGGAACTGGGTGCCCAAAAACCAGGGATGATCCTTCAGCTCGATAATCTCGACGAGACGACCATCCGGAGAGAGTCCGCTCAGGACAAGCCCCTTTGCGGTCAGCTGCTCCCGATACGCATTGTTGAACTCATACCGATGACGATGTCGCTCGCGGACTTCACTCACCCCATACATCTTCTGCGCCAGTGTTCCCTCTCCCAGCTTGCAGAGGTACGACCCGAGTCGCATGGTCCCACCTTTATCACTGACACCATATTGATCGGGCATGAGATGAATGACGGGATGGGGTGACCGCTCGTCGAACTCCGAGCTGTTGGCCCCCGCCAATCCGGCGACGTTCCGCGCAAACTCAATCGCGGCGCATTGCATCCCTAGACATAGGCCGAGGAACGGCACCTGACGTTCGCGCGCATACCTGATGGTGGTTACTTTTCCCTCGATCCCTCTGGTCCCGAACCCACCAGGAATCAAGATACCGTCCGCCTCGCGCAGAATCCGCTCCGTCCCTTGCCGCTCGATATCTTCGGACTCGATCCAATTGATATTGACCTTGGTTTCATGGTCGATCCCGCCGTGAATCAAGGCTTCTCCCAAACTTTTATAGCACTCCTTCAACCCCACGTATTTCCCTACCAGCGCGACGGAGAGTTCATGCTTGGGCCGTTTGATCTTCTGGACCATCGCGTCCCACTCGCGAAGATTGGGCTGCCCGGTTTCCATATGGAGCTGGCGAACGATCAATTCGTCCAATCCCTCTTTTCGAAACACAATCGGCACTTCGTAGATGGTCTCGACGTCTTTGGCGGTGATGACGGCGTCCTTGTCTACGTTACAAAACATGGCGATTTTCCCCTTGATCTCAGGGGAAATATAGCGGTCGGTTCGGCACAACAGAATGTTCGGCTGGATACCGATCTCACGAAGCTTGTTGACGGAATGTTGCGTCGGCTTGGTTTTCAACTCGCCGGCCGTGCCGATGTAGGGCACCAAGGTCAGGTGGACGTACAACACGTTGTCGCGACCCACGTCGTACGGCATCTGCCGGATCGCTTCGAGAAATGGCAAGCTTTCGATGTCGCCGACCGTGCCGCCGATCTCGACGATCGTGACGTCGATGCCCTTGGAAATGCGCATGATCGTCTGCTTGATTTCATCCGTCACATGCGGGACGACTTGAACCGTCCCCCCTAGATAATCGCCTCGCCGCTCCTTCGTGATCACGGAGTGATATATCCGACCGGTCGTGTAATTGCTCTCTTTGGTCAACGACAAGCTCGTGAACCGTTCGTAATGCCCGAGATCCAGATCGGTTTCGGCTCCATCGTCCGTGACATAGACTTCCCCATGTTGATAGGGATTCATCGTCCCGGGGTCGACGTTGATGTAGGGATCCAGTTTGAGAAAGGTGATTTTCAGGCCGCGACTTTCGAGAAGGTTTCCGATGGAGGCTGAGGCCAGGCCTTTCCCGAGTGAGGAGACCACTCCCCCGGTCACAAAAATGAATTTACTCATGGGTGCCCTCATTCATGGACATCAGATCGATCCACGCCGGTTCTGGCGCTCATGACTTGGGAAACATGCTGCTGTTCTGTACTTCACGTTTGACCACCTCAAAGTCCTGTAGTCGTTCTGCGACGTCGGGCACATCGTCTGGTCGATCGACCCGCAGCGAGGCATGTTTGGTTTCCCAGACGCGGATGCGAATCCCATGGTCCAACGCACGGAGCTGCTCAAGCTTTTCGGCATCCTCCATCCGACTCGTCGGCAAGGCCGCCAACCGAAGCAAGGTGTCTTTCGTGTAGATGTACAACCCCAGATGGATATAGTGAAGCCCTCCGACCACTTGCGGCTGCGGATCATCGCGCACGAACGGGATCGGAGCTCGCGAAAAGTAGAGAGCATCCCCTTTGCCGTCGGTCACGACTTTCACCACGGCGGGATCGAGCAGGTCTTCCGTCGAGTCCATCACCCGCTTGAGTGTCCCCATACTCGCGCCGCTCCCAAGAAACGGCTCGATCAGATCGGTCAACAATTCCAGATTCAATGGAATTTCATCACCCTGCAAATTAAGAAAGCAGTCTGCATTGAACATCCGCGCCACGGCCGCCACGCGATCCGTCCCCGTCCGATACTCACCCGTTACGAGGACGACTCGACCGCCAAACCGCTCGACCGCCTGCTTGATACGCTCATCGTCGGTCGCAACCATAATACTTGAGACCGCTCGACATGCAGCGGCTCGTTCATACACATGTTGAATCATCGGCTTGCCGTTCAGTTCGACAAGCGGCTTCCCTGGGAATCGCGAGGAACCGTACCTCGCGGGAATCACAACCGTGACCGATCGTGAAGGCTTACTCATCATCTCCAAAGGCCTCGGACAATTGATTCGGCGAGACCGTCGCCGTGCCGACCATGCCCACCACAATTCCGGCCGCATGGTTGGCCATGATCGCTCCGGTCTTGATGCTTGCGCCCGCGGCAAGAGCTAATGCGAGCGTTCCGATGACGGTATCCCCGGCGCCGGTGACGTCGTAGACCTGCCGGGCCTTGGTCGGGAGATGGCATGAAGCGCCGTCACCTTCGTACAGACTCATTCCCTTTTCACCGCGCGTGATCAAGACGGACTGACACCCCAGTCGCTGACGGATCATGGCTCCCGCTTCGTTGATCGTTTGGTTGTCGTCTCCGTGCATGCCTGATGCTTGCGTCGCCTCGAGATGGTTCGGCGTGATGACGGTGACCCCTTTATAGTAGTTGAAATGCTCGACCTTCGGATCAACGATCACCGGGACCCGTCGTAACGCGGCGAGCCTGGTGATTTCCGACATCAACGCCGAAGAGACGACGCCTTTGGCATAGTCGGATACGACGATACAGGACAACTCCCGCAGTTTCGATTCCACATACCGAAATATCTTCTGTCTAAGGACCGCTTTCAACTCGCTACGGCCTTCCATGTCATACCGCACGATCTGCTGATTATGTGCGATCACGCGACTCTTTTTGGTCGTCGGACGTTCCCGATCGACCACGATTCCGCCGAGCACCCCACGCGTGTGCCCCAATTCTGCGAGCAACTGCTTTCCGCTTTGGTCGGCTCCGATCACACCGCAGAGATGGGCTTTCCCACCCAACGCCAGAATATTGCTGTAGACGTTGGCGGCCCCTCCCAGGCGAAGCGACTCGGATTCGACGTGGACGACGGGGACCGGCGCTTCCGGGGAAATCCGGCTCACTCTCCCCATCACGTAATGATCGAGGATAAGATCCCCGATCACCAGGACGGACGCCTGGGGAAACCGTTGCAGATGCCGACGAAGTGCCTTGGGCGATGGAGTCTCACCCGTTTCACCCGATGCGTTTCCGCTCGGACGAGAAACGCCGCTGATTTTTTTTACTGGATCGCCTTGCCGAATCGTTCCCATCGAACCCATTCCGTCCAGTTTCCCTGCCCATTCCAGGACCAATAGATCCGAAATGCCTTGCCGCGGATCTTTTCTTCTCGCACATAGCCCCAGAACCGGCTGTCCAGACTCTGGTCGCGATTGTCACCCATCACGAAATAAGATCCTTCAGGGACCGTCACCGGTCCGAAATTGTCACGCGGGTTGATGGTGCTATCGATGATTCCCGGGTCGATTCGTTGGGTAAAGGCTTTGTCGTCGAGCGGTTGCCCGTTCACGAGTACGACCTTGTTCTGAAGCTGGATCGTATCTCCGGGCAGTCCCACGATCCGCTTGATGAAGTCCTTTTCTTCATCCTCCGGAAAGCGAAACACGACGATGTCGCCGCGCTGCGGCTTGCCGAACGTGACCACCGTGGCGGAGGTGTAGCAATTGACCGGCGGGAAGCTCCAGAGCAGTTTGCAATCCGTCGGCCACTGCAGCCCATAGGATAGCTTGCTGACTAAGATGTGATCGCCGATCAGCAACGTTGGAATCATCGATCCCGACGGAATCTTGAACGCCTGGACCACGAAGACTCGGATGGCGAAGGCGAGCAGCATGGCCACGATGATCGCTTCCGCATACTCCCGAACGATGGACTTCCGAGCCGGTCGGTTCGCGCTCTCCGCCAGCTTCGCTCCGGGAAGCGACCCCGGATCCCCGGCCCGCGGCGAACCGCCCAACTTGTCCGCATTTCTCGGATTTTGATCGAGGTTCATTCGTCTCCGACCTTTAAAATCGCCAAGAAGGCTTCTTGAGGAACTTCCACGCTGCCGACCGCTTTCATCCGTTTCTTCCCTTCTTTTTGCTTTTCCAGCAGCTTCCGTTTCCGCGTGATATCGCCGCCATAGCATTTCGCCAGCACATTCTTCTTCATTGCTCCAATGGTCTCACGCGCGACAATCTTACTCCCGATCGCCGCTTGAATGGCGATCTCATACATCTGTCGAGGAATCAATTCTTTCATTTTCTCGGCGAGTTGACGCCCACGCTGAACAGACCGGTCTTTATGGGTAATGAAGGACAAGGCATCGACCGCCTCGCCGTTCAATAGGATGTCGAGCCGCACGAGATCGGACTCGCGATAGCCCAGCACCTCGTAGTCCAGCGAGGCATAGCCCTGCGTGCGTGACTTGAGCTTGTCATAAAAATCAAGAATGACTTCATTGAGCGGCAATTCATAACTGATCATCACCCGCGTCGGATCCAGGAACTGGATGCTGCGTTGAATGCCGCGGCGCTCCTGGCACAGCTGAAGAATGGCCCCCATATAACGCTCGGGGGTAATAACCGACGCCAGAATGAATGGCTCCTCGAACGATTCGATACCGTTGGACGGCGGGAGCTGAGAAGGATTCATGACTTCTAACACGTCGCCTTTCGTCGTCATGACACGATAGACCACGGTCGGCGCGGTGGTCAGGAGCGTCAGGTTGTACTCGCGTTCGAGCCGCTCCTGAATGATTTCCATGTGAAGCAGGCCCAAGAACCCGCATCGAAAACCAAACCCCAAGGCCAGGGATGTTTCCGGTTCATAGACGAACGACGAATCGTTTAGTCGGAGCTTCACCAGCGCGTCCCGCAGATCTTCATACCTGGCTGTGTCGGTTGGATAGAGTCCACAGAAGACCAACGGCTTGACATCCTTGTAACCCGGAAACGGCGCGGCGGTGGGCGTGACAGCATCGGTGAGGGTGTCCCCGATCTTCACGTCGGCGACCTCTCGCATGTTCGCGCACAAATAACCGACTTCGCCGGTCAGCAGTTCAGCCTTTTTGGTTCGTTTCGGTGTGAACTGCCCTACTTCCATGACCTCAAACGTTCGATTGTTCGACATCACTTTGATTTTCATGCCTGGCCTGATCGATCCATCCAGCAGTCGCGCCAAGACAATCACCCCCTGATAGTTGTCGAACCATGAATCGAAGATCAGCGCCTTGAACGGAGCCTCGGGATCACCGGACGGAGGAGGAATCTTCGCAATGATCGCCTCTAAAACCTCTGGCACGCCTTTCCCGTCCTTCGCACTGATGGGCAGAGCCTCGTCGGCTTCGAGCTGGAGGACCTCGGAGATCGAATGTTTCGTGCCTTCGACGTCCGCGCTGGCCAGGTCGATCTTGTTGATGACGGGAAGGATCGTCAGGTTATTGGCCATCGCCAAATTGACATTGGCTATGGTCTGCGCCTGCACCCCTTGCGTCGCGTCAACGAGCAACAGCGCCCCCTCGCAAGCCGCTAAGCTCCGTGAGACTTCATAGGTAAAATCGACATGCCCCGGCGTATCGATCAAATGCAAGGCATAGGTCTTCCCGTCTTGCGCCCGGTACTTGATGGCCACCGCGTGGGCTTTGATCGTAATCCCACGTTCCCGCTCGAGGTCCATGGCATCGAGGATCTGGTCTTTCGCCTCTCGAGCAGTGACTGCGCCAGTAGCTTCTAGGAACCGGTCAGCGAGGGTTGATTTGCCGTGATCGATATGAGCGATTATGGAAAAATTGCGTATAAGGCTTTGCAAATCCTGGCCCATTCGTAAAAAATCGGTTCATTATAGTAACTGCCTCAGAGGTTGTCAAAGACATCGCCCCCCCTTATAATCACGCCCCGCTCGCGACCGATGCCGGTCATTCGTCACCGGCTATCGGTCAATCGACGAGCAAATTCTTACCGACATGCATGATTGACCATCGACAAATGACTACATGACTCAAGGATATGGCTCGACAACCTTCTACCAAACAACTCAGGGACTGGGACCATCGTTACCTCTGGCATCCGTTTACCCAGATGCAGGAGTGGGAACAGGAAGAACCCCTCATCATCGAACGTGGAAAGGGTTCGTCCCTCATCGACACAGAGGGGAGAACCTATCTCGACGGCACCTCGTCGATCTGGGTGAATCTGCATGGGCATCGACATCCCCTGCTCGACCGCGCGCTCAAGAAGCAACTCGACAAGATCGCCCACTCCACGTTTCTGGGTCTCTCCAATCCCCCGGCCATCGAGCTGGCGCGCGAGCTGATTCGAATCGCGCCGAAGGGACTCACACGCGTCTTCTATTCCGACAATGGCTCGACGGCGGTCGAGATCGCGCTCAAGATGGCCGTCCAATACTGGCAACAGCGCCATCCTGAGGCGGGACCAAAGAACACGTTTCTCCACCTGAAACTCGCCTATCACGGGGATACGATCGGCGCCGTCAGCGTCGGCAACATCGAGGTGTTCCACGCTCGCTTCAAGCCGCTGCTCTTTCCGACTCTTGAGACGGAACCGCCCCATTGTTACCGCTGTCCGCTCCACCTCGCTTACCCCTCCTGCCGGATGGCCTGCATCGACCCGATCGAACAGCTATTCAAGAGCCGTCATCGCGACCTCGCCGGATTCATCATCGAACCGCTGATGCAAGCAGCCGCAGGGATGATCTCCCAGCCGCCCGGCTATCTAAACCGAATCCGTGAGCTCTGTACGAAGTACAATGTGTTGTTGATTGCCGACGAAGTCGCGACCGGGTTTGGTCGAACAGGCAAAATGTTCGCCTGCGAGCATGAGCGGGTCACGCCGGATCTCATGGCCATCAGCAAGGGACTGACGGGCGGGTACATGCCGCTGGCGGCAACCTTGACCACCGAGGACATCTATCGCGGATTCTTGGGGCGCTACGATGAATTCAAGACGTTCTTCCACGGCCATAGTTTCACCGGTAATCCACTCGGCTGTGCCCTTGCGCTCGCCAATCTCAGCATATTCAGGAATGAAAAAACCTTGGTCACACTTCAACCCAAGATCAAGTTGCTGGCGCGACTCCTTCAGCCATTCCGTCGCCTGTCTCGCGTGGGGGATATCCGTCAGAGCGGGCTTATGGCGGGAATTGAATTAGTTCGAGATCACGCGACAAAAGAGCCCTATCCTTTGAGCGCCAGAGCCGGCCATCAGGTGGCGATGATCGCCAGGGCCAAGAGGCTGATTCTCAGACCGATCGGAAATGTGCTCGTCCTCATGCCGCCGCTCTCGACAACGGCCGAAGAGTTGAAGAAAATGGTGAAAACCCTCAAGGAATCCATAGAGTCCCTGCGCATCGACTGAATGTCCCCTCAATACCCCACACCCCCGAACAAGAAACACTCACCTGCATGCAGATTTGTGATATCCCGTCATCGTAGTGGGGTCATCGGCCTCAGCACTGACAGGACATTCGGGTAACGGCCTTCAACAGAGTCGCAGCTCTGCTCCCACGTCAACTTCCAGACATCGAGCCGCGCTTGCTTCTTGTAGGAAGATCTCCAAAAATCCTCCGCTGTTGATCAGGGCCGCGGGACTCTGGCCGTCCCCTTGGCTGTAGCTCCCCACCAACTTGGTTACGATATGGGTTCCGATATGGATCTCGATCTTTGCGAGCCCGATAGTGGCTTGGAACTCCCGTACCTGCTTCGCCGTGACGTTCGAGATCAGATTGCCGAATCGATCGATGTACTCGATCCGTCCGATCAAGATTTGATCTTGTTGTTGAGGCGCCCACACCAAGCTCTTCATCGGATCGTTGATCACCGGTCCAAAAAATGAAGGCGGTTCCCCGTTCGCAAGCATGGCGGCGACCGGAGCGAACAGATCACGCCCGTCAAACGTCGCCCCTTCCGAAGGCAGGCGATATCGTGTCTCCTCGATCTGTCGAATCTTGACATCCTGCTCGCGTTCCAACACGTGGCTGAGCAAGCCGTTGTCCGGGGCCAAAAAGCAATAGCGCGACGTGGTGGCAAGCAGCGCGCGCCTCGTGCTTCCGACGCCAGGATCGACGACGCACACATAGATCGTTCCCTCCGGAAAATGGCGGTAGCACGACCCGAGCACATAACTCGCATCATCGATCTGATGGGAAGGAATTTGGTGGGAGATATCGACGACCCTGGCATTGGGATTGAGGGTCAGGATCACACCATTCATGCTCGCGACGAACCAGTCGCGCTCGCCGAAATCCGTCAGAAGGGCAATGAGAGGGCGCGACGCCGGCACGTCAGCATTCCTCGAATTTGATCTCCACGACCTCGTATTCGACTATCTTCACGGGGGTTTTGACTTCGACAAAGTCTCCGACTCGCTTGCCGATGAGCGCGCGCCCGACCGGCGACTGCACGGAAATCTTGTTGAACTTCATGTCGGCCTCGTCTTGGCCAACCAGCGTGTACCGCTTCTGAGCCTGTGACTCCTGCTCGACGACCGACACCGTCGCGCCGAAGACGACGGTATCGCTCGTGCGTCCCGCGATTTCAACGATGCGGGCCTCCGCTAATTTCGTCTCGAGCTCCGAGAGCCGAGACTCGATGAATCCTTGGCGCTCTTTGGCGGCGTCGTATTCGGCATTTTCGCTGAGGTCTCCATGGGCCCTCGCCTCCGCGATCGCCTCAATCACTTTCGGCCGCTCGACCTTCCGCAGCCGATCCAACTCCGCTTTGAGCGCGTCATAACCTTTCTTTGTAATCGGTGTGGGCATGTTCCAGGCTCCTGGACGGTTTAGGCCCGATGATACTCCTGCAAGGAACGAATCGATAGAGGTTTTTTCAGGATGGCTTCGATTCCCATCGCCGCGGCATGGGCCCCTCGCATGGTCGTAAAATAGGGAATGCCTCGATGCAGGGCCTCTCGTCTGATCGACAAGGAGTCGGCATGAGCCAAGGCGGTACGCACCGTATTGACCACGAGCGCCACCGAACCGTTCTTAATGTGATCCACGATGTGCGGCCTTCCTTCGGTCACCTTGTTGACGACTTCCACGGACAGTCCATGGTCGCGCAAGTATCCGGCGGTTCCGCTCGTTCCCTGAATGCGCATCCCCAGCCTGGTCAAGATCTTCCCGACTTCAAGAGCCGCCGGACGATCGGTGTCCTTCACGCTGATGAAGGCCGTCCCCATCGTGGGAAGGCCTGCGCCGGCCCCCGCTTGCGATTTGGCAAACGCCCATCCAAAATCGCCGTCGATCCCCATCACTTCGCCGGTCGATTTCATCTCCGGCCCCAACAGCACATCGACGCCGGGAAATTTATTGAACGGGAAGACGGCTTCCTTCACCGAGAAATGCTCCGGTATGGGAGCGTCGGTGAAACCGAGTTCCTTGAGCGTCTGCCCCATCATGACCTTCATGGCCAACTTCGCGAGCGGCACGCCGATCGCTTTGCTCACGAACGGCACGGTTCGAGATCCGCGAGGATTCACCTCGAGCACGTAGATCGTCCGATCTTTCACGGCAAACTGCGCATTCATCAGACCGATGACTCCGAGTTCCAAGGCCAGCATGCGCATTTGGCGTTCGATCTCGCAGACGATGGCCTTGTCCAAGGTGTAGGGAGGAAGCGAGCAGGCCGAGTCGCCGGAGTGCACACCGGCTTCCTCGATATGCTCCATGATCCCGGCTACGACCACGGTTGTTCCGTCGGAGATCGCATCCGCATCCACTTCGATCGCGTCGGCCAGGTACTTGTCGATCAACACCGGATGTTTGGGCGACGCTTTCACGGCCGATTGCATATACTCCAGCAAGCCGGACTCGTCATACACGATCTGCATCGAACGCCCGCCCAGGACGTACGACGGCCGGACCATGACCGGATAGCTGATCCTTCCCCCAATCTGTACGGATTCCTCGATCGATCGAGCCATTCCGCTTTCCGCCTGCCGCAATCCCAACTTCATCAGCAGCTCACGGAACCGTTCGCGATCTTCCGCCAGATCGATCGCATCCGGACTTGTCCCAAGAATCTTCACACCGGCCTTCGATAACGGCAGCGCGAGTTTCAACGGCGTCTGGCCGCCGAATTGCAGCACGACTCCAAGCGGTTGCTCTCGATCAATAAGGTTGAGCACATCCTCTTGCGTGAGCGGCTCGAAATAGAGTCGATCCGACGTATCATAATCGGTGCTCACGGTTTCAGGGTTGCAGTTCACCATGATCGAGTCGATGCCGTCATCGCGGAGCGCCATCGCCGCGTGGACACAGCAGTAGTCGAACTCGATCCCCTGTCCGATACGATTCGGCCCCCCACCGAGGATCACCACTTTCCTCCGGTCCGACGGCCTGGCTTCGCACTCTCGACCGTACGTCGAATAGAGATAGGGGGTCTGAGCCTCGAACTCCGCGGCGCAGGTATCCACTCGCTTATAGGTCACCCCTCGGGCCGGATGTCGCATCCGCGCGTTCGCGACGACGGATGCTTCACACCCGAGCAAGCAGGCGATCCGATCATCGGAGAACCCCCGCTCCTTCGCCTCCCAGAGTAGGTCACCGTTCAAGACCACCCCGGGATCGTCGGCATGGCCGACAAGGGTGCGTTCGAAATCAACCAACTGCCTCACCTGATCCAAGAACCAGGGATCGACCTTGGTCGTCGCGAACAGCTCGTGATCCGTCAATCCCAGTCGCATGGCATCGGCCAGGTACCACAGCCGTTCCGGAAGCGGGTTGCGAAGCAGCCGATCCAGTTTGTCGGCGGCCGCCTGCCGATCGAATTCGGCGGGCACGCCTCGATCAAGCCCGAACCGAGACACCAACCCGTTCAGGTCCAATTCCAGAGAGCGAATGGCTTTCTGTAGGGATTCCTTGAAGGTCCGTCCGATCGCCATCACTTCGCCGACCGACTTCATTTGCGTGGTCAAGGTCGGATCGGCTCCCTTGAACTTCTGGAACGCAAACCGAGGGATTTTGACCACCACATAGTCGATCGCCGGTTCGAACGAAGCCTTGGTGACACCGGTAATGTCGTTGGTAATCTCATCCAATGTGTATCCGACGGCCAGCTTGGCGGCGATTTTTGCGATCGGAAATCCCGTCGCTTTCGAGGCGAGCGCCGAACTCCGAGACACCCGAGGATTCATCTCAATGACGACCATCTCACCGTTCGTCGGGTCGACGCCGAACTGAATGTTCGATCCGCCCGTATCCACGCCGATCTCGCGGATGACGCGAAGCGCCGCATCCCGCATTCGCTGATATTCTTTGTCGGTCAGGGTCATCGCCGGCGCAACGGTAATGCTGTCACCGGTATGCACACCCATCGGATCGAAATTTTCGATGGGGCACACGATGACGACGTTGTCTTTCACATCCCGCATCACCTCGAGTTCATACTCTTTCCATCCGATGACCGACTCCTCGATCAGCACTTGGCCGACCGGGCTCATCGCCAACGCCCACTCGATCAGTTTCTCGAACTCCTCCCGGTTATACGCGATGTTCCCGCCGGTCCCTCCCATCGTAAACGACGGTCGAATGATCGCGGGAAATCCGACCATCTCCAGAATCGACACGGCTTCCTGCCGACTGTGCGCCGTGCCGCTGTTTGGGACGCGGAGACCGATTCGTTGCATCGCCAACTTAAACGCTTCCCGATCTTCCGCCTTGTGAATGGCCTCCGCCGAGGCGCCGATCAGGGTCACCCCGTACTTCTCAAGGACGCCTTGTTTCACCAACCCCATCGTGGTGTTCAGAGCCGTCTGGCCGCCCATGGTCGGAAGCAAGGCATCGGGGCGTTCGCGGGCAATCACGCGTTCAACCACTTCAACGGTGATCGGCTCCACATAGGTTCGATCGGCCATCTCCGGATCCGTCATGATCGTCGCAGGGTTGCTGTTGATGAGAATCACCCGATAGCCTTCGGCTTTGAGCGCCTTGCACGCCTGGGTTCCGGAGTAATCGAACTCGCAGGCTTGGCCGATCACGATAGGACCGGACCCGATCATGAGGATTGACTGAATGTCCGTTCGTTTCGGCATGGCGTCGTGATGGTCGGCTTAACTGGATGGAAGCATGGGCCCGATCAGCGGTTGATAGGGGGCCGGCACAGGCCCCTCGACTCCCTGCGCCGCATGGTAGTGCTTCATGGCTTCAGGAATCCAGGCTTCAATTTGGTTGATGCGCGAGATGTCCGACGGGTGGGTGGAAAGAAACTCCGGGATATTATGCTGCGACCGAAAACAGACTTTGTCGATCATGTGCCTTGGGCATCCGCTCATTCGCTCCCAAAACGGGATTGCCTCTCGAGGATCATAGCCGGCCCGCGCCATCAGTTTCAGCCCGATGTAGTCCGCTTCGGACTCTTGTTTTCGGCCGAACGGCAAGGATACGCCCACTCCATACGCGCTCATCGCCGCCATCGCGGCGTCCGGACGGCCGACCGCGGCCCCGGCGGCGAGCGCGCCGACCTGTCCGATCATTTCGAGGATGCTTCGGCTGTACCGCTCGGCTCCATGGCGCTGAAGTGCGTGCGCCACCTCATGCCCGATCACGGTCGCCAAGCCGTCTTCGTTCTTCGTCATCTTCAAGATCCCGGTAAAGATCGCCACCTTTCCGCCCGGTAACGCAAATGCGTTGATCGTGCGGTCGTCCTTGATGATGGCAAACTCCCATTGATATTCAGGTTTGTTGGCAACAGCCGCAATACGTCTCCCCACACGATTGACCATCTCATTCAAATCAGGGTCGTCACTGACGGGCGCTTTGCGCAACAACTCGCGGTAAGCGCCGATGCCCATCGCGATTTCTTTCTCCTCGGAAATGTAAATAAACTGCTCCCGTGCCGTACCGGGCGCCCGCACGCATCCGGTCATCGCCGACAGCAGCCCACCGGCGGCCGCCATGCCGCAGAGGCAATACACCCCCGCCACCCCGCGAGCCACGCGTTGCAGCAGGGCTCGCCGGCCGATCGGAGTTAAAAACACTGTGTCGATCCCTTGTTCCATCTCCTGCGCCATCATGCCGCTTTCGATCACTGCCGATCGTCATTATCTTACCATGCATAAGGATCGGCGCCCTTTCTTCACTACGGCATCCACAGATACATGAACTGCGGCGTCCCTCCTCTGACGAATGCCGTCAGATCAAAGTCGGCAAGGCCTGCCAGGACACCGGGCGCCAGGAGCCGGGAATAGACGTTGTTGGAATATTCTCCGGGACGCTGGTACGTCACAACGCGGGCTTCGGTGAGCCCCGCCTTCTGTTTGGCCAACTCGACCGCGTCTTCTAGATAGCCGATCTCATCGACTAAACCCGCTGCTTTCGCTTGCTCGCCGGTGTAGATGCGCCCATCGGCCAGTCGCTTGATTTGCTCCATCTGCAAGTTGGCACGGCCCTCCTGCACGATGGTCAAGAATCGCTGATAAAACGAATCGATGAGCCCTTGGAAGATGGTTCGTTCTTCCGTCGTCATGGTGCGAAAGGGCGATCCCATGTCCTTTCGGGGGCCGGATGTGACCGCCGTGGCCTCGACGCCGATTTTTTCCAGCAACCCTTTGGTGTTGACCGTGAGCATGATGACGCCGATGCTGCCGGTGACGGAAGACGGGTGGGCAAGGACGGTATCCGCGGCGGCGGCAATATAGTATCCCCCCGATGTCCCGATATCCATGATGGACGCGATGATGGGGATTTTTCTCGCCGTTTTGAAGGTTTTGAGTTCATGATAAATAATGTCCGACGCCGTGACCGTGCCACCTGGTGTATTGATACGAAGAACGATCGCTTTGACCTGCTCATCCTTCGACGCCCGAGTCAGCTGTTCCTTTACGCTCGCGATCATACTGGGCGACGACCGGAATCCTTCTTTTTCCTGAGAACTGATGACCCCGGAAATTTCGATCAGCAACACCTTGGCTTTGCCCGTCCCATCGACCTGCGCTTCTTGCAAAGGTCCGGGCCCTGGGAAGAGCGGAAAATTAAAGGTGCAGCCGGACACCACCAGTCCGATCACGAACATGACGAAGCCATTACGCATGTTGTTTCTCCATGAGTCGCACGAATTCTTCAAACAAATAGGCGGCGTCATGAGGCCCCGGCGCCGCCTCCGGATGGTATTGGACCGAAAAGACCGGCCGGTCCATGCACGCCATGCCCTCGATCGAGTCATCATTCAAGCTGATATGCGTGAGCGAGAGTTTTCCGTAACGCGTCTCAACCACCGGTGGAATCTTGGGCGCTCCGGAGAAGGCCGTAGGACTTTGCACGGCAAAATTATGGTTCTGCGAGGTGATTTCAACTTTTCTCGTCCGAAGATCCATCACAGGATGGTTGGCCCCATGATGGCCGAATTTCAGTTTGTACGTCTTGAGACCGAAGGCGAGGCAGAGGATCTGATGACCCAAACAAATGCCGAATATGGGAAAACGCCCGATCAGCTCCTCCACTGCCTTGACCGCATAGGGCACGCCCTCGGGGTCACCAGGCCCGTTGGAAAGAAACACTCCGTCCGGGTGCAGCGCCGCGACCTCCACGGCAGACGTTGCGGCAGGCACAACGGTCACCTGACAACCGACGTCCACCAATCGTCTCAGAATATTATGTTTGATACCGAAGTCATAGGCCACCACACGCCACCGATTCGATCTCCCATCAGACGGGCTCTTTGTGGGTGACGCCGGAATCCAATCGTCGGATCCTGTCGTCCATTCGTAGGGACGAGCACAGGTGACCTCCCGCGCCAGGTCTCTACCGATAATGCCGGGCGCCTGCTTGGCTCGCCCAACGGCTCGCGCTCGATCCAAATCGAGATGCGTAATGGTGCCCTGTTGGGACCCGTGCTCGCGCAGATGTCTGGTCAGGGCTCTCGTGTCGATTCCTTCGATCGCAACGACCTTGGCGTCCGTCAGGATCTCCTGAACCGTTCGCCGACTTCGCCAATTGCTGACGAGGCGGCTGGCTTCCAACACCACGAACCCCTCAGCCCATAACTTCCTCGACTCCATGTCCTCCGGCGTCACACCGTAGTTGCCGATGTGGGGGCACGTCATCGTGATGATTTGGCCCTTGTATGACGGATCAGTGAGAACCTCTTGATAGCCGGTCATGGCCGTATTAAAGACGACTTCGCCGACCGTTTCCCCCTCATAGCCAAGGGCGCGGCCTTCAAAGACCGTCCCGTCCGCCAGGGCCAACAACGCTTTTTTCACGGTTCTCGTCCATCCTGATCAAGCGACCGTTTCGCCTTGATCCCGATAAGAATCAGCCCCAAAAACAAATTGACCATATACAACGACCTGATCGGCATCAGGACACGAAAAAAACTTTCCAAGGCCGCCTTTTTCGCCGCCTCATCCTTGGTTGCAAACGCCTGCGCCTGCAACGCCACGGCGTTCGGGTGAAGCACCGCGGCAATGAGTCCGGCGATCAGCACCATGACGGCAAGCACGATAATCTCGGTGCGTCCGACCGCGATCCCCGGATCTCCGCTCCACCAACGAAGCCACGCTGCCGCGCCGAGAATCACGCCCGCACCCGTGACAAAGCCCTGGTACCCCTCGAATGCCTTGGTCAAGAACATTCCTCCGGAATCTTGGCCTCCGAATGTGTTGAACACGGCCGGAATCACGGCCCCACTGAGCACGATCATCCCTCCGACCCATACCGCAAGCGCCACCCATTCCAGCGTCAGACACCCGACTTTTCCCCAACGAGGCACGCGTCGCACGGCACTACCGTTCCGCGGCACCGGTCTCAAACACCACGCGACCACCGACAATGGTGACGTTCACCCGCCCCTTGACCTTCCAACCGGCAAACGGTGTATTGCGGCTCTTGGACCGAAACTTCGCCGGATCGACGTCCCATTGTTCCTGCTGATCGACGATGATCACATCGGCATCCGCACCGACCGCCAGAGTGCCTTTGTCGAGTCCGAACGCCGCCGCCGGCGCCGAGGTCAGCTTCTGCACCGCCTGTTCCAACGACAGCACGCCTTCCTCCACCAATCCCAACGTCAACGGAAGCGCCGTTTCAAGCCCGACGATTCCGAATGGGGCCTCGGTAAAGTCTTGTTGTTTTTCCTGTGTGGCATGGGGCGCATGGTCCGTCGCGATCACATCGATCGTGCCGTCCCGCAATCCGTCCTTGATGGCTTGGACGTCGGCCCACGTGCGCAACGGAGGATTCATCTTGGCGTGCGTATTGTACCCGCGCACCAATTCTTCCGTCAGCATGAAATGATGCGGGCAGGCTTCGGCCGTGACATGAATGCCCCGTCTTTTCGCCTCGCCGACCATCCGAACCGATCCGGCCGTGCTGATATGCGCCAGATGAAGCCGGGCTCCGGTCAGCTCGGAGAGCGAGAGATTGCGGGCGACCATGACGTCCTCTGCGGCCGCCGGAATACCAGGCAATCCAAGCTCGGTCGAGATCAACCCCTCGTTCATGCAACCGCCTTCAGCCAGGTGCAGATCTTCGCAATGGTCGACGACCGTGAGATCGAACGCCAGCGCGTACTCCATCGCTCGCCGCATCACCAAACTGTTCATCACCGGCTTCCCGTCATCGGAAATGGCCACGCAGCCGGACCGCCGCAAGTCCCCGATCTCCGCCAACTCCTTGCCCTCCGATCCCTTCGTGATGGCGCCGATCGGCAAGACGTTCGCCAGTCCGGCCAATCGAGAACGTTCCAGGATGAATTCGGTGACCGCCTGGTTGTCGTTGACCGGACTTGTGTTCGGCATGCAACAGACCGTCGTAAACCCGCCGGCGACCGCCGCGGCACTGCCGCTCTGAATCGTTTCTTTGTACTCGAATCCCGGCTCGCGAAAATGGACGTGCAAATCTACCAATCCCGGCATCACCAGTTTCCCGCTTGCGGAAATCGTGCGGCTCCCGACCGGTGCGGACAGATTTTTCCCCAGCGCGGCGATTTTGCCGTTGTCGATCAGCACATCGGCCGTTCCGACGAACCGGCCCGGGTCTATGACATGTCCACCTTTAATCAGTATCGACACACGACACTCCTCTCACTTGGTTAGTTCTAGAGGATGCTGAAAAAGCACTTCCAGCAAGGCCGCAGCGAGCGAAAGGTCGAGGCGTACGCGGTTGGTACGTTGAGACCTTGAGCGATGCGAGAACGAAGCTGGAGGGCTTTTTCAGCATCCTCAATTCGCTCCTGACATGAGATACAAGATACCCATGCGCACCGCAACCCCGTTGGCGACTTGGTCAAGAATGACCGAGGACAGACTATCGGCCACGTCCGGCGCGATTTCGACTCCTCGATTGATCGGCCCCGGATGCATGACGATCACACCAGAATCCGCGAGCCTGACTCGCTCAGCCGTCAAGCCGTAGAGCCTCGAATATTCTCGGATGGTCGGAAACAGCGCGCGTCCCTGACGCTCCAATTGCAGCCGAAGCATCATAATGACGTTCACGTCGCGGAGGCCTGCATTCATGTCGTAGTAGACTTTCGCCCCGAGTCGTTCCACCCCCCACGGCATCATCGTCGGAGGACCGACGAGACGCACCTCAGCGCCGAGCTTGACCAGCGCATAAATGTTCGAGCGGGCGACACGACTATGCGCCACATCTCCGACGATCGCCACACGCAATCCCCTAAAATTCATCCCCCGCTGCCGAATCGTATAGAGATCGAGCAAGGCCTGCGTCGGATGCTCATGCCATCCATCGCCGGCATTGATGACGGATGACTTGACCCCCTGTGCGAGCGTTTCGGCGGCACCGGCGGACGAGTGGCGTAGGACGATGATGTCGGCCTGCATGGCTTCGATGTTCCGGGCCGTGTCGAGCAACGTCTCTCCCTTCACCACGCTGCTGGAGGACGGCGCGAAGTTGATCACGTCGGCGCTCAGTCGCTTGGCAGCCAACTCAAAGGAGGTGCGCGTTCTGGTACTCGGCTCAAAAAAGAGATTCACGACCGTCTTGCCCCTGAGCGCCGGAACCTTCTTGATTTCTCGTCCCGTCACCTCTTTGAACGAATCGGCCGTTTCTAAAATGAGGGTAATCTCATCCGCCGACAGGGAGGCGAGACTCAAGAGATCTTTGCGTTTGAGGCTCATACGACCCTCCGCTTCATCCCTTTAAGATAACCACCCGATCATCGTCCCCATTCTCTTCCAACAACACCTGAATCTGCTCGTCCCGAGAGGTCGGCAAATTCTTTCCGATGTAATTCGCTTTGATCGGCAACTGGCGATGACCGCGATCGACCAGCACCGCCAACTGAATCTCCTCGGGTCGTCCGAGGTCCATAAGACTGTCCATGGCCGCGCGAATCGTCCTTCCGGTGAACAACACGTCGTCCACCAGCACGACCACTTTATTCGTCATGTCGAACGGCACAGAGGTTTTCCTCAGGATCGGTTGATCTTTCCGTAAGGCCAGATCGTCTCGGTACAGCGTGATATCCAGTTCACCGATCGGAACCTGCACCCCCTCAATACTGTGGATACGCTTCACGAGCCGATGCGCGAGATGCACACCTCCCGTTCGGATTCCCACCAACGTCAGATCCTTCACGCCTTTATTGCGCTCAAGAATCTCGTGCGCGATGCGCATCATGGCGCGGGAGATGTCGCCCGCGTCCATGATCACCTTTTCATCCTTCCGCTCTGTCGTCTTATTCGTAGGTGTCGTCATAGTTACAACGAGCTGTCAGCTAAGCCTGTTTCAGCCATAAAAAAACCTCCTCACCTGGTTGTGGTGAGAAGGTCGAACTCAAGGCACCGGCACAGGCCGGACAGTGATTCATGATTGGCTCCTTGCTCACCTCACTGGATGAGCGTTAAAGGTTTCGTCATCCTACTGAACCGCCTTATTGCTGTCAAGCGACCGAATACAGTCATGCGGTCTACCGGCCCCGTGCGCTGGCCTCAGGACTTGTTGGCCGGCGGCGACGTCATGGCTGCGTTTCCGACGCATCATCTTCCACGTCAACGTCCGCGTACTGAGGCGGTGAGACTCCCTTCTTTTCAAGGAGACTCGGATACCTGCGACCCGGCTGCTGCGGCCCGATGCCGACCACCTCGACCTCATGAAGCCATGAGTCGCCGAAGTCAAAGAGGTACTCGAAGGTCTTGCCGACTTTGAGGCCAAGCGCATCGAGTCGCGATACCGTTGAGTCCCGAGGACCATTCAATGCCCACCGGACCTTGATCCTCGACCATCTCTGGAGGCGCGAACTGCTTCACCATGCCCGGAGTTGCGCGGCGCTTCAGGATCAGCTTCGGAAAATAGAAGGCATACAGATGCGGGTCACATCGATCGAAGGCATCAAAGATTGCACGATGAACATCATCGAGCGTCTGATCTCCACGAAAGGCAATAGTCCGCGACACCCGCCGAGTGCCCTTCAACCAAACCTTGACGACGCACTCCTCCAAAGATACAGCCGCCGTCACCTTTTGCTTCCGAGGCCTCCCAGCCATGCCGAGTCTCCGGAGTCGAACGCCCTGACCACACGTCTGGCTAGCAAGATGCTTGAGCGGCGAGCGGAGGCGACGCGAAGCGCCGACGTAGCGAGTCCGCCTCCAAGCGTTTGTTAGGTTTCATTCGGGAAATCCTGACGCCATTTTTCGTATGCTTTCATTAGTTGACGTCGTGGGGCCCAATGCGTGCGACCGAAGTAATCATTAATCCCCACATCGGTGAACTGTGACGTCAGAAAACACGCCTCGTCATAGGGCAAGAGCAATTCGATTTTGTCTCCCACTTCAATTTTCGCAGGTAGCCGAGCGCTCATCGGGTTAGTGTAATCGGGGGTAATAATTGCGTACTCCACTTTTCGGAGAACGCGCTTCCATAGCGGAGCATTTCTGACGCAGATGGTACTTACACTTACGACACCAGGACCAAAGTTGGTGACCTTCAAGTTCAGATATTGCGGTTGATGAGGCAATGATTCATGAATGATTGTTACCACCGCAAATGCTACATCGACCTTTGGTTTCAGAATGATATCCCGATAAATATTCCAACCCAGAGCTAGCGACGCTACTAGTACAGAGAAAATGCTGACGACTAATGCGATCTGCTCGGTGGGCATTTTACGAAACCGAATGGCCCCGCGGATCACCGGCAGGTGCGGAACAACCGGCGGTTGTGCAGCGGCTGTCCGGTGCAGCCGCTGGTTTGGGACGCGCTTCGCGTCCTGAACCACGCGCGCCAGCCGCGGGGCCGTTCGGGGGACGCGATGCGTCGCCCGAACAATGTTTAGACGGGCTGTATAATCTCGCAGAAGCGCTTTTGCCGTGTCTGCCTAATCCCGGTAGGCGGACACTGGTATCTGCCCTAACCAATTGATTTGGCATCAGTTGTGATCCAACAACGGTTTCAGCTTGCCGGGTTATACAGACTGGATAAGACCGATTACAGCGCATCGATTGGACTCCTCACCCCATGGCCGCATTTGTTCAGCACATGGGTGTAAATCATCGTGGTGGTGACGTCTTTGTGCCCGAGCAATTCCTGGATCGTTCGAATATCGTACTCCCCTCCAGCCGATGCGTGGCGAACGACTGCCGGAATGTGTGGCAACCCACGTGCTTCACAACCTCCGCCTGGCGGCACGGCCTCCTTGACGGTTCGTTGCAGAATCGTCTCGTGAACATGATGCCGCTCTTCTTCTCCGGTCTCGGTGTTCCTGGGGAAAGACCCATTGCCAGCCCCATTCCTTGCTCGCGTTGGAGTACTTCCAGCCGAGCGCGTGGGGAAGTGGGAAGATTGAAGAATGTCTGTTCAATCTACTCTGACGCCGAAAGAGCATCTTGTGCAACGTGACCGGTCTGTGATTTTTCAACAATGTTGTGCTGGATTTCTTTTGCGATGACCAGCGCCAACTGGTAAGCGGACAGCGCGCCCATCGGCAATTGCTTCGTGTCGGCATAAAATGGGTCATCCTGAGCCGCGGTGCGATGGAGGTTGATCAGAATCGCCGCCGGTTGGATCAGCTTTCCCGGCTGCCCAACCATCACCGCCTTCTCTACCGGCAGCACTCTCGTCCTCGTCGCCCAGTCACGCTGCTCGATGTTCACGAACGCTACATTCCAGATGGCCCCGTTCAGGAGGCTCGTCACAGCAAGCGGGGTCCGTTCCAGAAATACCGGCTCTTTCACGATTATCTGCAAGGCTTCTCGAACCCGGATATCATAAAACTTCGTGGTGGAATCAGCCTGACTTGGAGCAACGAGGACTGTGCTGCCTACTTCGTAGTAAGACTCCCCCTCTAAACTTCGTAGATCGTCGACCGTTCGCAGATACGTCTCAAAGAGCTGTTGAAGTATGTGTACACGCTCTTCACTGGAGAGGGATCGAATATCTTTGTCGCTCCGGATTTGCGCATGCCGGAAGTCGCGATCGATGAGCACGGCCTTGGGCTTCGGGGCAGTTTCTGCCTTACTGACCACCCATTGAAACTCTCGCGCCACCACCGGCGCGAATCGGTCAACCTGTCCAAGATATCCATTCTCTTTCATCGACGACGAACTGATCAGTAACCTGACCTGACCGGGATCCACTGTCCGAACCGTCAGGAATGGAAACAATTTCCCCTCATGGTTCCGTACGCCCGGTTGAATGATGACACGATCGAGCAAGCCCTTGCGTACTGCTTCATCAAACCGGGGGTAGTTCCGGCGGTGTTGATTCAGGTAAGAAAAGGTATCGCGTACTGTCTGAAGAGCCGCGTTCGCCTCACCCTCATCAAGGCTCCCACCAACTGGAGCGTCCGTTCCTCGATCGACAAACACTCGGAACGAGAGGCCTGGAATTTGATGGCCGACTTCTGAGGAATGACGAAACTCGACTTGAGCTCCTCCGCTCGGATGCTCTTGCACCGCATGCGCACCGGACGAGATGCCCATTGCTCCCAGGACAAGAGGCACGACCTGTACGCTCCTCCTGATAACGATACCGACGTTCACGGCCCACCTACCTCATGATTTGAAATAGTCCTGGGCGCCTGCAGACGGGTGATGCTGTCCCGCCAGAGCGTGGCTGGGTCTTTGTCGAAGATATCGAACGCGTGCTTCGGCAAGACCCCCCATGCCCCTTCCAGCATCTCATGTTCGAGTTGCCCGGGGGCCCATCCTGCGAAGCCGGCAAAGGCACGGAACGTTTCGGCGGGCTTGGGCTGAGTGATGATGCGTTCCAGAACGCCGGGAGTGCCCACATAAATCCGGCTGAATATCAACCGCGCATCAGGATAGGGCCCCTCAAGCCGGAAGAGCAACACCAGTTGCGTTCGCCCGACCGGCCCTCCGGTAAACAAACGATGGGCTGTTTTCTTGAGTATGGGAAGGTCCGGGAGCACGTCGGCGAGAAGGACATCTGTGGGTCGATTCAAAATGAGCCCGACCGTGCCTCCTCTCCCATGTTCAATGATGAGCAACACGCTTTGATGGAAGTTGGGATCATCCAATGAGGGGCTCGCAACCAGAAGCGCGCCCGTCTCAAGCGATGACGGTGAAAATTCATGCTGAGCAAGCGCCGGCCCGGCAGACAAGAGAACCCACAGCCCCACCAGGAGAACCTTGCCGCGCCATCTTTTCGTGGCCACAAGAAGCAACTTGTCACCTCGTTTGCATCACCACAGATATCTCTTCTCCCTGATGAATACAATAGGCCTGTATCAATCCTAAAGGTAGTGGCCGACGCCAATCAGGTTGACCATCTTCCATTCGATCTATGCTAGAGTGTTTCCCGTGGTTGTCTGTTGGTTGCGGCATGGCACGACAACCCTGTCTGCTGATGTCGTTGCAAAGGAGACGTCTTTATGAAGGCCTATCGGCGCGGGCTTGTCGGAGTGGCCATAACAGCACTATGTACCCTGGCAGGGTGCATCGATCCACCGACCTCCCCCTATGTCGACGTACGTGACACCGTGACGAGGATCGACGAGTTGCGGCCGGCGGCAGAGCAAGGGAGCGCCGAGGAGCAGTATGCCCTTGGCCTGCAGTATGAAAGAGCCCAACCACAGGACCATCGAGAAGCCGTGCGGTGGTATCGCATGGCCGCCATGCAACAACACCCAGGAGCGTTCTATAGACTCTGTGTGTTGTCGGATCTCGGTCGTGGCATACCACAGGACTATCAAGAGGCCTTACGGTGGTGCCGTCTCGCCGCCGACCAAAGGCATGGGGCGGCGATGTTTCTCATCGCAACCTATTATGAAAAGGCCCGCGGCGTTCCAAAGGACGTCGTTCAAGCCTACCAGTGGTACAACCTGGCGGCAGCCAACGGGCATGAAGATGGAGCCAAATGGCGGGATCGCCTGGCCCACGATATGACGCCGACTCAGATCGCCAAGGCCCAATTTCTCGCTCGGAACTGGAAGCCGAACGCCGAAGAGTCATCGCATGGGGACGAGACTCCCTGATTTTTCCTAGGCTGCCGTCTCGACTTAGTTCTTGAACTCACTCTCCCCGGCTGAGTAGGATAGTCGTCCGGCAAGTATCAACTTCATTCGCATCGAGAAAAATGGTTCGGTGGCAACTCCCCTACATGGCTGTTGTTCTCATAGGACTCGCTGTGGCGTTGTCGCTCCCCGTGGGCTGCACAACTCCTCCCCCTCTCCCTCCTCCCCAACCTCTCATTGATGGGCAACAGGTCAGTGAGGTTCTGAAACGCGCCGAAGCTGGCGACCCCGATGCGCAAAACCAGTTGGGCGTATTCTATAGCGAAGGGCGAGGCGTGCCCCAAAACTACCTTGAAGCAAGGGATTGGTTCAAAAAAGCGGCCGACCAAGGGCATGCCGATGCCCAAGTCAACCTCGGTACGCTGTATTCACTGGGTCAGGGAGCGACGTTCAGCGACCAGATGGCGTTGTTTTGGTTTCAAAAGGCCGCTGAACAACGAAATGCGTTGGCCTTTGCGAAACTCGGAATGATGCATGAGCGTGGCCGTGGGGTGCCGCAGAGTCTCGTTGACGCGCACATGTGGTACAACCTCTCGGCGGCCTACGGAGAGAAACGGGCTGCCGAATCTCGTAATGCGGTTGCGACTCGCATGACCGGTGCACAGATCACCGAAGCGGAAGAACGGGCAAAGAAATGGAATCCCAAACAGCGATAACTCCCGTCGACACCAGGACGGTGACCGGACCTTCTTCAAGGAATCAGAAGACACCCGCCTGTTTCTGAAGCCAACGCACATATTTCACGATTTGATCCACATCCTCAGGCTTCACGGCATCGATCTTCGGCATATCACCGAACTGCCAATGGTGGGCCTTGACCCCCTTGGCGACGGCTTGCTGAAACGCCCCATCGCCATGGTGATTCGGCTCATAGACCTTATGAACAAACGGTGGACCTTGAGTGGTTCCAACTCCCCCCATGCCGTGGCATCTTGAACAGTTGGCGTTGAATTTCTGTTCGCCGTCCCGCAACTCATCCGGAGCCGAGGCCACTGTTCCACTCGCGGCAGATTCTACCCCGCTCTGGCTACATGCCTGTGTTACACCAAGCACCAGGACAAGGGAACTGACCCACAATAGTTGTGCTGACTTCATCGGGCTCAACCACGCTTTCCATTTGCTCATGGAATTAAGATACCGCATACGGAATCGGATCTACAACTCCCACCTCCACAAATCCCCGTCTTCGAATCACACAGCTGTCGCAGTGGCCACAGGCAACGGGCCCGACCGGATCATAACAACTATGCGTGAGGTGCAAGGGCGCATTCAGAGCCAGGCCCAGGCGAATGATATCCGCCTTGGACAATCGAAGCAGCGGCGCCCGGATTTCGACATGTCGGCATGCCATCCCGGCTTTCGTTCCGACTCGAAGCGCTGCCTCCACCGCATGGATGAACTCCGGACGACAGTCCGGATACCCGGAATAGTCGACCACGTTCGCGCCGAAATAAATCGCCGTGGCACCCGACACTTCCGCATGAGCCGCCGCCAATGACAAAAAAATCAGATTTCGACCAGGTACATAGGTATTCGGAACGTCCCGGCCCCGTTCGGATTCATTCCGATCTTTCGGCACCGGCAGTGCGTCGGTGAGAGCCGACCCACCGATGGCCCGCAGATCGACATGCATCACGATATGCCGCTCAGCGCCCAGCGCCTCCGCGACCCGCTCGGCGCATTGCACCTCTACCGAGTGCCGCTGTTCGTAATGGATGGTCAGAAGAGAGAGCGTGTATCCATCCCGCTGGGCAACGGCCGCCGCCACGGTGGAATCCAACCCGCCACTGGCAAGCACGACCGCTCGTTCACCGGTTTGTCCGTCCATGCAGGAGAGAAAATACTGCGGAATCTTGCGAAGCAACAATCCTTGACGCTAGTCGCGATCTTCTTCCCGTTCGATTTTCTCAAGCAATTCTGCGCGAGATTGGCATTCCACGCAGAGTTTGGCGAAGGGAACCGCTTGGAGTCGCCTTTCGCTGACTTCGACTCCGCACTCCGCACAAATGCCGTAGGTGCCCTCGTGGAGCCGCACGATCGCTTCATCGATCGCCTGCCGCCGACGGTTGCGCATTTCCATCAAGGAAATGCCGAGTTCACGCTCCAGGTCCATCAGTGCCTGATCGCCGACATCGCGCGCTGATTCAAGACGGCGCTGTTGATCTTCGGTAAGAGACTGTCCGAGACTCTCCTCAATCTCCTTGATGATCTCTTGGCGTTTCCCGATCAGCATCTTGTGGAGCGCTTCCTGTCTTCGTTCCCGTACTTCTCGCTCTTTTGCAGTTTCCTTCGGTCGCACAGGTGTGTCCACTTCCATCTCCGGGGCTGTCTTGACGGCGGTCGCAGTACCTGCAGCGATCGGTTTATTGATGGCCGGCGCTGCGGACTTCGATTTTGCCTCAGCCTTTTTCTTGCCCTGCGTTTTCGTCGCCATATGTAATGCGCGCTCCGAATATAAATGGTTGAGGAGGGTCAAAAAGATCGGCTTCTATATCATGGCCTCTCCATCGAGAACAAGGGCCGAATGGGAACGCAGCCGAAAGGTTCACGGATATGTGATGGTTGAATAAACGTCATACCCGACAAGCTTTTCGCGTCCATTCAAACTTTTCAGTTCGACAAGAAAGTCGAGTCCAACGATAGTCCCGCCCAGTTGACGAACAAGATTGACGGTCGCCTCAGCGGTTCCTCCGGTAGCAAGCAGATCGTCGACGATCAAGACATGCTCTCCGATTTCAATCGCATCGCGATGCACGGCGAGGCTGTTGTTGCCGTATTCGAGGCTATATTTCACTTCATAACAATCGGCAGGCAGTTTGCCGGGCTTACGAACCGGAACGAACCCTGCGCCGAGCCTCGCGGCAAGAATGCCGCCAAAAATGAATCCCCTGGACTCGATCCCTACAACCTTTGTGATGCCCCGATCGGCGTAGCGCGCCGTTAGTTGGTCGGCAAGGCTTTGAACGGCCGTGGGGCTCTTCAATAAAGTGGTAATGTCATAAAACAGAATACCGGCTTTGGGGAAGTCGGGCACTTCGCGAATGAGCGCTTGATAGTTGACGGTGTTCACGAGAGTTAGAGCAGATCCGCCTGTGTCATCGTTTTTCGCTGGATGGTACTCCGAAGCCGAACCAACGCCGCCATTTCGATCTGCCGGACTCGTTCTCGAGTGAGTCCCATCGTCCGACCGATCTCTTCCAGCGTCTTGGCTTCGCCTCCATCGAGTCCGAACCGAGACACAATAACAGTTTGCTCTTTCTCAGGCAACTCCCTTACCCACTTCATGAGCTCCGCCCGCCTTCGCACACCATCAGCCGTCTGATCCGGCGAGAGTCCGGATGAATCTTCGATGACATCGCGCAGAAAGGTATCGGTATGGTCGCTGAGCGGGCTGTCCAGCGAACAGGTGGTGCGCACCAACTGCTTCAGGTCTAAGACTTCTTCCTCGGAGGTCTTCATCTTGGCGGCAACTTCCGCGGCTCGTGGCTCCCGTCCAAGCTGCTGCACTAATTGTTCAACGCGATTGAGGTACCGATTGAGACGCTCCACCACATGCACCGGGAGGCGCACCAGCTTCCCTTGATTGATGATGGCGCGTTCGATGTATTGTCGGATCCACCAGGACGCATAGGTGCTGAAACGGAACCCCCGTTTGTAATTGAACTTTTCCACCGCCTTGATCAAACCAAGATTTCCTTCTTCCACGATGTCGGAAAACGGAAACCCTCGATGCATGTACCGTTTCCCGATGCTGATCACGAGCCGTAGATTGGATTCAATCATCTGTTGGCGGGCCTGCTCATCCCCCGCCATCACCCGCTTCCCAAGCTGCTGCTCTTGCTTGAACGTCAGTAACGTGGATTTCCGAACCTCCCGCAGATAGCTCTTAAGCGTATCCAGCCCCTCGGCGCGGCCAGTCGCCTGCTCGCCCTGGTCCGATGACCCCGCAGCTTCTGAGGCATCCATATCACCGACGGGTTGTCTTCGAGCTTCGCTCAAGTCAGACTCCTCCTGATGGGATCGACTCATGCCTCATCGGTCTCTACCGCCAAATACTGAAATTGGAATACCGCCCGCTTGCAGCACTCCACTCCGTCGTCATCGTGGCGACTTGAGCGGCGGGTGGACCGGTCTTCAATTCATGCAGCCATCCTTCGATGACCATTCTGCTTCCCTCGACATCCAACTCGACCCGACCATCGTCAAGATTACGAACGCCACCGACCAGATGAAGCCGCGTAGCAGTGCGCTCCGCAAACGCGCGAAATCCCACTCCCTGCACACGGCCGGCCACAAGGATACGTAATCGAACCGGAGGCTCATCAACCGATTCAGTCATCTGCTCCTATCAAGTTTCTTGACGGCAACCATCCGCTTCGGAGTTTGCTCAGCGGATATTCTCACACCTCATCCGATGCGTCACGTGTTTTGCAATTTGCACGCGCTGCTCACCCCCTTTTTCATCACCCGTATTTCTGACGTACCAGAGTCCCGACCATTCATGACCGGAGAGACCAAAAGAATCCTCGCATGGATCAGCGGTATATGTTGAAGAGACAAGAACCAGGAAAATGATGGCAAGTAGGTCAACCGTCGAAACATGCTTGGTTTGGTCGGGGCGAGAGGATTTGAACCTCCGAC
>CAYTAS010000025.1:0-37115 GCA_964435885.1 uncultured Nitrospira sp. | reverse complement strand
CATTCTCCTGCTAAGAGCGCCAGACGAGCTGATAAGACGCCAAACCGCCTCTCTCGTATAGTGAGAACAGAAACAGCACGGCGCATCGACGGTGCCGTAAATTGATCACACAAGGAGGCCATCATGACGAGTGCCACGAGGGGAGAAATGGACAGTATAAAAGCTCGGCTCAAATCGATCTGGACGGCAGGAGATTATGATCGATTCTCACGATAGTCGAGCTGGAACCAGCATGGAACCAGTGCCTGCACGGCGGTGCCGCTACTGGTTCGGATGCGCATATCCAAAAAGAGAACCGTGTGACCAGGGGAGACGGTGAAAGGTGAACCGGCGCGCCACGCGCGAGAGGATAGGGCTGGAGACCATGGTCTCTGCTCAGGTTGTCGAATGATGAGACCTGGCCCTCAAGCCAGGCCTTTACCTTCACGTCCGCAATGGGTATAGACCCAAAGGAATAATCTCAACGCACACGCGTGTTAGGACTGCTCATGGCTGCTCCGTACCATCCGAGACTCCATGAGAAGAGCGACTCGTCACAAGGATGTTGGACACCACATTTGCAACCCCTCACTACTTGTTGTGAAATCGGTTCCTGAGGCCGTACGGTGCGGACCCATTGCCCATCGTGGGCGATTGGGGGATACTAGCGCCCGATTGAAGAGAGTCGCAGGGATGGCCCGCAACTATGTGGAGGAGACATGATAGAGAAGAAAAGTAAGCGAGAGGGCATAGACAAGACGCCTGAGCTACGCGGGGGAAGCGACCCCTTTCAGCGCCTGCTGGGGTTGATGTTCAAGGCGCATCCATGGCACGGCGTGTCCATCGGTGAGAAGGCCCCGGACGTCGTCACGGCCTACATCGAAATCGTTCCGACCGATACGGTAAAATACGAAGTCGATAAACACAGCGGCTTCCTGAAAGTGGATCGGCCGCAGCGATTTTCAAACCATTGCCCGGTTTACTATGGCCTCATTCCGCAGACGTACTCCGGCAGCCAGGTCGCAGACATCTTTGCCAAGCGAGCCCACCGCAAGGACATGGTCGGGGACGGAGATCCCCTGGACATCTGCGTCTTGTCGGAGAAGAGCATTCCTCATAGCGACATCCTCCTGACGGCGCTGCCGATCGGCGGGTTGAGCCTGGCCGACGGCGGTGAGGCCGACGACAAGATCATCGCCGTGATGCGGGACGACGCCGTGTACGGGAACTTCACGGACATTGCACAATGTCCGGCAGCCCTCTTGGATCGCCTCCAACATTATTTTCTGACCTATAAGAGCGCGCCCAGGTCGACTCACCATAAGGTGAAGATCACCAGCGTGTACGGGCGAGAGGAAGCGCAGAAAGTTATCCGAGCCGGACACGCCGATTATTGTGCGAAGTATCCGGAGCTGAGTTTCTTATGGCCGAAGAAATTGTAGCGTGCCAAGCGCGCTGGAAGCATGTTGGAGCGTGTGGAGGAAATGGGGCGTACCACCTCGCTCTATCACATACTTCTCACGTTGAGACCACCACTCTTCTTGCCGTACCGTTTGAGTCCACGCAGACGCACCTGCTCCTTGTACGTGCGACCTCGTACGAGTAGCTTCTGAGGGCCAACATCGCGGCGTTGGGGAGAATTTTCAGAGGGCCGTCAAAAGCTGCCGCGTTTCATGATTGGTATCCAAGTGTCCAGCAGGAAGCACCGTGCCTTATCAAGTTCATGACGCTCTCCACCATGCCCACTCTTACAGCTATTCTCTACTGTGAGACTGCATACGGGCAAGACGTTCCGGGCAGGGCTTATCGCACCCGACATCGCACTCCAGACCAAGGCGCTCAAGACCGCCGCAACTGCCGTCGATCGGGCGGCGACCGAGCAGGACACCCACCGACATCGCCAGGATCGCAATGCCCAGCACAAGAAAGGTCACCAGGAAAATGGTCATGACAGCTCCTATGTACGGTACCGTTGAAAGGCGCAGCAGACGCGTTCCTCAAACTGTCCATCACGTTCGATGACGAA
Source organism: uncultured Nitrospira sp. (assembly GCA_964435885.1). GTDB lineage: Bacteria > Nitrospirota > Nitrospiria > Nitrospirales > Nitrospiraceae > Nitrospira_D. The sequence goes on along the minus strand of CAYTAS010000025.1, from coordinate 35,110 downwards.
GAGGACGGGAAGTTTGAGCCGTTCGGCGATGGCCATACCACGCTCAGGCCCCAACACCAGAAAGGCGGTGGCCCAGGCATCGGCTCGCATGCTGTTTTCAGCGAGGACCGTCACCGATACCAGATGATGATCAACCGGCCATCCGGTCTTTGGATCGATGGTATGGGAATAACGTCGCCCGCCGATTTCAAAAAAGTTCCGATAATCGCCCGAAGTGGCAAGGGCGATATCGCTTAGGGCCAACATCGTGTGCACCGAGCGTTCGCCCGACAACGGTTTCTCAATTGCGATCCGCCACGGTGTATCCTGCTCCTTAAACCCGCGTACGCGAATTTCGCCCCCGATCTCTACCATATAATGTTCAATGCCGTGCGCGGTCATGAGTTCAGCCACCCGGTCCACACCGTAGCCCTTGGCGATCCCGGACAGATCCAGGAAGACATCAGGGCGATGCTTGCGTATCGCCTGTTGAGTCTCACTCAGCGTAATTTTATCAAGTCCGCTGCGCGTGCGCGCGGCAGCAATGTCGCTTTCAAGCGGGATGCGGTCCGGATGAACATCGGGACCGAACCCCCACAGATTGACCAGGGGGCCGACCGTGATGTCGAACGCCCCTTCGCTCTGAGCGCCGATCTCGATCGCAGCTTTGAGTACATCGCGCAGCGAAGCAGAGATAGGGACCCAGTGGTTAGTGCGCTGGCGGTTAAAGCGCGACAGTTCGGATTCCGCGTCATAGGTGGACATCGTGTGATTGATCTCGGCTAGCAAGGCGTCCACTTCGATCTGCATGGCTTTTAGTGAGGGGGTATCCTGGATAGGGCGGTATTTCACGTGATAAGTGGTTCCCATCGTGCGACCACTTATGTGCAGCTCTGCGACAGGCGGCTCAGGGCGCAACAGACCGAAGCCGGTCCCGGCCGCCAGCAGGACTGCCAAAGCGATCAGCGCACGGGGCCGCGGAATGGAGGGATGCATCGGTGGTCATCCTCCGAAGTCATCGAGCATGATGTTTTCCCGCTCGACTCCCAGATCCAACAGCATCTTGATCACGGCGGCATTCATCATCGGCGGTCCGCAGAGGTAGTACTCACAGTCCTCTGGCACCGGATGGGTCTTCAGGTACTTATTATAAAGGACGCTATGGATGAAGCCGGTGTAGCCGGTCCACTCGTCCTCAGGGAGCGGGTCGGACAGGGCGACATGCCACTCGAAATTGTCGTGCGCGGCGGCCAGCTTGTCGAAATCGTCGACATAGAACATCTCACGCTTCGAACGAGCCCCGTACCAAAAGGACATTCTGCGTGTGCTCTTGAGGCGCCCCAACTGATCGAAAATATGCGACCGCATGGGGGCCATTCCTGCGCCACCGCCGATGAACACCATCTCGTTGTCAGTGTCACGCGCAAAGAACTCGCCGAACGGCCCGGAGATGGTGACTGTGTCGCCCGGTTTCAGTCCGAACAGGTAGGATGACATTTTACCAGGCGGCACATTTTGCGTGCGCGGTGGGGGCGTGGCAATCCGAATATTAAGCATGATGATGCCACGTTCCTCAGGGTAATTGGCCATGGAGTAGGCGCGTTCGAGAGGCTCATTGACCTTGGACACAAGTTCCCAGAGGTTGAGCCGGTCCCAGTCGCTGCGAAACCGTTCCTCGATGTCAAAATCCTTAAACGAACGCTCATACGGAGGGCAGAGAACCTGGATGTATCCTCCGGCACGGAAATCGACATATTCATCCCGGGGAAGCTCCAGGACCAATTCTTTGATGAAGGTCGCCACATTGTGGTTGGAACGCACGGTACATTGCCATTTTTTCACACCGAAGATCTCATCTGGAATTTCGATCTTCATGTTCTGCTTGACCGCCACCTGGCAGGAGAGCCGGTAGCCATCGCGAGCTTCACGTTTGTTGATGTGCGAGGTTTCGGTCGGTAGAATGCCCCCACCCCCTTCGAAGACCTTCACCCGGCACACTCCACAGGTCCCCCCGCCGCCGCAGGCGGAACTGACGAAAATCTTGGCGTCGCCAAGGGCCCCGAGCAGCTTGCCGCCGATCGGACTCTCGATATGTTTCTTATCGTTGATCGTGATCGTGACATGACCGCTGGCCACCAGTCTCGAGCGCGCACTCAGAATGAGGACGGCCAAAATGAGGACGATCCCCGTGAAAAAACCGACTCCCAGTAGGATCTCGATCATATGCGGTCTCTAATCTCGGACTCAGAGTTGAATGCCGGAAAAGGCCATGAACCCGAGGGCCATTAACCCCGCGGTAATGAATGCGACGCCCAGTCCCTGCAACCCAGCGGGTATGTCGGAATACTTGAGTTTCTCGCGCACCCCTGCCATCGCCACAATGGCGAGCGCCCATCCGACACCCGAACCCACGCCATAGGTGACACTCTCGCTAAAGGTATAGTCCCGTTCGACCATAAACAGACTGCCTCCAAGAATGGCGCAATTGACCGTAATGAGCGGCAAGAAGATGCCCAGCGAGTTGTACAGGCTCGGGACGTGTCGGTCGAGGAACATTTCGAGTATCTGCACCATTGCCGCGATGACGCTGATATAGCTGATCAGTCCAAGAAAATTGAGATTCATCTCAGAGAGTCCCGCCCATGCCAGCGCGCCATCACGAATCAAAAATTGGTAGATCAGATTATTGATCGGGAGGGTCAGACTTTGGACGACGACCACCGCGATGCCGAGTCCGAGCGCCGTGCTGATTTTTTTCGAGACGGCAAGAAACGTGCACATGCCGAGAAAAAACGTCAGCGCAAGATTCTCGACGAAGACCGCTTTGATAAACAGATTGATCAGCTCTGTCATGAGGCCACCTCGGGGCGTTGCGCGTGATGGATCCGGTATTCCGGCTGCTCGACTTGTGCCGGCTTCCAGGAGCGCACGACCCAAATGATTATGCCGATCAGGAAAAACGCGCTCGGAGGCAGAAGCAACAAGCCGTTCGGCACGTACCACCCGCCGTCCCGTTCAAGCAGGAGGATCGGATACCCGAACAGGGAACCAGACCCCAAGAGTTCGCGTACAGTCCCGATGACCAGTAATAGGGCGCTGTAGCCGAGGCCGTTGCCGAGTCCATCGAGGAAGCTTGGGAGCGGTGGATGCTTCATGGCATAGGCTTCAGCGCGTCCCATCACGATACAATTGGTGATGATCAACCCGACAAAGACCGACAGTTCTTTACTGATGGAAAACGCATAGGCTTTAATGAACTGATCGGTGACGATGACCAGCGACGAAATGATGGTCATCTGCACGATGATGCGGATACTGCTCGGGATATGGTTCCGAATCACACTGATGGCGGCATTGGAAAGGGCGGTGACGGCTGTCAGTGCGATGCACATCGTGATGGTGGTCGAGAGCTTCGACGTCACGGCCAGTGCCGAGCAAATACCAAGGACCTGCAGGATGACCGGGTTATTGTCGACGATCGGGTCGAACAGTATTTTTTTGTTCTGGTAGGACATGAGCGTTAGCTCCTTTCATGACGCAAACGGGCAAGGTACGGCCCATACCCTTTGTCGCTCAGCCAGAATTTTAGCAAATTCTCCACACCTCGTGAGGTGATGGTGGCGCCGGCAAGTGCGTCGACCTGATGTTGCGCGTCGGGGGTGGAACTGTCAATCGCGACCTTCGTCACTTCAACCTGAACCTTCCATTGATCATCGAAGAGGACTTTGCCCGTCCATTGCGCTCGCCACTTGGGATTGTCGATCTCTCCTCCCAGCCCAGGGGTCTCGGCATGCTGATAGAATTGGAGGCCCTGAACCGTCCGCAAATCTTCCTCCAGTGCCAGAAATCCGTACATCGTGGACCAGAGCCCGTAGCCATACACCGGCAGAATCAGTTTCTTCAAGCCGCCGTCGCCGTCGACGATCCGATAGATCGGTAGATAGCGCGGTTCTCGCCTGATCCCCGCCACATCCTCTCGGCGGCTGAGCTCGATAGAGATTGCGGGATCCTTTCCGGCCTTGACGATATTAAAGGTATCAGGATCGATCCCCTTCGTCTCGTCACCGGTTGCCAGTTCGATCATACGCACGTCAATCCGTTTCAGCGCTTGGTCTTCCGTCAGTCCCTCCGAGAGGAGGCCGGAGACCGCAATCACATTCCGTATGAGGTCGGCCTTCTGATTCGATTCCTGAATCGGTCGAAGGAGTACCGCCGCGCCGGCAACCACCACCGAGCAGACCAAACAGACGACGAACGTCACCAGCAGTGTCCTGCTTGCACTCTCGACCGGTGCAGCGGATACGGTGGAATCGGACTCAGGCGCGGACATGTCGGCGTAGCCTCCGTCGGATGTTCAGCTGGATGACCGCATAATCGATCAACGGCGCGAACACGTTGGCAAACAAAATCGTGAGCATCACGCCTTCAGGGAAGGCTGGGTTTGCCACGCGGATCAGCACGGTCATGGCCCCGATCAGAATGCCGAACACCCAGCGTCCGGCACTCGTCATGGCGGCCGACACCGGGTCAGTGGCCATGAAGACCATGCCGAAGGCGAACCCGCCCAGCACCAGGTGCCAATACCAGGGCATCGCCACCATTGGGTTGGTGTCGCTGCCGACAAGATTGAACAGGAGCGAGGCTCCGACCATGCCCAGAAAGACCCCGACGATAATGCGCCAGGAACCAACCCGAGTGTAGATCAAGAATGCCGCACCGAGCAGGCAGGCGAGGGTGGAGGTTTCCCCCATGGACCCCGGCATCAGGCCGATAAAGGCATCCCACCAGGTATAGCCTCCACGGATGATCTCCTCGACGCCGCCGACTTTACCAAAGCTGAGCGCGGTCGCACCGGAATAGCCATCCACGGCCACCCACACGCGGTCACCGGACATTTCGGCAGGATAGGCGAAAAACAGGAACGCCCGCGCGGTCAAAGCGGGATTGAGAAAATTCTTGCCGGTCCCGCCGAATATCTCTTTGCCGAGGATCACGCCGAAGCTGATCCCGATGGCGACCATCCAGAGAGGCATATCGGGCGGCAGTGTCAGTGTGAAGAGCATGGAGGTGACCAGAAAGCCTTCATTGATCTCTTTCTTACGCACCGTGGAGAAGACTGTTTCCCAGATACCGCCGACGATTAAGGTCACCAGATAGATCGGCAAGAAATACAAGAAACCATGGACTGTGTTGGCCAGAATACTGCCCGCATCAAACCCGATATGGAGCGCCGACAATAGTTCGTAACGCCAGCCTGACTTGGCCACACCCATCTTGGCAAGGGCCAGATTGGCCTGATAGCCGGTATTGAACCAGCTCCAGAGGATGCAGGGAATCAGCGCCACCACCACGTACATCATCAATCGTTTCAGATCGATGCCGTCCCGAACATGCGGCGCGTGGTGCGTAGTTTCGGGAGAGGAATAGAAAAACCCATCGACCATCTCGAACACAGGATAGTACTGTTCATACCGGCCTCCCTTGGCAAACAGGGGCCGAAGACGATCGAGATAGCGTCTCATGCCTGCCATCAGCCTTCCCTCTCAATCCGGCTCAGCACGTTCCGCAGCACCGGGCCGTAGTCATTCTTTCCCACACACACAAAGGAGCACAAGGCGAGATCTTCCTCATCCAGTTCCATGCAGCCCAGTTGTTGTGCCATATCGGTGTCGCCCACCATCAGGTACCGCAGCAATTGCGTCGGGAGGATGTCCAGAGGCATGATATCTTCGAAGTTACCGAAGGGCACCATGGCACGATGACCTCCGTTTAGCCCGGTGGTCAACCCAAACTTCTCCCGGCGGTACCGGAAGACACTCGACAGCATGACGTTACTCTGGGAGAAGGTTTTCCGGCCGGGAGAGAACCAGCCCATGAACATTCGTTCTACCCCTTCCTGGATCACGGATATCTGCAGATGGTGGCGCCCCAGATAGGACGACCAGCCGGCTGCGTGACGCCCCGACAAGATGGAGCCGGAGATGACGCGGTTCGCACCGTCTTGAACCTCACCGTCGATCAAGTCGTCGATACAGGCCCCGAGCCTCGTCTGCAACAGGCGGGGCTGTTTTACTTGAGGCCCGCCAAGCGCAACGATACGTCCGGTCCAGATCCGCCCGCTGGTAAACAGCTTGCCGATCGCAATCACCTCTTGGTAGTTGAGGTGCCAGACCACCTTGTTGACGTCGACCGGTTCGAGAAAATGAATGTGCGTCCCCGGCAGACCGGCTGGGTGGGGACCTTCGAAACTCGCCTGGTGCAGGTGGCCGATACCCTGCGGCAGCGGCAGTTCGGCTGCGGGCGACTTGCACACCCAAATCGGCATGGTGCCCAGGCGCGAGACCACCGTCAGGCCATGGCCGAACGACTCAGCCTCTGCGGTAATCATTGGGACAGGATGGGCGGCCAGCGGGTTGGTGTCCATGGCTGTGACGAAGATGGCAGCCGGACGAGTAGCCGGGTCGGCGATCTTGCTATAGGGACGTGCGCGCAAGGCCACCCACAGACCCGAGGCCAACAGATTGTCCACCACCTGCGTGTCGGTCAAGCCAGCCAGTTGGTCGACCGGGTAGGCCGCAAATGTTTCCTCAGCTTCGGTTTCGTCAAGTCGGATGACGACCGACTGGAGCAGGCGTTGCGCACCACGATGGATCGCGCGCACCGTGCCGGCGCCGGGAGCCGTGATGCGTACGCCGGGTAACTTCTTGTGCTCGAACAGCGCTTGGCCGAGCTTCACCTTGTCCCCTTCGGCGACCAGCATGGCTGGTTTGAGATCGACATGATCCACGCCGAATACGCCGACATGGCGGACAGGTTTGGCGGCATGGACGCGCTGTTCCGGCTTTCCGCTGATCGGCAAATCCAGGCCTTTTTTAATTCTGATCATCATGGAGCGTACGACTAAATCAGTCTTGTCGTGGTGTAGTCAGCGGAGATGTGGTGAGAATCTAGGGCTCACACTCGTTGACACCGTGCAATCGTACGACCATGGCTAGCGACCATGCCATACCAGGGGTGACGTTTCAATCTCTCCCGGCCAGTTTCCACGCCCGTGTTGAATCTAACGGTACCTTTTTACACCGTCTTTGTGTGCTACTTCAATACCTTATAGAACAGGGATACTTGAAACCCGTGAAGAGGTTGTTCACTCACCGGATGCACGTCCGTTCGTATTCGGCATACGATTACTATGAATTCAACTACGTAGGTCGCAGGCATCATGCTGTGTGATGCGTTGTGTCATTCCGAAGATGGCCCGAGATGACCAGAGAGATTTTGGAGGCCGGTTAGGCTTCCGCTATGACATGCACAGGGAACCGCGGTGGACTTCATTCTTGGCCGATGTCCATTGTGACTCTATCAATTCTCACGTTGAGACCGCCGGCGTGAACCAGATATGGTAGGAAAACTGATCAGGGAGCTCGTCATGTCATTCACTACTTATAAGCAGGTCTCGATTCCCTCTTTTATGTACGGCACCGCCTGGAAGAAGGAGGCCACCACTGGGCTAGTGCTGCAAGCTGTTGAGGCTGGATTCACGGCACTCGATACGGCCAATCAACTCGTCCACTACGATGAAGCGCGGGTAGGGGATGCCCTGTTGCAATTGGCCGATCAGGGAACGACCCGCGATAAGCTGTTTCTGCAAACCAAGTTCACTCCCATCAATGGCCAGGACCATCGTCTCCCGTATGATGCACGAGCGAGCATCACAACACAGGTGCAACAATCCTTCACCAGTTCACTCACCCATCTCCATACGGACTATCTCGATTCATATGTCCTGCATGGTCCCTACTCGAGACGAGGCTTGAGTGCCGAAGATTGGGAAGTCTGGGGGGCGATCGAGTCACTCTATGATTTCGGCAAGACCAAGATGATTGGGATCAGCAATGTCACGGCCGATCAGCTGACGTTGCTATGCATGAAGGCGAAGCATAAACCGATGGTGGTGCAGAACCGCTGTTATGCGGCCCTTGGGTGGGATAAAGAAGTGCGTAAGATTTGTCTGGATAACCAAATAATTTATCAGGGGTTCTCTCTTCTGACTGCCAACCGAGAGGTCTTTACTGAACCGGCTATCCGCACGATGGCGACCAAGTATCAAACCGGCTTGGCACAGATCGTGTTTCGCTTTTCGCAGCAGGTCGGCATGTTGCCGCTCACCGGCACGACGAATCCTCAGCATATGAAAGAAGATCTACAATCCGATCGATTCACCTTGCTTGCTGAGGAAATCAGACAGATCGAAACCATCGGTCTCTAGCAACCACGATGAGGATCCAGATCAAGCGTGTCTATGAGCCGGCGACCAAGGCCGATGGTTTTCGGGTGCTGGTAGATCGACTCTGGCCACGAGTGATTTCAAAAGAATCAGCAAAACTTGATCTTTGGCTGCCTGATCTCGGCCCCTCAACCACACTCCGGAAATGGTTCAATCACGACCCTGTACGCTCGGAGGATTTCCAGCGTCGTTACCACGCCGAGTTGAAAGACAAGACGATGCTCCTCGCGACGATCATCAAACAGGCCAAGACCAACTCTGTGACGCTGCTCTATTCCGCTAAAGACGAACAGCACAACCAGGCTGTCGCGTTGCAGCACTATCTCGTAAGGCAGGAAAACAAGGACGAGAAATGACAATCAAGCCCGTCGTCCAATTGGAGCGGACCGGCTGCGGCATTGCCACTGCGGCAGCGGTAGCCGATGTGTCCTATCGACAAGCCAAGGGGACGGCGAATAGGCTTGGCATTTTCTCACACGATCGTCGATTGTGGTCTGAGACGGCTCACGTACGCAGGCTTCTACAAGAGTATCGGGTGCGTCTTGCGTCGACCGAGCAGCCCTTTCGCTCATGGGGAGGGCTGCTTGATCTGGCTTTGCTGGCGATCAAGTGGCATCGTGAATATGGACAGCCATCTTGGCACTGGGTTGTGTTTGTGCGTGATAGTGAGGGAGAGCGTGTTCTCGATTCGAATCGCTCTCTCTCGAATCATGTGCGGAAGGATTTTGGAAGAATGAAGCCGAAGTGGTATATAGCGGTCATCGAAAGAAAGCGATAAAGACATTGGGATGGATCTCGAACCAAGAGGGGAAATGGACGACACGATTTGGATGATTTTCATCGGGATCGGTGGGGTGGTGCTGTGGTTGGTGATTCACCAACGGTACCGCCGCTGGAAGGCAGGCAAGTTAGCCGATAAGATGTTGACAGACGTGGTCAAAGGTAAAGACGCGTTCCGGCGGTAGAGCGAGGAAAGATGAGTGGGGCTCGAGAAGGCCATCTCGCAGGTAGATCGGTCCGTCACGAGGCTGTGGGGGATGGCTATCAACAAGAAACCTGAGACGCGATGCCCTTGGGCTGGCGACAAGCCGCATATGATCCGCTACCACGACCGGGAGTGGGGGAGGCGGGTGCATCGCGATCGCCGACTCTTTGAAATGTTGCTGCTTGAAGGGGTACAGGCCGGTCTTACGTGGGACACCATCTTAAAGCGTCGCGAGAACTATCGAAGAGCTTTTGTCGGGTTTGATCCCACTAAAGTAGCCAAGTTCACAGCCACCAGGAAGAAACAGCTCTTGAACGATCCTGGCATCATCCGAAATCGGTTGAAGATCGATGCAGTGGTGACGAACGCACAGGCTTTCCTGGCTGTGCAGAAAGAATTCGGATCTTTTAATCGATATGTCTGGCAGTTTGTCGGTGGGAAACCAAAGCTGAATCGCCGGCGAACGATGGCAGATGTACCGGCTACAAGCCCGGAGAGCGAGGCGCTTTCAAAAGATCTCAAGAAGCGCGGGTTTCGCTTTGTCGGAAGCACGATCATATATGCCTTCATGCAGGCGGTAGGTATGGTAGACGACCATCTCAACGGTTGTTTTGCCAAGACCAGAGCCCAGACTAAATAACCAGGTTATGTGGGACTCGCTGTCCGACGCAGCTGCTCCGTTGGGCTGTTTCTGCTAACTGATCTGTGTCTCACGATAGGCACGAGTAATCGTATCCCTCCTGTCTTTTCATCGTTGCGTCCTTTTCGGACCTCCTCCGTCTATAGAGATGAGGGCGGAATCATCCGCCACTCAATAAGAAGGAGGTTCCCTATGCGTCCTCATATTTCTCTCGATGTGCGTGATGTGTCCAAGTCGGTGGCATTCTATGAAAAAGCATTTGGGTTGAAGCCACAAAAACAGGTGGCCGACTATGCCAACTTTGATTTGAAGACCCCGGCGCTCAACTTCTCGCTGGTCTCCTCTACCGGGGAGGTGAGTGCCGTGGATCACTTGGGAATCGAGGTCGAGACGGTCGAGGAGATCGCCGACTGGAAGGCCCGCTTGCAACGTGAAGGAATCCTTGAAAAGGTTGAAGATAATATCGCCTGTTGCTTTGCGCGACAAGATAAACTCTGGTTTACGGATCCGGATGGGAACGCTTGGGAGGTCTTTACCGTCCATCAGCAGCTAGAAGTCACTGGACGACTGAGTCAGACGGGCTGCTGTGTGCCGAAAAAGGCAGGAGATCATGAACCGGCTACTTGCGGTGCTTGAGCGCAACAGTAGTGTATGAATACCGCTGGCGGAGGTCATCATGGCAAAGACGACGGAAGAACTCTGGCAACAGATGCATGATGGCCTCCACGCCTTCATCGCCCAGCGCGTGAACGATGATAATTATGTTGACGACATTCTGCAGGACATCTTCGAACGTGTCCATCGGCAGATCGACTCAGTGAATGATCCTCGCCGATTGGTGTCGTGGATCTATCGGGTCACACGGAATGCGATCATCGATCATTATCGAAAATCAGGAAGACGGCGAGAGATCACATCAGGTTTGATATCTGAATTTGAAGTGTTTGACGAAGGATTAAACAGCTCAGAGGCGGCTCCTCGTGACGAGGGTAAAGAGTCTCGATTAGAACTTGCCGGTTGCCTTCGCCCCATGATTGAGCGGTTGTCACAGGACTATCGAGATGCCATCACCCTTGTGGAAATAGATGGGTTGACACAGCAAGCCGCCGCCCAACAGATGGGTATCTCACTTTCTGGTATGAAATCTCGCGTACAACGTGGGCGTAAGCAGCTGAAACAAATGCTGGAAGACTGTTGTTTGATCCAGCTGGACCGTCGCCGTGCTATCATCGACTATGACGTGCGCGACAACGGATGCGATTCCTGCCGGCCATCAAGGTGAAAGGTAGACGATCGAAGATCGTGAGCATCGGTGGTGGACCCGCTGGACTCGTGGCAGCGGAGGCGGTAGCCTCGATCGAACTCATTCGGTTTGAAGTATTGTGGATGGTGGAAATGCTGGAGATTGAGAAGCTATTTAGCTAAACAGCCAATTCCAGAACCCAAGAAGCCAGCCGACAATCATATCGAACCAGGAGTCGTTGGTCGGTGGTGGCTCAACATTGATGGATGAAGAAGGCGTGGACGATGTGACCGGTGTCAGGTTAGGAGCCGGCGAAACGGCTTGTGCGACCCGCGGTGGCTCAATCTGCGGCCGCTCACTTTCCTCAACCGGAGGCAGCTCCTGGGCGGAAAGTGCTTCGGTCGTCGTCGAGTCTGCGACGGATGGCGTATTTGAATGAGAAGCAACGAGGACCGGTGCTTGAGCGTGAGCCTGCTCCATCTCTTGTTTGTACCGAGCAGCCATGGCCCGCAATGATGTACTCTCATGTCGAATGTCCGAGATCTTGCGAGCCAGGTGCCAACTCTGATCCAATAAACTGGCTACCTGAGTCTTGAGAGACGAATGCCGTTCCTCGGCTTCCTCTCGCATGACCGGCAACAGTTCTTGTTCACGTTGGATCGCGGCGAGGAGCTCATCGATGGTGATGTTCTTGTGTCGATTGGTCGCCTGCAACCCGGCGATTTCTTGATCTAACCCTCTGACTTCCTCCCAAACGGTTTCTAACGCCTGGGTATGTTCTGCCGCCTCCGCTTTGATCCGTTCATAGGCTCGCTGACTGACGCAGCCGATGTCCATTAGGAGAGCGGCTCCGAGTAGGCACAGGGCGATACGTTGGACGACGGATGACACGAACCGAGCAGGATTTGTCATAGGTAGAGCCTCATGCGGTTACCGGCTGATCATGTGGATGCTCAGGTTGGCAGTCGATCCGGTGATCTACCACGTATGACCTCTTAAGGATCACCGATTCATTTTAACATAGGTCTAGGATGTACACAGATCTGAAGAATCAGTCAACCCTCGACATGGAAGTTTGCACAGCGCGGAGCGGTTTGCGTACGATACGTGCATGATGTCGGATGATAGAGATACATGCATTCGGCTCCCTCCGGACTGCGAATCCGCCTTGCTGGATCAGTTTCTTAAGGCCGAAGCGATGGCACTATGGACGGTGCGGTCGGCGCAACATCAAGAGGTTCCGCCCAATGTGTATGCCTTTCTCCGAAAGCATGAAGAAGACGAGCAGCAACATCTGGCACAATTTGAAACCATGATCGGCCGTCAACCGCGTGAACGCCAACGTCTTCCGTCCGTTCCACAACAATGGCCGGTGCTGGCTGTTCAGATCTACGGTTATGAGTCTCTGGGATTGGAATTTGCCGGATTGCTCCGTACCCTCAGGCCTGATCTTGTGTCGATTTTTGACGATGAGGTGGTGCACGTTACATTTTTTGAGCGAGAGGTTCGGCGGATCTTGAATAGTGATTGTGCCGAGCAGGCCCGCCGATCGGCTGTGGCATGGCGGAGAAAATTGCCGGCAACGGTGAACCGATATCTGGCGGCAGCCGTGTTCGATCCGGTGCGCCCGGCGTTAGTCGAACGCATTCTTGCCGTGATCGAACGACGATTCATCGAGACAGGACTTCTTCAGATCGCAAAGGAAGAGGAGACAATCAAGGATCAGGCTTGATCAAGAGAGAAGGCCGTTCACGGCTCCCATCTTGCGGTATTTCTCGTCACGCTGTGCGAGGAGCTGGTCGGTCGGCATATCGAGCAGTTCGAACAGTCTGTTGGTGAGCGCTTTCCCGACGTGATCATACACGGCTCTGGGTTCGCGATGGGCGCCACCCAGCGGTTCAGGGACAATTTGGTCGATGATGCCGAGTTTCGCCAGGTCGTCAGCCGTCATCTTGAGGGCCGAAGCCGCAACAGGTATCTTTTCAGGGTTGTCCCAAAGAATGGCGGCACAGCCTTCCGGCGAAATGACGGAATAGACCGAATGTTCCAGCATCAGGACGCGATCGGCCACGCCCAGAGCCAGGGCCCCGCCGCTTCCTCCCTCACCGATGACTACGGCAATGATCGGCACGGTCAACCGAGACATGACGAACAAATTCCGCGCGATGGCTTCGGCTTGACCACGTTCTTCGGCACCGATGCCGGGATAGGCTCCCGGAGTGTCGATAAACGTCAAGATCGGCCGGTGAAACTTCTCCGCCATTTTCATGAGCCGGAGCGCTTTGCGATAGCCTTCAGGATTGGGCATGCCGAAGTTCCGTTGCATGCGTTCCTTCAGCGTCTTGCCTTTCTGATGACCGATCATCATCACGGGACGGTCGTTGAATCGAGCAAACCCTCCCACAATGGCTCGATCGTCCCCGAACACACGGTCCCCATGGAACTCGAGAAAATCCCGAGTCAGTTCACCGATATAGTCCAAGGTGCTTGGACGTTGAGGGTGCCGGGCCAGCTGCGTCCGCTGCCAGGGAGTGATGGTCTTATAGAGATCGTGTTCTACTTGGGCGAGCTTCGCCCGGAGCTTCCGAATATCGTTTTGGGAAGACGCCTTGCCGCTTGTGGCTGCGACGGAGAGTTTCTCAATTTTCTCTTCGATCTCTCGGATCGGCTTTTCAAACTCGAGGTAATCGCGCATAGGCCTTCAACAATCCAACCCACGAATACACAAGGACAAGGAGGGCATCGAAATCCAGACGAACGTGTTTTATGATAGCAAAGACAGGGCCCCTTTGCCTAGCACATCTTCAACATCCGATATAAAGTGGTCGCTTGGACAGACCGTAAGGTGTGGGAGCGGCGCAGTCTCCGCTTCCAACATCCCCTCGGTTCGAAACGACATGGAAATCGTTGTGCTCCCTGGGTGGCGCCGGAGCACCTCAAGCAAGCGGGGCAGCTGATCCTGCACGTCGGGACGATCGGTGAGGCGGATTCGAATGCGTTTGATGGCCTGAGCCTGCACCTCCGCCAGCGGTTCGATCTTGCCGCCGCGGATCTTCGTGCCCTTGTCGCCACGATCGATCGTGCCGGTGATCCTCACGATCCGTTCCGGTGCGATCAACTCTCCGGCGGTTTTGAAAAGATCGGGAAAGACGATGACTTCGGCCGTGCCATGCAAGTCTTCCACTGTCAGGTAGGCCATCCGATCGCCCTTTTTGGTCAGCATCGATTTGACGGCGGCGATGATGCCGCAGAGTTTCACCTCACCGCTGTCGGTACAATCCTTCAAGCCGATCGTCGATGTGGTGGACAAGACGCCGAGTATCGATTCGTACCGTGCGAGGGGATGGGCGGAAATATAAAATCCAGTCAATTCACGTTCATACTTGAGTCGTTGGGCCTGGTCCCATTCGGCGATCGAAGGGAGTGAAGGGACGGGCAGGGATACCGAGGCACTCTTTCCCTTCAGGTCCTCGCCGAAAATGCTGGTCTGGCCGCACTCTCGTTCGCGCTGGGCCGCCGCACCCTCCTCAACGGCCTGATCGAGCACGGCCATGAGTTGCGACCGCTTCGCTCCCGTCGAATCAAACGCGCCGGCCTTGATCAACCCTTCCAGCATTCGCTTATTGACTTTACGCAAGTCGACCCGCCGACACAAGTCGAAGAACGACCCAAAGGGACCCGTACGAGATCGCACGTCAAGCACCGACTCGATCGCTCCCTCGCCGACGTTTTTAATGGCCGCCAAGCCGAACCGGATGGCTCCGTCGGCCACGGCGAAGTGCGTTTGACTGGCGTTCATATCGGGCCCCAGAACCTTGATTCCAAGATCGCGACATTCAGTGAAGTAGCCGACCAGTTTGTCTTGGTTGCCCATATCGGTCGTCATGAGCGCCGCCATGAATTCAGTCGGGTAGTGGGCCTTCAAGAAGGCCGTTTGGTAACAGACCACCGCATACGCGGCCGCATGCGATTTATTGAAGCCGTATCCGGCGAATTTCTGGATCAACTCATAGAGCTTTTCCGCTTTGTTCTCAGGAATCTTGTTGTGTTTCGCGCCGTCGATAAACTTGACACGCAGCTTCTCCATTTCTTCCGGCTTCTTCTTCCCCATCGCGCGGCGCAGAATGTCGGCTTGTCCCAAAGAGAAGCCGGCGACCGTATTGGCAATCGCCATGACCTGTTCCTGGTAGACGATCACGCCATAGGTGTCCTTCAGAATGGGCTCCAGCTCCGGGGCCTCATACGTAATCGGTACCTTGCCCTGTTTGCGCTTGATGAAATCGGGAATCAGATCCATCGGCCCCGGTCGATACAGCGCGATGATCGCGATGATGTCTTCGAATCGATCAGGCTTCAACCCTGTCAGCAGATCTCGCATTCCCGAACTTTCCAATTGGAAGAGTCCGGTTGTCTTGCCCGAACTCAGCAGGGCAAATGTGGTTGGGTCATCAAAATTCACCTGATCGATCACGAGCGGCGGCGCATCGAGATGTGTTTCGTTGATCAGTGTCTCGGCTCGTCTGATCATCGTGAGGGTTTTGAGGCCGAGGAAATCGAATTTCACCAAGCCGATTTTCTCGACATCTCCCATCGAATACTGCGTCACGATTTCGTCGTTGGCGCCCTTGTAGAGCGGGACATGGTCGGTGAGCGGGCCTTCGGAGATCACGACGCCTGCGGCATGGGTTGAAGCGTGGCGAGCAAGACCTTCTAGGGATCGGGCATTCACCATCAGTTCTTTGACCTTGGGATCAGTCTCCACCAACTCGCGCAGGCGCGGTTCCGTCTCCAGGGCTTGCTGCAGGGTGATGTTCAATTGATTGGGTACGAGCTTCGCCACCTTGTCCGCGTCGGCGTACGATAGCTCCAGGACACGGCCTACGTCACGGATCGCCGCTTTCGCGCCGAGCGTACCGAAGGTAATGATCTGGGCGACATGGTCGGTACCGTACTTGTCTACCACGTAATTGATGACCTCCCCCCGCCGATCCATGCAAAAATCCATATCGATATCAGGGAGAGAAACGCGCTCAGGGTTCAAAAAACGCTCGAACAAGAGCATGTAGACCAACGGATCAAGGTCTGTAATTCGCAAGGCGTAGGCGACAAGGCTGCCTGCGGCAGAACCGCGTCCGGGGCCGACGGGGATGGCGCGAGATCGTGCAAAACGGATGATATCCCAGACAATGAGGAAGTACCCGGCAAACCCCATCGAGCAGATCACCATGAGCTCCTCCCTCAGTCGCTGCTCATAGACAGGGGGAGCAATTCGACCGGGGCGTTCCTTCAAGCGCTCCTTGAGACCGGCGACGGCGAGATGCTCAAGGTAGGATTCACGATCTGTGAACCCTTCGGGCACTCGGTACTGCGGGAGATGTGTTCGGTTCAATGGAAGATCGAGCGCGCAATGGTCGGCGATGAGGCAGGTGTTCATCACGGCATCGGGAAACTCCGCAAACGCCGGGGCGATCTCTTCAGTGGATTTGACATACAATTGATCCGTGTCGAACTTCATTCGGTTGGGATCGCTCAGCGTTTTTCCGGTCTGGAGACAGAGCATCAATTCATGTGGCCGAGCGTCTTCCTTGTTCAGATAGTGGCAATCGTTCGTCCCGGCCAGTGGAATCCCGAGCTTCTTATGGATCTCCATGAGACCGGCGTTTGCCACGCGCTGGTGATCGAGCCCGTTGGCTTGCACTTCAAGATAGAAATGGTCCTTTCCGAAGATCTCTTGAAACTCGCCCGCCACTGCCATGGCGCCGGCCATATCTTTTTGGCCGATGAGGTAGGGAATTTCACCGCTTAGACACCCAGAGAGGGCGATGATTCCGTCGTGATGGAGTTTTAAAAGTTCCTTGTCTATCCGAGGCTTATAATAGAATCCCTCAAGATATCCTTTACTGACTAACTTAATGAGATTCTGATAGCCGGTCAGGTTTCGTGCGAGCAAGATCAGATGGTAGTAATCGTTGTGGGCGAGTCCGCTATCCTTCTTCGCATGTCGACTTCCGAGCGCCATGTACGCTTCGCACCCGATGATCGGCTTGACGCCCACATCCTTCGCTTTGCGGTAAAACTCAATCGCGCCGAACATGTTGCCATGGTCGGTCATGGCCACCGCCGGCTGGTTGAAGGACTTGATCTGGCGAACGAGCGGCTCGATCTGATTCGCGCCGTCGAGGAGACTAAACTGGGTATGGAGATGGAGGTGGACGAAGGACGATGCCATGGCGCGATTCTATGGAGACGAGGAGGGGAAGTCAAACAGCGGGGGAGGTGGGTGAGCGCACGATGTACGAGCTCAGGCGAGAATTCATAAGCCAGCTATGAGCTGACTGTACCGATAGCACGGCGATTTTATCGACACACTAGTATGGGTGAACTCAACCGGCGTCGGCTTGGTGAAGCGGCCGGTCATGACCAGGAATCTCATCGGTTTGGGTTGAAGGATTATTGAGGAACCCGAGTCGTCGCGCAGAATGTCATGGGCTTTGAGAAGGTGCGGCGAACCGGGCATTTCTCTGCCACATCGAGCAACTGCGCACGGTCTTGCTCTGCCAGCTCGCCCTGAAGCTCGATCTCGCATTCAAAGATGGTCTCTTCTGGATTGCTACGGTTTAGATTCACCCTTGTCGTGATACCGTACAGAGTAATTCCATGTTTATCGGCATACATGCGTATCGTGATGTTCATACAACTCGCCAGCGCTGTTTCAAGCAGGTCGTGAGGACGAAACCCTTATTCGCTCCCTCTCTTGTCTTGCGTGGTGTCAGAGATGACGGAGTGCGCCCCGTTGGTGAGCTGAGTCTGATACCGAACCGGATTGCTTGTCGCCTCGATCATCTCAGAGCCTCCATGACTACGCAATCACAACATGAAATTAACGATGGACGAGCCAGTCGCCAAGGGCAGACAGAGCGCTGAGGACACCGCCGTACGCAAACGGGCAAACCGAGTATTTCGGACTCGCTTGAAAAACCCCACGAGTTGGAAAACTCCAATCGTACGCAGGAGGAGAACCATGGGCTTACACGCGAGCCATCAATATAAGGAACGTATCTGATACGGGAAGTGACACGAGACTCATCGTTACAATCAACAGCCCCGTCCATTTTGACCAGAAGATCGGAGGATCGACCAACGGCGTCGTATAAATGTACAGGTCCCCATTCTGATAGACCCGCCAGGGTATATCGGTACGTGGCTGCTCCCTTGATGCTCTTGCTCAGTTCACGGTCCAAGAGAGTCAGCCAGTCTCGATCGAACCGTGGGATGCCATGTGCGCCGAAGAACTGCGTGTCGGCATTGGTGATCTGTAACAATCGCGTGCTGTTCTCCTTGTACGCTGTCAGATCGGACCCCGATGCAAAGACGATGATACCGCCCAGATGTCGATAGACGAAATCGCCGGTGAAGACCTGATTGCGTTCCCGATCGAACAGCACGACTGACTCCGTTGTATACCCGGGTATGTTAAAGACATCAAACGTCCGACCTCCAAGGCTGAGAACCTCACCATCCGCGACGAGACGTGCGACCTTGAGCGGTCGCCAATTCATACCGTGCGACTCCAATGGGCCGATCGTGTAAATCCCGTCTTTGATCTCAGCGCGGATGTCTGGGCGATCGATGAGGGTGACGCCATCAAATGCAGCAGCATCAGCGATATGGTCATCATGAAAGTGGTAGAGGATCAGCGTAATCGGCTTCTTGTCCGTGTACAACTCGGCCACCTCTTACATGGATCGAGACCCGGTCGGCCGCTCTCCGCTCCCTGCGTCGAACATGACTGCGCTGATCTTTCCAACGATTACATAGGATGTGTTGTACTGCGAGGATTTTGGTTCCTTGATGGCAAAGGTCTGCGCATCGATCGCTTCGACGGCATACCAGTCATCAATCATCTGTGACGGAGGACTGTAGGTCTCGCCTCGGTGCACGTCGCCGAACACGTCTGCGGGTTCGACGCTTTTCTCCACACAACCCGGAAGGGTGAAACCCAGGATCACAACGCCTGGAATCAACCTGAATATCATTTGGCGCACAGGATGTGCCTGCTGCTGTCGCAGCGGCGAGGAGATGGCTGTTGTGAAGGGCAGGACCTCTGTAGAGTAGATGGTCATAAGGTATGCATGTGATGCACGTTAGTGCTTCGAGGCATCTACCCGTTCGAGGACAGCCCTCAGGAAGGCCGTGACAAGAGGATGCGGCCTGTCCAGTGTGGAACGCTGCTGAGCCACAAACAGCGTCCCGATGAAAAAAGGATGATCACGGTACTCGACGATACGGACTTCCCCTTCTGCGTCTGCCCCCGATATTCTGAGCGGCCCCTGCTTCAAGAGAGGAACATACTCAGGGTTCACTCCAAAGTTGCAATAGTAGTGCTCAAGGAAGGATTGTATTCACCGAGTACAGCGATCGATTGTGAGATGGCATTTCATCAGCAAGGCTATGCGTTGCACACACAGAGCAACTATCTTTGATGTCAGAGGAAAAGTCTAGGTGATCGGGATGGTTCACAAGGAAATTAATGTGAGACCTATGCGTAACGATCCTGCTGTGATGAAGCAACACAGTCTGTCGAGTGAGTACATGGTAATGGCAGGCTTCCTGGTTGCCGAAGTACACTACCGGCAGTCGCGTGATTTCCGGAGACCGATTATCCGGTCGACGGGGGAAATGACCACTCGGTGAGTTCAGCATTCTCCAACCCCCGTTTGACAAGGGAGGAGACATCCAACATCCGTTCGATCTTCAGCACATCGTCGATTCGAGTTTTTGTACTCGGGTGGGGTGGCACAAAGAGCTTGCAGCAGTCTTGGTCCGGTTCGATTGAAATGTCGTAGGTGCCGATGCGTTTTGCCTCGTCGATGATCTCGCGTTTATCCATTCCGATCAGGGGTCGGAGAATCGGGAATTCCGCCGCATCTTCAATGGCGCACAGGTTCTGAGGAGTTTGTGAGGCCACTTGGCCAAGGCTGTCGCCGGTCACCAAGGCCCAGCACTGTTCCTTCCTCGCCAATTCCTCCGCAATTCGCACCATCATCCGCCGATAGAGCACCACTCGAAATGGGGCTGGTGCAGTCAGGACAATTTCACGTTGGATTTCTCCGAAAGGAACGACATAGAGCCGTGAATCATATTGAGACCGAGTGAGGATTCGCACAAGGTCACGGGCTTTTTCCTCAGAAGCGCGGCTGACCAGAGGGCGGCCGGAAAAGTGGATGAAACTCGACTGGCATCCGCGTTTGATCATGCGATATGCGGCGACCGGTGAGTCGATCCCTCCGGAAAGCAAACAAGCCACCTTGCCGCTGACGCCGACCGGCATGCCGCCGGGCCCTTCAATTTTCTCAGTCGAACAGAAGACTTCTTTTGTGAGGAGCTCGATATAGATCGTGAGGTCAGGGTTCTTGAGACTGACTTTCTTGCCGGTCGCGTGACACACCATCGCGCCAAGCTCGCGTTCAATATCCATTGAGGTCAAAACCAGCCGTTTGTCGGCTCGTCTCGCGGTGACTCTGAATGTAGAAAAAGTATGAGACGTAACTTCTTCGATGACGACAGTTGCGAGATCGTCCATATGAGGATTGCTCAGGTGGAGCGGGATCACTCGACCGAGCGAAAAGTTCGCGATGCCGCAGACACGTCGTAACCGGTCTCGCACGACATTCAAAGGCGTCTCCAAGGGGAGCCGAATGCGGATCCGACTGTGGAGATTCTCGATCTGCCGAATACCCAGATCGCTGAGGGCGGTTCGAATATTCCGGATCAGGCAGTGCTCGAAGTATTCGCGATTACGGCCTTTGAGCGCGAGCTCATGATAGTGGATGATGGCACATCTCATGTTGTTCGTATCTCGTCGTTCGTGAAGCGTGAAGCGCAAGAAAGAGGAGATGAGTGTCTCATTCTCATCAGCGAGAGACGTTTCACGAGGAACGATTCACGCGCCGAGCGCTTCGACAAAATGCTCCGCGTCGATCGCCGCCATGCAGCCGGACCCCGCAGCCGTCACGGCTTGGCGATACTTCGAGTCCTGGACATCCCCTGCGGCGAAGATACCCGGCACGCTCGTGGCTGTTCCGTTACGCGTTCTGATATAGCCTTTTTCGTCCATCTCGATCTGGCCGGTGAAGAGGGTCGTGTTCGGTCGATGGCCGATGGCGACGAAAACGCCGGCGCACGCGAGGTCCGTCGTCTTGCCGGTCACAACATTTTTGAGCCGCACGCCGGTGACCACGTCGGTGCCGAGAATGTCTTCGACGATCGAATTCCAGACGAAGGTAATCTTTTCATTCTTCATCGCACGATCTTGCATGATCTTCGATGCCCTCAACTTGTCGCGCCGATGCACGATCGAAACTTTGGTGGCGAACTTGGTAAGGAAGTTGGCCTCCTCCATGGCGCTGTCTCCGCCGCCGACGACCACCAACTCTTTTCCTCTGAAGAAGAATCCGTCGCAGGTGGCGCAGGTCGACACACCGTGACCGGTCAGTCGCTGTTCATTCGGCACTCCAATCGGAATGGCTGATGCACCGGTCGCGATGATGAGCGTCTTCGTTTCCACGGTCTCTTCAGCATCGATAATAAGTTTGAACGACTGAGTGTTGAGGTCGAGCGCCGTCACATCGCCTGTCTTAAAGCTCGTGCCGAACCGTTCTGCCTGAGCTCGCATGCCCTTCATCAACTCCGGTCCCATAATGCCTTTGGTGAAACCGGGATAATTTTCAACTTCTGTAGTGGTCGTGAGCTGGCCACCGGACTGCCAGCCTTCGATGAGGAGAGGAGCGAGATTCGCACGAGCTGTGTAAATCGCGGCGGTGAGCCCAGCCGGGCCGGAGCCGATGATGACGACGTTCTGCATGCTGAGGACTCTATCACAGGCTAGGAACGGGACGGTAGCCGGATGATTACGGTTTGGCAGAAATCAGCACGTAGTGCAGTTCACGTTGCAGCCTGAGGACTACTTTGGACAGGCATAGGGGCGATATGTCGGTTGGGAAATTGATTGGAAGTAGGGGGCTAGGCTTCCAATTGTAACTGCTGGAAAGTTTGAGCAACCAATCGGGAGAGTCTCTTTATTGGTATCGTTCCGTTGAGCACATGATCTGCGCGACGACGTTTCATTACGAGCGGCATCTGGCTGCGAATGCGTCGGAGAGCCTCAGCGCGGGTGAGGCCGTTCCGTTTCTTCAGGCGAGCGATTTGAGTGTTTTGATCGGCAGTAACGACGATGGTTTTATCCACTCGTTTATCGATGCCAGCTTCGTAGAGGAGGGGAACGTCATAGACCACGACGGCATGAGGACTCCTTCGGGCGGCCTCTCTGGTCAACCTGATTTGTTCGCGGGCGACACGGGGATGGATGATGCGCTCGAGCTGTTTCAGCTTTCGTCGATCATGAAACACGAGCTGGCCGAGAACTTGTCGGTTGATGGTTTTGTCAGTATTCAAGACCGACTTCCCGAATCGACACACAATCTCGCGCCAGGCTGGTTTATTCGGCTGAACCACCTCTCGTGCCAATTCATCGGCATCGATGACCACAGCGCCACATTTGTGAAACATCTTTGCCGCCGTGCTTTTCCCCGTGGCCACACCACCGGTGAGTCCGATCAGAATCATGACGGCGGAGCTTATCACGTGGCAGACCACTCAAGAAACCTCGATTGACATCCCCGGTTTCCAACTTGTATGAATTTCTTGATGCGGCAAGTACTCCTGACCGTGATCAGCTTCTGGCTCATTGGAACCGGGTTAGACGTTGCCGAGGCCGAGCTCGCGATGTCAACCTCGCGGACGATTACCGTTGCGCTTGACGGATCGGGACATTTCTCCTCGATTCAAGAGGCCGTCGATAGTGCGGGGAAGGACGATACGGTGTTGATCAAGACCGGAGCCTATGCTCAGGACCTCACCATTCATAGCAAGAGGAAGATTAAGGTCATCGGCGAGGGAGTGGAAAAAGTGGTTCTCCAGGGCCGCGGCGACATGGTCGGTGTGTTGCATATCGGGAAGTGGCCTTACGGGGCGGAAGATATCGAGATCAGCGGACTCACGATCCATGAACATGGCGGCCATGCGCTTGGAATCTTCAACGGAAAGGGCATCACTCTACGCCAGGTTCATGTGAAGGGCATGGTGTTCGGCCAGCAGGTGCACGATGTCAGAATCGAAGACTGCGTGATTGGTGGGAGTGAGACGACCGGGATACATTTCTCCGATTCCCATGCGCTCCTGATCGGGAATTTTATTCATGACAACGACCACGGGGTGAATATCACCGGCAAATCGTCGGTTCGGCTTGAGCGGAATATCATCACCAGAAACCTCTTCGAAGCGGTCGTGGTCGGTGATCAGGCAAGCGCGGTCATGATCAATAATACGCTGGTGAAGAACGGCGCAGGAGCCGCCTTCCTAGGCAAGTCCATCAACGAGGTCTCGGGGAACATTTTCAGTTTGAACAAGGTCGGCCTATTGATCGCGCCAACGAGTCAAACCAAGACGTCGTATAACGCGTTGTTCAGTAATGAAATCGACTACATGAAAGCCGGTTCGCCGAATATTCGCGCCTCGGAGCTCAAGGTCGAGACGGATATTACGGCTGATCCACGTTTTGTCGATACGGAACATGATGACTTCCGCCTCAAGCCCGATACGACTCTGGTCGATCACGGTGGGTTTCAGTATATTGGCGCTCTGCCTCCTGTTTTTCTGCCTGCATCGAATCCTCAGTAGCTTTATAAAAACAATAAGTTAGATTGATTCCATGCTGGGGGGAATGCGTATGGTATGCTTTTCACGTGAACCATGACCATCTGAGTCGTTCCCCTAAAGTCTCGACGTAAGCGTGCCGAGAAAGATTCAACCAGGAGGTCTCCCTTGGCTAGCTTCCGCAGCAATCTTGAAAAACTGTCGGGTGAGGGAATTCCTTCCCTTATGGATATGGAATCGGGGAAGTTGGTCGGCGCGGTGTTGCCCATGTCCGAGCAAGCCCAGATCCAGATGCGCAATAGTATTGAAGTAATCGAGTATCTCTTGAATCAGGAGCGCGTCGTCTGGAGTTGAGCGTTCGATTCCTGCGTCCCTCATCATACTGCCTCAATCTTCACACGAATGCAGAGTCTCCCAGTCCTCCCCGATAACACCGCTTCGGACAAGTCGCGCGCTTCTTCCTTCGTTCTCCCAACCGATGTGACTCAGTTCAAAACCTCAAAAGACCGAAAAAGGAACGAGCGTGGTTCTCTATCGGCTGAGCCTTGCTTGATTCTGATGGCCGGCAGGCGCATGGTGGGCAAGGTGAGGACGCAAGTGGACCCTGCACTGAGGTCGCATGGGACAAGCAGATCAGACCGCAGCTCAATCTAGAGCGTTTCGCGGAGCCGAACGGCAACGGCTCGACGAGGATGCGGTCCGAAAACAACATTGGAAACGGTGGGGACCATACCTCAGCGAGCGTGCGTGGGGAACGGTACGGGAAGACTACAGTCCTCACGGAACGGCATGGGAATCCTTTCCCCATGATCATGCTCGCTCACGCGCCTACCGCTGGAACGAGGATGGACTTGCCGGCATCTCTGATCGTCATCAATATATTTGCTTCGCGATTGCTCTCTGGAACGGATGCGATCCCATTTTGAAGGAACGGGCCTTCGGGTTGACGGGCAATGAAGGTAACCATGGGGAAGATGCCAAAGAATATTATTTCTATTTAGATTCAACACCTACTCATTCATATATGAAGTATTTGTATAAGTATCCACAAACAGAATTTCCTTATACCAAACTTGTGGAGGCGAATCGCCGGCGGCGACGTGGAGAACTTGAATACGAGCTGATCGACACCGGTGTCTTTGACGAGAACCGCTATTTTGATGTTGAAGTGGAGTACGCGAAGGCGACGCCAGAGGATCTGTATATCCGCATACACGTGTCGAACCGTGGGCCTGATCCTGCGGAGCTGACCGTCCTACCCACGCTGTGGTTTCGGAATACCTGGTCGTGGGGGTTAGACGCGCGTCGACCACGAATGCGTGAGGGAGCTTCGGTCAATAACTGGAGTGTGATTACATTGAACCATGAATATTATGGTGAACGCAGACTCTGGTGCGAACGGAAGCCTACGCTCCTGTTTACGGAAAATGAGACGAACTCGAGAAGGCTGTATGATGATCACGATGGCGCGAAATATGTCAAAGATAGTTTTCATGATTATGTGATCAACGGTCAAGCTGATGCGGTCAACCCAGAGAAATTTGGTTCTAAGGCAGGAGCCCAGTATGTGTTTAGATTGTCAGCGGGCGCTTCCGATGTGGTCCGTCTCCGGCTCACCGATGAAACCAGAGGAAATGATTGCTCGGCAGAGCAATGCGATCGCTTGTTCGTCCAACGAATTCAGGAGGCGAACGAATTTTATGATGAATTAGCGCCACCTGATCTCTCCAAGGATGCGAGGAGGGTCCAACGGCAAGCCTTTGCCGGCTTGCTGTGGAGCAAACAGTTCTATCACTACGACCTTAAACGCTGGCTTATCGGTGATCCGGGGATGCCGGATCCACCCGCCGAACGACTACATGGCAGGAATTCAGACTGGACACATCTGTATAACGCCGATGTCATCTCGATGCCGGACAAATGGGAGTATCCCTGGTATGCCGCGTGGGATTTAGCATTCCATTGTATTCCTCTGGCCCTGGTTGACTCCACGTTTGCGAAGGAACAGCTGATTCTGATGCTGAGGGAGTGGTACATGCACCCCAATGGTCAGATTCCAGCGTATGAATGGGCGTTTGGAGATGTCAATCCGCCGGTCCACGCCTGGGCTGCCTGGCGAGTCTATAAGATTGAAAAAAAGCGGAGAGGAGTCGGCGATCGTGTGTTTCTTGAGCGTGTGTTCCACAAGCTCCTGTTGAACTTTACCTGGTGGGTCAATCGCAAGGACGCCGAAGGGAAAAATATCTTCCAGGGTGGATTCTTGGGGCTCGACAACATCGGCGTCTTCGATCGGAGCGCACCCTTGCCGACAGGCGGACATATCGAA
Source organism: uncultured Nitrospira sp. (assembly GCA_964435885.1). Classification (GTDB taxonomy): domain Bacteria; phylum Nitrospirota; class Nitrospiria; order Nitrospirales; family Nitrospiraceae; genus Nitrospira_D. The sequence continues at coordinate 8,939 of CAYTAS010000025.1, read as the reverse complement.
CAGTCCGATGCGACCAGCTGGATGGGAATGTATTGTCTGAACATGTTGTCGATCGCGCTGGAGCTGGCTCGCGAGAATCGTGCCTACGAAGATGTCGCCAGTAAGTTTTTTGAGCACTTCGTCTATATCTGCAGAGCGATGAATAACATCGGAGGAGAGAAGATCGAATTGTGGAATAGGGAAGACGGGTTTTTCTATGACGTCCTCCACTTGCCGGATGGGCGAACCTTTCCCCTCAAAGTTCGTTCTCTTGTGGGACTCATCCCCTTATTTGCCGTTGAAACTCTGGATTCGGAGTTGATCGATAGACTGCCGCGGTTTAAGCATCGAATGCAGTGGTTCATCGAAAATCGGCCTGATTTCAGTGCGCATGTCGAAACGCAGTCGCGCGACGGCGAAGTGCGACGGTTTTTGTCCCTGGTCAATCCAACGCGACTCAAGTCGGTGCTCCGCTACATGCTGGATGAGGAGGAGTTCCTCTCTCCCTATGGCATTCGCGCCCTCTCTCGCTACCACAGAGATCATCCCTATATGCTGTCAGTCATGGGACAGGAGTACCGAGTGGACTACGAGCCGGCCGAATCGCGGACAGGGTTGTTCGGTGGGAACTCGAACTGGCGTGGCCCCATCTGGTTTCCGGTCAATTATCTGTTGATCGAATCGCTTCAGAAGTTTCACTACTTTCTTGGAGATGCCTACAAGGTTGAGTATCCGTTTCGCAGCGGGCACTATGTGTCATTGAACGAGGTGGCCGCTGAACTTTCGCGACGGCTGACGCATGTGTTCCTCCGTGACTCTACCGATCGACGTCCTGTTTTTGGCGGTGTCAAGCAGTTTCAGGACGATCCATTCTGGCGAGATGCGATTTTGTTTTATGAATACTTCCATGGCGATAATGGAGCCGGCTTAGGCGCCAGTCACCAGACGGGGTGGACGGGGCTTGTGGCGAAGCTCATCCAGCAATCCGGCGAATGACTACGTGAAGCGTTGTTCGTGAAACGTATCTCGCGAACGATGAGATGCGGCCAATGTGGATCAGCAAAGATCTTTGCCGAAATCTGGATCACGCGCTGAGCCTTGAGTGGCTGGAGACGAACGGTCTCGGCGGCTTTTCATCGGGGACCGTATCAAGCGCGAACACACGTCGGTATCATGCCTTGTTGCTGACGGCGTCGCAGGCCGGAGGCAATCGCTACGTACTCGTCAATCAGGTCGAGGAATGGCTCCAGATCGACGGTGAGGCGTTCTCTCTCACCACCAATCTGTATCCGGGATCCGTTCATCCGCAGGGCTATCGTCACTGCGTCTCGTTTTCATCGACACCCTGGCCTACTTGGATATTTACGTATCAGGGAACGACCTGTCGGCGTGAAATCATTCGTATTCACGGGCATGACCTCGCCATCGTGCGATGGATTCTCGTGGAATCGCCGAGTCCAGCCCTTACCCTCAGAGTGCGGCCGATGTTGACGGGCCGTGATTATCATGCGCTCCATCATGAAAACGAGCAACTGTCCACGGCGTTCACCTCGTCATCACGAAAAGTTACCTGGCAACCTTATGAAAGTGTCCCTCCTGTGCACGGTTTCCATACCGGAACATATCGCCATGCTCCCGACTGGTATCGACAGGTGCAGTTCCCGCTGGAAAAAGAACGGGGTTTGGATTGTGAGGAAGACTGGTGGTCACCGGGGGAGTTTACGTTCGAGTTGACACCGGCAAAGAAGCACGCCCTCGCGCTCACGAGCGCCGCAGTCGAGAGCCTCGAGATACGTGGTCTCATCTCCGGCGAGCGAGCGCGGCGCATGCGGTTGCGAAAGGCTGCGCCGGCCACCGACCGATTAGCCGAGGCATTCCGGCGGGCAGCCGAGAACTTTTTGGTTCGGCGAGAGACGAGGCAAACGGTCATCGCAGGTTATCCCTGGTTTACCGATTGGGGGCGAGATACGTTCATTTCGCTCCCCGGGCTGTGTCTTGTCACGGGACGGTATGAAACAGCCTGGCAAATCATCGAGTCGTTTTCTGGCCATGTGTCGGAGGGAATGGTCCCCAATCGCTTTCCGGACGTCGGCCAAGATCCGGACTACAACGCCATCGATGCGTCTCTCTGGTTCATCTACGCGATCGATCGGTATCTCGCGTACAGTCATGATCTGTCGCGGGTGCAGTCGGTGGCGTGGCCTGTGATCAAAGAGATTCTCGACGGCTATCGAGGCGGTACGCGATACGGCATCCACATGGACAGCGATGGGCTCATCGCGGGTGGAACGCCCGGCGTTCAGCTGACCTGGATGGATGCAAAAAGCGGCGACTGGATCGTCACGCCACGGCATGGGAAACCGGTCGAGGTCCAGGCTTTATGGATAAGAGCTTTGGATGTCGGAGATCGGCTTGCAACGTTGTTTCATGATGTATCGTTCGCCGAGGGATGTCGAGCGGAGAGGGCACGAGCGGTGGAGTCCTTTCGTAGGAAGTTCTGGCACGAAAAGGGCGGATATTTGTACGATACGATCGATGGACCGGTCGGCAACGATACCTCAATTCGCCCGAATCAGATCTATGCGATCTCGCTCTGCGACGATCTACTGACCCAAAATCAGGCCCAACAGGTTCTCCAGATTGTCACCGATCAGCTCCTGACTCCCGTAGGATTACGAACCCTGTCACCGCATGATGCTCGATATCGCCCACGGTATGAAGGCGGTCCGATGGAACGAGATGGTGCTTACCATCAAGGAACCGTCTGGCCGTTTCTGCTCGGTCCCTTCATAACCTCCCGGATGAAGACATTTGGATCATTGCCTGAAAATAAACGGGTGGCTCGGTCCTTCCTCAGAGGATTGGAAGGTCATCTCCAAGAAATCTGTATCGGACAGATCTCTGAAATCTTCGACGGAGACCCTCCGCACCATCCGCGCGGCTGCCCGGCCCAAGCCTGGTCCATCGCCGAACCTCTTCGCGCGATGGTCGAGGACCTTGGGGTACCGATTACATCCTGCTCCCACCAGTTGACTCACATCTGAACCATCCTTACGCAGGCAGGTCGGCAAGTGTAATCGATTCCGGCTCTCTTGACAGTGTTTCCCATGCAGCCGTACTGTGAGCCTGTCTCGAGAGAGCATGGGAGGAACCGTTATGATCCAGCCATATGGACGGATGCGACTTCGTCGTCTGTTTATCGTCGGTATACTGACATGCGGTACATTGAGTGTGGTTCTGCCTCCTGCTGGGTTTGCCGAGGAACTACCCAAAGAGTCAACGTTACCGCTGAGCCTTGCCAACAAGGCGATCCAGGCGGCGTTGGAAGCTTGTAAAAAAGATGGCTATCGAGTGAGCGTGTCCGTGGTCGACCGTGCCGGTGTCCTTCGCGCGATGGGACGTGCCGATGGAGCAGGGCCCCATACGGTCGATAGCAGCCGAAAAAAAGCCTATACGGCTGCAAGCCTGCGCCGCTCAACCAGCGAATTGGCTGATCTCATGACAAAGGTTCCGACACTTCAGGCTCTTCGCGACATGAATAGCGAGATTCTTATTTTAGGCGGAGGGCTTCCGATCGAATTCGGCGGAGATGCGGTGGGTGGGATCGGAGTCGGTGGAGCGCCGGGCGCGCACCTCGACGATGCCTGCGCTCAGTTGGGTCTTGAGGCAATCGGCACGGCGCCCAAGGTTTCTACGACGAAGTGAGCATTCGGGCTCGGGCGTTTATCATCGTGAGCGCGCTGTTGTTCTGTGCAGGATGCAATAGGAACACTCCCGAACCTGCTTCGGCAGACATCGCCTCTGCAAGACTTCAGGTAACACTCGTCAGAATGGCGACCGATCCGTTTCTCCAGAGGTTCAATCTCACCATGAAGGTTCAGGGAACGGAAGGATGTACGTCCTCGACCGAGTTGTTTCCTGACACCGGCTACGCTGGGCGGAGGAATGTGTATCTGGCCGCCAAGGGCATGGTGTATGTGGTTGGACAGTACGACGCGCGCGTCATCGATTCCCAGACGTGCCGAACGAGTCTCTCCGAGTTTCGGCATCTTGATCGCGAGGTGGTATTCCTCGGAAGTTTCGACCAGGATGAGGAGAAGCGATGGAGGTATTTTTCATCCTCGCAGCGTCCTGAACTGCCGTTTGCAAAGCGCTGACCGGCACCGACGGTCTTGAGGTCATGAATGAATCCACCCTGAACATGGTGTCGCGCACCGTCGTGCCGGGCGTTCGATGGATCACACAGAGTAGAGTATGCAACAAACGATCACCGGGTATCATCAAGACGAATACGGAGATTGGGTGGCTGAATTGGCCTGCGGCCATGGGCAACACGTGCGACATCAACCTCCCTTTTTCAATCGCCCCTGGGTGGTCGGCGAGACCGGACGGAAAGAGCATCTCGGCACTTATCTGGACTGCAAGAAGTGCGAGGAGCCGGATGAGCATGTGCCTCAAGATCCACCTCAGACGCTTGCGTAGTCAGCCCTCTTCACAACCGATTATCGGCTTGGTGGGTATGACTTTTACGATGTAGTCCGCGCTGATGCGTTCGATCGGATCGTGTCCTCAGTTAGAGCCGTTCGGATCTCTTGACAGGCCATGTTTCTTTGCCGGAGCATCTTTGATCCATTCAACAGGGTAAATCTCTGAAAGAGAGCCGTTCATGCTGACTCACCGATACCAAGTGACCGTTCTATTTGGACTGGTCGCCATTATCGGCTGCTATCTTCTTCTGCCGTTAGGCGTGTCTTATCTCCTGGCAGAAAAGCTTCGGGATCTCGGATATACCCATGTGATCCTGCAAGTGGGTTACCCCGGATGGAAACACATGCGCGTTCCGGTGGTCTCCTTCCAGGAAGATTTGGGTGAGGAGCGATTGATCGTCTCAATCATGAATACAGAGATTCAGTACGACCTGTCGCAGTTACTGCAGGGCCGAGCGAGTCGGATTGTGCTGAGAGACGCGACCATACAGGTACTGAACACTCCCTCGACGAATCCATTCAATAAGGAGAAGAAACCCAGCGAAGAATTTGATAACAACCCATCGCCATTCAGTCTCCTCACCGCCGGTGATCTCTTGCGGAGCTTGCCGATCGTTCCATTCGATGAGTTACGGCTCGATCATCTGAGCCTGTTTCGTGAACAGGCAACCGGTCCGCTGCGGCGAGTGACGATCGTCGGAAGTCTGACGTATAGTGGGAGAGAGGTAGGCGGGCATGTATCGTTTCGGGGCCTTGATACCGCCTCCTATGGACTTGTGGTCGTGGGACATTCGGCCAGTACGTGGTCTGCAATCTTGGCGCCCCAACGGCCTGAATCTCCTCCGATCGTGGCATGGCAATCCCAAGCGCATCCAAGCGGTGAGCAGATTCAGATCAACGGGCGCCTTCAGGTCAACGTGCAGGAACTTGCTCCTTTTATCGCACTGTTGGTTCCCATCGGCCCAGAACTGGAAAAGGTCACCGGTCGGATCGTCATCGATTGGGCCGGAAAAGCCGACACAGATACTCCTCTCGATGCGCTGGACCAGGATGCGCAGACACATCTGGCAGGCAGTATTCGGGTCAATGTCACGCTGCCTGGTCTCAAAGGCGTCGCGAAGGATATTGCGGTGGCATATGAAGGGGTGTTTGAGGGAAACGCCTCCCGGCTGGAATGGGTGATGAGCCCTGGCGTCCTGCTCACGGCGACCGTCAATACACAACCGCGTATCATCCCTGACATGATTCGGTTGATGCTTCCTGATGGTGATCAGCCCGTACAGATGGAAAACAAGCAACCGGTGCACGGCACCGTCTACGGGAGGGAAACTCCCGTACGAATGATCGTTCAGGGACCGTTGGATGTCAGTTACGGCCAAGCGACAGGTCCCGTGGTCGCACAATTCCAAACCGCCCGTGCGGAAGGGGTCGGCCATGAGTTGGTCCTGGTCGAAGGCGCCTATGGTCTGGAGGGGGCTCTTCCAAAGGCCATCACGGACATGTTTCCGGCGAAAGAAGCGGTGGGTGGCGTGCGAGGCACTGTGAAGTTGAGCAAGACTCAGGTAGAAGGCGTGCTGTTCCCGGAGTCTTCAGTAACCGTGAAACAGATAGGAAATGGGACGACACACATTCCAGGTCTCATACTACAGCTTTCGGAGCCGATGACGGTCACATGCAATCTGATGAAGCCGCTTCACTGTAACGGAGGACCGATGACCGCAACGGTTCAGGCACCGACCGTACGAATAGGCGGTCGTCACCTTCATACCAGGCAAGGCCTCTTGCGTGTCGAACACGTGAACACACGAGGGTCTGAATGGCAGACACAAGGAACCTTCTCTGTCGATGGAGTGCGTCTGGATTCCAGTTCTTGGGCGTTTTCTCAAACTATGTGGAGTCTCGCGTTCGTCGCGGACCACGCCGGTCTCACGGCTGACCTACATGTCGATCTGCCTGCACGCGCCGAGGTCATCACGGCTAGGATCCAACAGCCGTTGCTGGGTAAGCGGGGAACGCTGCATGGCATGATCGGTCCAGTCACGTTCAACAACACAGAAGGTCGGCTCAGCAAGCTCGTGATGGGGCTTCCTCCATCTACCGACGTCGTCGACGGGACATTCAGCGTGACCGTCGATGCCTCCTGGTCCGGCGGCCTCGGTGGGGCTACGAGCGGAATCAACTTGACTTCAGCCGCTGCGGAGGTTGTGAGTCAACGCCTGTCGGGACATTACTCCGGCTACGCTGTGAAGGGGCTGAGCACCCGAATGGCTCTGCGCATGGACGGGCCTGATTCAGTTGCCATGGTCGAACTGGCGTCCATATCGGCAATATCGATACGCAGCGGCATCGATATCTCCAATCTGGGAGCGCGATACCAGATTCGATGGCGGTTTCTCGATGAATGGCCCGTCATCGATATACAGGATTTTCAGTGTGATGTTCTCGGAGGGACGGTCACGACCCCTGGTCTTCTGGTGGAGTTAAACAAGCCGCCTTTTTCGACGACCTTGTCCCTCCGCAACCTCAATCTTGCACAAATTCTCAGCATGGAACCGCAGCAAGGATTACAGGGAACCGGACTACTGAATGGGACGGTTCCTATGACAATCACATCCACCGGAGTCATCGTCAATGACGGTCTGATCGAGGCGCAGTCTCCGGGGGGCGTATTGCGGTATCGCTCCGCACCGGCACCATCAACGGGCACCTCGGAATCCGACCGCCAGCTTCAGCTCGTCCAGCAGGCGCTGAACAACTTTCACTATTCGCTTTTGCGAGTCGGCGTCAGGTATGAAGAGACGGGAATGTTGAACCTGAGCGCCCGTCTTGAAGGGAAGAATCCAGACTTGAAGAACACCCCGCCCATTCATTTTAATCTGACCCTGCAGGAGCACATTCCCACGCTTCTGAAGAGCCTACGCCTAGTGGACAATATTCAAGGTTCCATTGAGAGCGCGTACGGACGATTATGACTATGATGAGGCTGACTATGCTGAGTAGAGGGATGCGGATCACCGTCGGAATTCTGCTGTGGGGAGCGCTGCTCATCACGACCCTGGAGGCATGCACTCCGCGGGTCGAAATAGCGCCATCAGACAAACCGATTACCATCAATCTCAATGTAAAGATCGATCATGAGATTCGAATGAAAGTCGACAAAGACCTCGATGAAGTCATTTCGAAGGACAGCGGATTGTTTTAGCTGGGGGAGGGAAAATGGTGAGTGTCAAGTTGGTCATTGTAATCTGCACGGCGGTCATCTGGAGCACGGCGGCATCGCCGGTGTCTGCCTTGTCGCTGGACGAAGCCAAGGCACAGGGGTTAGTCGGAGAACGAATCGACGGCTATCTGGGCGCAGTGCACACGTCCCATGCCGAAACCCGCGCGTTGATAGCGGATGTCAATCGGAAACGTCGTGAGGCCTATGAAGACATCGCCAAGCGAAATCGAACGCCGCTGACCTCAGTCGAATCGCTGGCCGGAGAAAAGGCCATCCAGAACACCAAGCCGGGACATTTTATTGAAGGCCCTGGCGGGTGGGTCAAGAAATAACCACCTACCCGTAGCGATCGTTTTTCCATGGGAGTGCGGTGTTGGAATACCCACGGACTTCCCAAAAGCCCTTTTCATCCTGATCCGAAAACGTAATCGCCTTCACCCACTTCGCCCCTTTCCAAGCATAGCGCTTCGGTATGATGACCCGAACCGGCCCACCGTGGTCCCTGGAAAGAGGTTTTCCGTTCCAACTATGGGCGAGCATCACATCCTCATCGTTGCAGGCTTCAAGCGGTAGATTGGTGGTGTAGTCGTCGTAAGACTTGAAGAGGACAAACTTGGCCGGCGGAGGTGGTTTCACAATAGAGATGAGGTGCTTGAAACTCACGCCTTCCCAATCATTGTCGTACCGACTCCACGACGTGACGCAGTGGAAATCCGATCGGTCTTTGAATTGCGGCTGTGCCAGAAATTGTTCCCATGTCCAGGTGACCGGCGCCGCAACGAGCCCGCCGATACTGATTTGCCAATCGGCTAAGGGTATCTCCGGCTTGAATCCGAGATCCAACACCGGAAAGGTCTCGACGAGGTGTTGGCCCGGGGGGAGCCGATCGTCACCCTCGTAAAATACCTCTCGTTCCTCACCGCCTCGTCGAGCCCTTGCCCACTGCTCTTTGGTCTTTGTCAGCCGACTCTCCTCCATAGACGGGTCCTCCTGTGAGGAGAGTAGTCCAGCATCGCAGAATGTTACAAGGGGATTCATGACGAAGAAGGCAAGTTGAGCAGTGGGTCAATGACGGCTTGAAAATCAGCAAGCGACCGTGCGCCGATCAAGGGCCGCCCGTTAATAAAGAAGGTCGGGGTACTCGTCACGCCCAGTTTTAGGCCATCCTGCAGATCTTTCAAAACCTCTTCGCGGTAACGGTTTTCCCTCAGGCAAGCGTCGAATCGCGATTGACGTAGACCCAAGTCTGCGGC
>CAYTAS010000024.1:0-37328 GCA_964435885.1 uncultured Nitrospira sp. | reverse complement strand
ACCGAGCTCAATGCCGACATGGTCCGCCAGCATCTCACGGTGTGAGGGGAAGGCTTCGGAGCGGTCTCTGTCTTCTTCCCTGTTCGGACTTCTGTAATGGTTTCTGCTGCGGAGAGAACAGGTAGTCACGCATCTCCATTCCGCAGAAAAATGCCTTGGCTGACATGCAATTCAAATATCCTCACCAGTTCTATTTTTCTTAGGAAGTATGGCAGGGCGACTACCTTAGGGAGGAGGTCTCATGCATCTGACCCCGAGAGAACAGGAAAAATTGTTGATTTACGTTGCAGGACAGCTTGCCGCAGATCGAAAGAAACGAGGTCTGAAGTTGAATCACCCTGAGGCCGTTGCGTACCTAACGGCGGCTGTGCTCGAGGGAATTCGTGATGGGAAATCCGTGGCTGAACTCATGACCTACGGCACGACGCTCCTGAAACGGAAGGACGTCATGCCCGGCGTACCGGAAATGATTCATGAGTTTCAAGTTGAAGGGACTTTCCCTGACGGGACTAAGCTGGTAACCGTTCACAACCCAATTCAATAGGCATGGGCGTAAGCCCTATCACTCATCTCATTTCCGTGCAGGAGGAAACTGATGGCGACGAAGACCAAACGAGCTCCGGCGCAGAGAAAGAAATCCGGTCAACGAAAAAAAAGTTCCCTGGCGGCAGCGATCAAGACTGAGTTGGCTAAGTCGGTCATACCGGGTGAGGTGTTCGTTGCCTCTGGATATGTGGAAGCGTTCAAGGGACGCGAAACGAAAGAGGTTCTGGTTAAGAATGTGGCTGACCGCCCTATCCAGGTTGGCTCCCACTGTCATTTTTTCGAGTCCAATCACGCGCTTATGTTCGATCGCGAGGCGGCGTTCGGGTTTCGGCTCTGTATTCCTGCTGGCACGGCCGTACGCTTTGAGCCAGGAGAAGAAAAGCGCGTCACGATTGTAGCCGTGGCAGGGAGTCGAATTGCATACGGCATCAATGGGTTGACGGAGGGATCGCTCGATGACCCTCAAGTCAAGGGCAAGGCTCTCGCGCTCGCAGCTGAACGTGGATTTTCCGTGAAAGGAGAGGTCAAGTGAAGATTCAAAGAAAACAATATGCATCCCTCTACGGTCCTACAACGGGGGATCGTGTTCGGCTTGCTGACACAGAATTGATCATTGAGGTGGAGAAGGATTTTACGGTCTATGGCGATGAGGCCGTCTTTGGAGGCGGCAAAGTCATTCGAGACGGCATGGGGCAATCGACCAGGGCCACGAATGCAAACGGTGCGCTCGATACCGTTATCACGAATGCCCTCATCTTGGATTATAGCGGGATTATTAAGGCGGATATTGGGATTAAGGACGGACGGATTGTCGGAATCGGGAAGGCAGGCAACCCTGATCTTATGCCGAATGTCACGCAGGGGATGGAGATCGGCGCAGGAACGGAAGTGATCGCCGGAGAAGGACATATCGTGACCGCTGGCGGCATCGATAGCCATATCCACTTCATCTGTCCGCAACAGTATTGGGACGCACTCTCGTCCGGCATTACGACCATGATTGGAGGTGGAACTGGTCCTGCAACTGGCACCAATGCCACGACTTGCACGCCAGGGCCGTGGAATATCTACCGGATGTTGGAGGCCTCGGACGGCATTCCTATTAATCTTGGTTTTCTTGGCAAAGGCAACTCCTCCCATCCCGATGGGTTGAACGAACAGGTGGAGGCAGGTGCCATCGGTCTCAAACTGCATGAAGATTGGGGGACGACACCGGCTGCGATCGACACCTGTTTGAGCGTCGCAGAACGCTATGACGTGCAGGTCGCGATCCATACCGATACCTTGAATGAAGCCGGTTTCGTCGAAGACACAATCAAAGCCTTCAAAGGCCGGTCGATTCACACCTTCCATACCGAGGGTGCTGGTGGTGGACATGCACCGGATATCATTAAAGTCTGTGGAGAACCGAACGTGCTTCCATCATCCACAAATCCCACCATGCCGTTTACGGCCAATACGATGGATGAGCATCTCGACATGTTGATGGTGTGCCACCATCTGAACCCGCGGATTCCCGAAGACGTCGCGTTTGCCGAATCGCGCATCCGACGGGAAACGATCGCGGCGGAAGACATTCTCCACGACCTGGGCGCTATCAGTATCATGGCGTCGGACTCCCAGGCTATGGGCCGCATTGGAGAAGTTATTATTCGGACCTGGCAAAACGCGCACAAGATGAAAGTCCAACGCGGGCATTTGTCACCGGGAAGTGGAGGTGATTCGACAAAAAACGATAACTTCCGCGCCAAGCGCTACGTGGCGAAGTATACGATCAATCCGGCGATCACGCACGGAATAGCCCATGAGGTTGGATCAGTCGAGGTCGGCAAAATTGCGGATCTGGTGCTGTGGAGACCGGCGTTCTTCGGTGTGAAGCCGGAGATGGTCTTGAAGGGGGGATTCATCGCTCAGGCTCAGATGGGTGATCCGAACGCCTCCATCCCCACGCCGGAGCCGATCATCAGTCGTCCGATGTTCGGCGCATTCGGGCGCGCGCTCGCGAGCACCAGCTTCACGTTCCTGTCTCAAGCCGCGATGGAGCGGGAGATCCCAAAGAAGCTGGGGTTGCAGAAGCGCGTGGCGACGGTGAAGAATTGCCGGAACGTCAAGAAACGCGATCTGAAACTGAACGACTATTTGCCGAAGATCGAAGTCCATCCTGAGACATACGTCGTGACGGCAGACGGCGTACATCTCACCTGCGAGCCGGCGGTTGTGCTCCCGATGGCGCAGCGGTACTTTCTGTTCTGAATGGCTGACAAGAGTCAGGGGAATCACTGGGAGGGATAGGTAAGGAAATCCGTTCGGCCTTGTCGGTGTGCCGGCCTGTAACGCGTCAGTATATTCTCATGAATACACCTGCCTTACTCGAAGGACTTCGCTTCGTCGATACGTTTTTCCCTTCCGGTGGCTATGCATTTTCTTCTGGATTGGAAGCGGCCGTGCAAGGGGGCGCGGTCAAGAACTCGGATCAGTTTGCACGATACATCGAAGATTTGCTGCGGGGTGGCATGAGCCGGCGAGAAGCGCTGGCTACGAAAATAGCCAGCGAAGCTGGGGCTGAAGGAATGACTTCGGCCGCTCTTGAGATTGATCGAAGGCTCGATGCGACCAAGCTGAGTCGTGAGTCACGAATGGCCAGCCGTCAGATGGGGCGTCAGGTGATCAGAGTCGCAGCTGATCAAGTCAAAGATAAGCCGATCTTGAGGGAATATCGTGATGAGATAGAGGCGGACCGCGCTCCCGGCCATCTTGCGGTGACGTTCGGCCTGACGTTGGGGGTATGCGGCTGGAGTCCGGAAGAAACAGCGGTGGCATTCCTGTACCAAACCGCTGTCGGTTTCGTCTCAGCGGCCATGCGATTGAGTCCGATCGGCCAACACGAGGGGCAGCGCATCCTGGGCGAATGGCTTCCTTTGATCGAGCGGATCAGTAGGGAAGTGGATTCGAGCGCGGAGATGAGTTCATGGTCTCCGATTCAAGATATTTATGCGATGCGTCATGGTTCTCTGGAATGGAGGCTCTTTCGATCCTAATCTCGAAGCCTAGGAATAACATTTCTAAAATGGAAAGGAATAGAACGGCGGTTCGTAGCGCTCGTCTTAAAGCTGCCAGTTCTTTGAAAGCAAATGCACGACCTAAATCGTGAACACAATCACAATTGGACTCCGACTCAGGCGAGAAAAAAAGGCATTCCGGTCATTGGTATTGGAGGACCTGTGGGTTCCGGCAAGACGGCACTCGTAGAAGCGTTGTGTCAACGGTTGCGCGATCGGTACAGCCTTGCTGCGGTGACGAACGATATTTTCACCAAGATCGATGCGGAGATCCTGACCAAACGCGGGGCTTTGCCGGTTGACCGGATCATGGGTGTTGAGACTGGGGGCTGTCCACACACGGCGATCCGTGAAGATGCGTCCCATAACCAGGAAGCCATTGATGATCTGCTGCGCCGGCATCCGGACGTGGAATTGATCTTTTTGGAGAGCGGCGGGGACAACCTCGCGGCCACGTTCAGCCCAGAACTGGTGGACTATGTCATCTATGTGATCGATGTAGCGGGAGGAGACAAGATTCCACGGAAAGGTGGGCCGGGGACCACGCGATCTGATTTCCTCGTCATCAACAAGATGGATCTGGCGCCGTACGTTCGTGCAGATCTCTCCGTCATGGATCGGGATACCCGCAAGATGCGCGGTGAGCTTCCCTTTGCCTTCACCAACATCCTGTCCGGCGAGGGAATGGATGCGGTCGTGGCGTGGGTTGAGCAGCGCATCCCCCAACGAGTCAAGCGTTCATGACCACGCCGACGCGACAGGGACAACGGAAGAGGGCAGCTCGGAAGACCGGTACGTCCCAACCGAGGACATCGTCCCGGGCAAGCACGTCTGCCAGGAAGAAAAAAGCTCCTGGACGGTTTGCGACAGAGTTAGTCGGGCGGGTCGGTGAGCTGAAGCTGGCCTATGCGAAGCTCGATTACCGCACGGTTATTTCGCATTCATATTTCACCACGCCTTGGAAACTGCTCCCTCCCATCTATCTCGATGATACGGGAGCGGCGTACACGTTGCTGGTCAATCCGTCGGGTGGTTTGGTTGGGGGAGATCATCTCTCCGTCAACATGACGGTAGAGCAGGGCGCGCATGTCCTGATTTCTGCGCCTTCTGCCAACCGCGTCTATCGTACTGAAGGCCCGGTTTCTGACCAGCATGTGACCATCGCGGTGGAGTCGGGTGCCGTTCTCGAATGGTTCCCGGAACATACGATTCCCTTTGCCGGCTCTCGCTTTCGACAGAGCCTCAGAGCCACGGTTGCGCCTGACGCGACACTCTTCTTGTGGGATGCATTGGCATCCGGCCGCATTGCGAGGGGAGAACGGTGGGCCTTTAGCGACCTGGAAAACGAAATTCTAATCACCACAGCCGCCGGGAATGCCCTACTCGAACGATATGTCCTTGATCCGGCAACAGACTTAGGAGTAGTCGGTCTGGCTGAAGAATGGGATTATGTGGCCTCGTTCTACATGGTGAACGACGCGATGGCGCCGGAGGTCTGGACTGGGTTGGAGTCGAACATCGCGGCGCTCTTGGATACCAAGCCAGGAGCAGTGCTGGGAGGGGTTTCATCTCCGCCAGTGCCTGGCCTTGCCGTCAAGTTGTTGGCCCGAACAGCTCCAGATCTCTTGGCCATGATGGATGCCTTATGGGCGGCCGCTCGCGAAGCCGTGTTGAAACTCCCGCCCGTGTCTCTGCGAAAATACTAAGCTCGCACTTGTTGAGCTGCTGCGATATCTCGAGAGGGAATGAGAAGGTCTAACGGTCTGTGCCTTTGACTTCAGCAGCATTGGCGGTGCGAAGGGATGAAGCCAACCCGAGCAGTGAAAGCGTGAAAATCAGCCATTTCGAGGGGTCGAAGTTATACCAGCGAGGACCATTTCTGTAATCGGTTGGATAGGTATGGTGGTAGTTATGGTATCCCTCACCAAAGGTCAGGAGCGAAACCAACCAACTGTCTCGGCTGGAATCTGATTGGCCATGGGGCTGGCTTCCCCAGAGATGGCACACGGAATTGATGCAGAAGGTCGAGTTCAGAACCGCGAACGTTCGGCCGACACCGGCCAATATGAAACAGCCGAAGCCCTCCAGCAGACCGCCGTGTGCGAAGCCTACCAGAAACGGGAAGGCCAGGCCTGATAGCACGATCGTTGTGTAGTTGCGGTACTGCCACATGATTACGGGATCCTGCCGGAGACGAGTCGCATATTTCTCATCCACATGCCGCTGGTCGGAGAAAAGCCATCCACAGTGACTATGCCAGAAGCCCAGTCGAGCGTTGTACGGATCAGCGTCTTGATCGCAGTTGGCATGGTGTCGAATATGGTCCGCTGCCCACTTGAGGGCGGAGTTCTGTAGCGCCCATCCACCGGCGATCAGGAATGCGGCCTTGACCCAGTCTGGGCAGGCGAAACTTCGGTGCGAGATCAGGCGATGGTATCCAACCGTAATGCCAAGCCCGGTAATCATGTACAGCAATCCGAACATCGTCCAGTCTAACCAGGTGTAGCCGATGACGAAGCCGTAGGTCGGGACTCCGACCACCGCGCTGATCGTCACAAGGCCGAACAGAACCTTCGTGACAGAGACCGGATAGGTCCGCTTGAGACGAAGAGCGGATTCTGCGGGTGTTAGCATGCGAGCACTAATGAAGGAGGGAGTATCCGTCCATATGAATTATGCGGAGGCTCTTGAAGATACCGTAGATTCAAGACTCTCAACGATGAACCACCGTAACTGTAGCAGGACGAAGACAAAAAAGCTACTGCAGATAAGGGTCGGCGTCCTCTTGTTTAACGTTGACAGCAGGCGGTATTATCTCCTATACATACTTGGTCTACACGAGCTTGTGCCGAGTATTTTCATCCTCATCTTCCATAGTGAAGAAGAACGTTGATTCCTCGTCGAGGGGAAAGCGGGTGGAGTGAGTCGGACCCATGATGGGTAGTCTTTTACAAGGAGGCAGTCCAATGAAGAGTGCGTTATCAGTGATGTTTGGTGTGGCCGCCGTCGCGTTGGTTGCGGCGCCTCTCACCTCGTACGCAGGGGGAACGATCTCCGGCAAGGTAACCTATTCCGGCAAGGCGGAACAGAAAGAGTTCCTCTTCTCAAAGTTCCCGAACCCGAATTTCTGCTCGAAGATCGCCGACAAGGGCAAGGTTGATGGGGACAAGCGGTTTCTGAAACAGATCGAAGTCGGAAAAGATGGCGGGCTGAAGGGGGCTGTCGTTGCGGTTGCCGACATTGAAGACAAGGCGTTCATCGATGGGTATGCCGGGACGGAAGTCGTGGCGGCGCTCTGTGATTTCCAACCGTTCAGTGGCATTGTCGTCAATACCCGACCCTTCAAGGTTGAAAACACGGATGCTGACCCGGACGATCCCAAGTCCGTGGCCGGTGTGCTCCACAACCCACACAGCTTTACGGTGAAGGGCACCACTTCCGCAACGGGATTCAATATCGGTCTTGCGAAGAAGGGTGACAAGCTGGAGAAACCGGTGGTGTTTCGAGGCGGCGCGGACAAGATCGGGTACTTCCGTTTGCAATGCGATCAGCATGAGTTCATGCAGTCGTTCTTTCTTCCGGTCACCAATGCCCACTATGCCGTCGTGAAGGATGATGGATCCTTTGAGATCAAGGATGTTCCGGCCGGGAAGCACAAGGTCGTGGTTTGGCATCCTTTTGTTGGGAAGGGTGCCCGGGCTGAATTCGACGTCGATGTGACGGATGGGGGGACCGCTAACCTCAAGGCCGAGGTCAAGTAAGCGACTGGTTTTCATCGATGATCGTAAGAGAAGGGCAGCGGAGCGATCCGCTGCCCTTCTCGTTTTCAGTTGAAATCCATCCGGTTAGTCGCCTTGCCTTTCCGTTTCTCCTGTAGGTAATATGCAAATTTTCGAAGCAATAAGGCCGGAGGGATTGGTGTGTCACGAGAACTGTCGCTCGCGGAAGTCTTTCAGCTCGGGTACTACTGGGAAACCAAGATTCTATTGACGGCTGCAAAACTGGATGTGTTTTCCGCTATCGATACGAGGCCGAAATCTGCGCATGAAATCGCGGAGCGGGTTGGCGCGGATGCCTCGATGCTTGGTATCCTTCTCAATGCGCTCGTGGCGATGAGGCTCTTGCAAAAAAACGGAGAGTTGTTCGGTAATTCCTCGACGGCGCTGACCCATCTGGTCCGGCATTCGACTCAATATGTGGGGCACCTCCTGCTCCTGCATGATGCGGAGTGGAACAACTGGGGACGATTGGAAGAGACGATTCGCACAGGGCGTCGGATGGTCGATCGGCATGTCTTTGAGACCGACCCGGAGCAGGGAAGCAACGTACTGGCAGTGCTCAACCGCATCGGCCGACAAAGTGGGCCGGACTTGGCTAGGCGATTGAATCTGGCGGGGAAGGAACGAATACTCGATCTAGGGGGCGGAGCGGGAACCAACGCCATTGCCTTTTGCCAGGTGTATCCGGAATTGACCGCTACCGTATTCGATCTTCCAGCTACGCTTCGGTTGACTGAAGAAACGGTGAAGGAATCCGGACTTGAGTCCAGAATTCAATTGTTGCCGGGGGATTTCAACTCAGATCCGCTCGGTGGTCCCTACGATCTCGTCCTGATGTCGGATATTTTGCACTATCAGACTTTTCAGATGAATCGGAACTTGGTTGAAAAAGTCTTCGCCTCTCTTGGGTGTGGAGGGCGACTTGTGATCAAGGACCGGTTCTTAGAGGAGTCTGGTGCTGGTCCGGCTTGGACCACCGCCTTTGCAGTTCACATACTCGTCAATACGCAACATGGCGGTTGCTATAGGGCGAGCGATGCCGCTCAATGGCTGACTGAGGCGGGATTTGTCTCCGTTGCAGAGCTGGAAAAAACGGCGGTGGTGCAGGGGGTGAAAAATCGTGATTCGTGAAGCGGGGTTCGCGAAGCACGCGCGGAGTTGTGAGATGCGCTTCACGAGCGACGAACAACGAAGGATTTCGTAGTGGATTGGTTGAGGGAACCAGGGTTTTTGGGGACCCATGCCACGACCGGAGCGGATTTAAGCCAGTTGATGGCGACGCTGTTTACCGGGCTCTTCATCATAGGATGGTTCCAAGCTCGAAGGCGCCAGGCCGATGCGCACCATTGGCTGATGCTGGGCGGCATGATTTCCATGCTCAGCTTCTTTATTGCGTATTACCTGTTTCGACAGCTTGGCGTCCTGGCCGTTGAGGGGAAGGAGGGCTTCGGTGGCTCACAATCGCTCTATGATTATGTCTTCATTCCCGTCCTGACGCTCCATATCATTCTCGTCATCATCGGTCTGATCATGGCGGTCTATATGATCGTGTTGGGCTTTCGTTCCCAACAGTTCACCCGCGGCGTTCGGTCTCTTCGGGAATCCCAGTTGCTTACGACCTGGAAGAAGGTGAGTCTTATCTTCGGTGCGATTGCCACGGTGGTGCTGGGGCTCTTTGTTTCGCGTGTGGTCACAGCCGGGTTTTCAATGCGAAAGCTGGAAGTCTATCTGGTGTTTCTTCTCCTGCTGGCGTTCGTCTTTGCAATCGAGATGACCATTCAACGGATTTGGCCCGACGGGGCCAAGCGACATCGGGCACTGGGTCGGTTCACGATGATCATCTATTGTGTGTTGTTCGTCACGGGAAGCTTTACGTACACGATGCTGTACATCCTCTATCCCGGCAAGATCGGATAGTCTGATGGCGATACGTTCCGAAACGCTTCACGCCTCACGTTTCACGCTTCCCGAGGTCTCAGTATGCTGACGTGCGGCTGTGGTCGTTGGATGCACACGGAGGGAATCGAAGAGCGGATGAACGCAGACGGCGCGCCTCAATGGTTCATTCGATCGGAATGCCGAGGTTGTGGGTTGAAAGTCGGTCTCGATGTGCCGGAAGGGCAGCCGTCTGCGCTCGTCGATCGGTTGCTATGGACCGATGAGGCCTTGCATAGGCTGGATCGTATGCCGCCGTATGTGGCCGCGCTGGTTCGGGAAGAAATGGAGGAAGAGACTCGCCGTCATGGTCAGCGCGTCGTGACGTATGATGCACTGTTGCGCCCCCGAACCAGGGAGCGTATTGGATGGGATCCGGACGCCGAGCGTCGGTTGGAGCGAGTGCCGGCTCCAGTTCGTGCGATGGCGCGAATTGAGCTTGAGCGGACAGCGGCGGATCGCGGATTGCCCCGCATTACCGTGTCGCTGATGGAAGAGATCAAAGCGAAGTATTTCGGAATGAGCAACGTGAAACGTGAAGGGTGAAGCGTTCAAAGATGATGCGAGTTCATCTTAGAGTGGGAAAGTGTTCCGCTAATTGCTTCACGAACGACGCTTCACGAACGACGAGCTAAAAATGTTGCACCGAATGGCATTACGAGTGCTTCCAAGTTTGACGCTTGCGGTGACGGAGGATGCCGTCCGTCGGCAAAAGCGGATCGTCATGTTTGTGCCTGGTCTGGTCGCCTTCGGGGTGTATCGGCTGGCGAAGCATCTTGTGCCGATCACCGAGCCGTTGGTCCTGCTGGCGGTCAGTAGTGGGGTGGCCATGGTCACGGCGCTTTTAGCCTATCGGGTTGGGCGTGCCGCACCATGGTCTTCCATTGTCAGTCAAGACGGCCGACGTCTGCTCGGCTGGTTGGTCGGTTGGATCGGTGGCGTGTATGGCATTCAGCTGTCTCTGTTGGTGCTGACCTTATTGTGGATTATGCACTACAGCTATCTCCAGCACCCTGACGGGCCGGCGATGATGGCGATAATCATCTCCTCCACGTCCGTCGCGCGCGATGCGTTTGAGATCGGCCATGTGCGTAAGCTTTTAGTGTCGGGGCGTCCATTTCTGACGTTCCCGGATGGTGAGCAGCTTCGCCTATTGGTGCAGCGCCGGGTTTGGCAGCTGGGGCCGTGGGCTGTGGTGGGCATGGCGATCGGCGCGATTGCATCGTTCTCTGGGGCGGCGATCGACGATACGCACAACGCCGCACTGGTCCAACTCCTGGGCATCACGCTGTCGGCCGGTGGGCTTGCTCTCTGTGCCTATTTGGGCGGGCTCAATCCATCCAGCTCATGGATCCAGACGCTCGGTCAGACGGCACCCGTCGAATTGCTCAAGTATTGGTGGTGGCCTGGGATGGCATTCGCTTCGACCTACTATCTTGTGGCCATGGGACTCGTGTTGTTTGTGGCCAGGCAACCAGGAGTTACGCTGGGTATAGCTGCTGTGATGGGTGCGCTCGTGGCGGCAATGATGGCGGTGTACGGGTACTACCTGGGATATCGGCGTCACGTGGAAAATGAACAGGCGCCGCAACTGTCGAGCGGTATGTTGCGCTGTCCATTCGTGATGGGGATTCTTGGCAAACAGGTCGGTTCGCCGAAAGGCGTTGGAGCGGAGTTGGCCTTTGAAAAGAACGGAACAAAGGGGTGAGGGGTATGGGGCGAGTCGTACTGGTAATGCGTTCCGCGTTCGATATCGCGATATGCGTCGTGGTGTTATTGATCGCGATGGGATATGCGTGGAACGGCCCTGAGCCTTCTTTTGCAGAATCTGCGGTGGACGTGTATTTTGGGACGGAGGGTACTCCGCAAGGACCTTCGGCTCCGGCTCCGCATGAAACCGCCTACCCGCAAATCAGTTCGCTGGATAGTCGACAGCTGATATGGTTTGTCACACAGCAACATACGTATTTCGGCGGGTTTGTGCTCGCGCTTCCGTTGTTCTGCGCGCTGATCGAGTTTCTTGGATTGACGACGAAGAAGCCGGCTTTGGCGCTGCGGTACGACGGGCTGGCGCGAGACCTTGCGAAGGTCGCCGTACTGGCGCTGTCCGTGACCGCGTTGATCGGTAGCCTGATGCTCACTCTATTCATCACGCTCTATCCCAGTTTCATGAATTACATGGGTGGGACATTCAAGTCGTTCATGCCGCTCTACGCCGCTGTGTTTGTCGGAGAGGCCTTTCTGTTGATCGTGTATTACTACAGCTGGAATCGGATGGCCGAGCGAGGCCTGAAGTGGATCCATGCGGCGATCGGCATTCTGACGAATATCGTAGGCACCGCGTTACTGATGCTGGCGAATTCCTGGTCCTCTTTCATGATGTCGCCGTCCGGAGTCGATGAGCAGGGGCGGTTCTTGGGAAACGTCTGGCATCTCTTGCACTCCGCTCTGTGGAATCCACTGAACGTCCATCGCTTTCTCGCGGACATCATGTCCGGCGGAGCTGTTGTGCTGGCGTACGCGTGTTATCGATTTTTTACCAGCAAGAGCGACGAAGAACGGGCCTACTTCGATTGGGTGGGCTATGTGTTTCTGTTTGTCACCGTGTGCGCGCTCCTTCCCATGCCGATCGCAGGGTACTGGCTGATGAAGTCGGTGTTCGTGTTTCGTCAAACCATGGGGGTCACGATGATGGGCGGGTTGCTCACGTGGCTGTTTGTGGTTCAGGCGCTCCTTATCGGAGTCCTGTTTCTAGGAATCAACTATTATCTTTGGCAAAGCATGGCAAGGATCAAGGGCGGCGAGCGATATCAGCCCTATTACCAACTTCTATTGAGCGTCCTCATGCTGGCGCTCTTCATTTGGCTGACCCCGCACACCTTGTTGGTATCCGCCAGCGAGGTAAAAGCCATGGGCGGCGCTCAGCATCCCGTGATCGGCAACTACGGGGTAATGTCGGCTAAGAATGGTGCCGTCAATATCATGATTCTCGTCACCGCGCTGAGTTTCTTGTACTATCGTCGCGCGAATCGAACGATGACCGTTTCGTGGGTCCAAGCCGGAAACACTCTGATCACAGTGCTCTATGTCGTTGGCGCCTTGAACGTGATCTGGCTGTCCATCTACGGGTTTTACTTGCCGGCAAAGATCCGTGTCGGTCTTTCCGCTCCGCAAGCGTTTACCACGTTGACCGTGATTGTGGTCGGGGTCGTGGTCAATCGCTTGATGCTTCGAGGCGCAGTCGTCCATGGACCGATACGGTGGGGAAAAATTCCACTGCGTGGGATGGTCGGATTATTCGGGTTGGCGGCGTCTTTCAGTTGGGTCATGGGCTTGATGGGCTACATTCGTTCCTCGGGGCGGCTGTCCTGGCATGTCAGTGAACTGATGGCTGATGTCTCGCCATGGGCGTTTACCCCCGACCTTCAATACGCGACGAAAATGGTGACTCTGAACATGGTGGTGTTCTGGGCGGCGGTTCTCGTGTTGTTTTGGATGTGTCAGCAGGGGCAGCAGCCTGCGATGGGTGAGGAGTTCCAAGAGGAACGGGCCCCGTTGCTTTCACCGGTTTCGTCGCCAGAAACGTAAGAAAGGGAATGAAGTCTATGGGGAGTCACGTATCGGTGTCTGCGGCAATTGTGCTCGGAATCATCGCAACAGTTGGTGTGTCGCAGGGCTCTGCAGCGGCAGATGGGCAGGTGTTGGTCTTGGAAGACTTTCAAGCGAAGGAGCCCGATGGATTCCCTTCGCAGTGGGATCATGAGAATCAGCGAAGCCAATCGAAAGGGCGTGAAGCGTATAAGGTGCAGGCTGAAAACGGATTCAACTTCCTGTCGGCGAAAGACGCGGGCCAGCGGATCAAGAAAAAGAAAATCGATTGGGACCCGAAGGCGTACCCGGTATTGACCTGGCGCTGGCGTCTCAATAAGGCTTCGAGTGGAACCGAGCCGCTCGCTGCCATCTATGCCTCGTTGGATACCGATCTGCTCTTCATCCCTGTGTTTACGAAATATGTGTGGAGTGGTTCGAAACCGGAAGGGACGTTCACGGAAGGCGGCATGTTCAGCGGCTCGGAAATAGTCGTGCAGAGTGGGACGAAGGAAATCGGGCAGTGGTTTGAAGAACGAGTCAATGTGTACGATGACTTTAAGCGAATCCACGAACATGAGCCGGCGACGAAGGCCTGGGGCATCTCGATCGTCGCGGCTCCAGGTGTCGAGATCGATTTTGGACCGCTGATTGCCGTTCCTGCCCGATAGGAGGGGACGGGCCGTTCGGTTTTGGTAAGGGCTCGAGTCACGGTGACAAAAGGAAAAGTCTTCGACATTGCGTTAGGGTTGGTCGTGATGGGTACCGTCGGTACGCTCATCGGCCAGACGATGGGTGGTGGGCTGATGCCGCTTGCGCTCACCGTCGGAGTCATACTTGGAGTCGTGATCGGCATTCTTGGCGGTCGCCGATTTCTTATCAGTATCCTTGTCGGCACCGTGCTCGGAGGTCTATTGGCCTGGTTGATGGCTGGAGTGGACCGTATTTGGGTCGGTGCCGGAGCCGGAGCTGCCATGGGAGGCTTTCTTGGGGTCCAGATTTCAATGTTGCTTGATGTGCGTGCTGCGAGAAAGGCGGCATCCGAAGATGTGGAGTCATCAGCATCTTCGTAGGTTGTCATTGCACGGTTGTAGAGGTATTTGTGGAAAATAAGGGTGTTCTCGTCGGGTCCATTATTTTCGTGTTTGCGTCGTTTTTTCTGATGATCGGCTTGTTGGGCTATGAGTCGTATAAAGCGAAGCAAATGAAAGCGCTGGCTGCATCGGTAGAGTCTGAAGCTCGGCCGACGGCGAGTAGTCTGCCGGCTCAGGATTTTTCGATGTACCGGACGAGGATTGGGGACGAGGGGCGGGATATGGTCCAGATTCCGGAAGGTCCCTTTACGATGGGGAGTAATGATGGTGATCCGGATGAAGCCCCTGAGCATCAAGTTTACGTGAAGGGGTTCTATATCGACCGAAAAGAAGTGACGCAAGACGAATACATGCGGTTTGCGAAGATGACCAAGCGAGGAAAGCCCCGAATCGAGGTATTCGACGACGATCAGTCGAAGGTGTTGAAGCCGGAATTCTCGGCGATGAGTGTCTCCTGGGATGATGCGGTCGCATACTGTAAGTGGGCTGGCAAACGGCTTCCCACGGAGGCGGAATGGGAGAAGGCCGGTCGTGGGGAGAGTAAGCGGAAATATCCCTGGGGAGATATGTTCGTCGCCAACGCCGCCAATGTCGATGGCAGCGAGGACGGCTATAAGTATCTGGCGCCGCCCGGATCGTTCGAGGCAGGACGAAGTCCTTACGGCCTCTATGACATGATAGGGAACGTTGCCGAGTGGGTTGAGGACTCCTACGACGAGCAGTATTACAAGAAATCACCGTTTCGGGACCCTAAAGGGCCCAATAATGCGGATCTCAAAGTCGTACGTGGAGGTTCGTGGCGGGAGACCGAGCACAACGCGAGGCTATCCAAACGATTCGCCGCCAAGCATTGGCGAACGGACGTGACCATCGGTATTCGCTGCGCGAGTGATCTGGAGTAGGTGCGCAGGGGTCTCATGGCTGGAGCGGCATGTTAGAATCTAAATTTAAACTGGTATTCCTCTTTGTGGTCCTGGTGTGCGCTGCCCTGCCTATCATCGCGATTCTGCGAGGCACGACGTTGACTCCGTATGAGAAGTCGGCGACCGAATCCGGCGCCGAAACTGGGCCGGAGGAAGACGTCGCTTCCGGGGAGGATCCCATTCAAGAAGAGATGGTTGTCATTCCGGCCGGGCCCTTTATTCGTGGAACGAATGACGGTGGGTTCGACGAGCAGCCGCAACGCACTCTCTTTCTCGATGCCTTTTCTATCGACCGGTACGAAGTGACGAATCATCAGTATCAACAATTTGTTGCGGCCACCGGCCATCGAAAGCCGGGGTTGCCGTCGCGTTATGCAAAGAGTGGGAGTAAGGTGAAGGGTGTCAATCAACCGGTCGTCTTTGTTTCGTGGGAAGATGCGGCGGAATACTGTCGATGGAGAGGCAAGCGGCTCCCGACTGAGGCCGAATGGGAGAAAGCGATGCGGGGTCCGGACGGCAGGCTTTGGCCATGGGGAAATAGTGAGCAACCTCATGGTGCGAATTGGGCCCGAGTGCAGGACGGCCATGAGGTCTCTGCGCGCGTAGGGACCTTCACGACCGATATAAGTCCATATGGAGTCATGGATGGGGCCGGTAATGTTCTTGAATGGGTGGCCGACTGGTACGGCGAGACCTACTATAAGGACTCGCCGGAACGGAATCCCCCAAGTCCTGAGCATGGGACCTATCGCGTACTCAGGGGTGGGGGGTATACAACGACTGGTTCGGATATACGAATTACCAGCAGAAGCAAAATGATGCCCGATTTTCGAGATGAAACGATCGGATTTCGATGCGCGAATTCGAAGGTGGAAACCCGCAAAGGTGACGGTGGAAACGCGTGAGGAAATTACAGAAAATCAAAGTAGTAGAGAATCAAAAACACGGCCAAAATGATATTGACAACCATGCCGGCCAAAACTATAATGTCGAACACTTTTGAGTTTTTCGTCACGGTTTCTCCTGTTTTTTCGTACGCAAGCACCGGAATCAGATAACATAGGACTAGGTACCTGTCAAGAAAACGCAGCGATTTCTCATTTACTCACCAAGTCATATTGATCTGGAGTGAAAACCACGATGGCAACATCTACCCCTGACAGCGACATTAAGGTGAAAATCGGCAAGATGATTTTCTATATCACGTGTGCCGTTGGTTTATGGTTCTTTTACTGGTTTGCTGGGATTCAGTGTCCTTGTTGAGTTGAAGGGCATGCTCCAGCTTCGGTGAAGGCATGCCGCGCAAATTTGGTCATTCATAAGTGCGGGTATGGGAGGAGAAAAGTGAAATGAGCGCGCTGAATAATCCCGTAATTGCGGTCATTGTCTCTCTTATTATTTCGGTGGCGTACTTTACTATGGTTGATCACTATTTTATGGATATGCAGGGGCTGGACTACTGGTATCTGTTCCGTCAGTAGAGAAGACGGTGTAGTCAAGTCTTCTGAAGGGTTTCAAAAACTAATTCAGTGTATCTAAGGAGGTATACCATGGGCCTGTTAGCCGGCAAGCGCGTATTTTCAATCATGGCGCTCTGCATGATGGTTGGCCTCCTTCTGCTTCCTATCGTCATGGCTCTGCCTTCGCCGGCCATCGGTGAAGAGGCTCCTGTAGCTGGCGATGAAGTGAAGAAGGAAGGGGATAAGGTCGAAAAGGGGCGAGATGTTTACTACAAGACCGAAGGTGTTGTGAGTGGCGCTCCTGCTCCCAAAACGACGGATGGACCTCAGGATTATCCGCGGTACAACTTTGAAAGTCGCGTGCTGATTTGGTTTGCCAATCAGCAGCATCTCTATTACGGCAGCTTTGTATTGGCGGTGCCGATCTTCTGTATGATTATTGAATTTATGGGAGTCGTGACGAAGGATAAAGCGCTTGCCAAGCGGTACGATCAGCTGGCCTACGACTTTATTAAGATCAGTCTCACTGCATACTCCTTGACGGCTATCTTGGGCGGTATATTGATCTTTACATTTTTGACGCTCTATCCGGCGTTTTTCTCGTATTTATCGGGAATCTTCCGTCCGGTCATGCATATCTACGCATTAATGTTCGTGGCCGAGAGCGGTACCCTCTATATCTACTATTATGGTTGGGACAAGATGAAAGAGGGATTTCTAAAGTGGATTCACTTGAGCATGTCAGTAATTCTCAATATTATCGGCACCTTGCTCATGTTCCTGGCGAACTCTTGGATTGGCTTCATGATGTCACCTGCAGGTGTCGATGAGCAAGGTCGGTACCTTGGCAACATTTGGCATGTCATCCACACTGCCTTGTGGAATCCTCTCAATTTGCATCGCATTCTGGGTAACATGGCGTTCGGTGGAGGAGTGGTTGCTGCGTACGCAGCCTATAAGTTCCTTGCGTCTAAAACGGACGAGGATCGCGCGCACTACGATTGGATGGGTTATATCGCCATGGCGTTGGGGGTCGCCTTCTTGATCCCCTTGCCTTTCGCTGGCTACTGGCTGATGCGTGAAGTCTATGCCTATCGACAGCAGATGGGTATCACATTAATGGGTGGGTTGCTTGCCTGGTTGTTCATTATTCAGGCGACCATGATCGGCATCCTGTTTCTCAGTACGAACTATTACTTGTGGCAGGCTATGGGGAGGATGCGCGGAGCTGAGAAATACCAGCGCTATATCAAGTATCTGGTGTTTTTACTTGCAGCTGGCTACATCGTGTTCATCACTCCCCACACGATGGTCATGACTCCGGCCGAATTAAAGGCCATGGGTGGGCAACAGCACCCAGTGCTGGGTAACTACGGCGTGATGTCGGCTAAAAATGGCGGCATCAATGTCATTATTACAACCACGGTGCTGAGCTTCGTCTGGTATATGCGGGGCAATAAGGTGTCCACCGTCTCATGGGCGAAGTTTGGCAACATCTTTATGGGCGTGTTCTTTACGTGTGCGTACATCAATATCATCTGGCTTGCTATTTATGGATATTACATCCCGGCTAACGTGCGGGTCGGGTTGTCCGTTCCGCAAGTTGCGACTACGCTGTCCTGCCTGTTCTTTATGTTCGGGCTCAATAGTGTGATGATGAAGGGGGCGAAGCAAATGGGGCCGATAGAATGGGGGAAGATATCGGCCAGGTCGCAGTATGCGCTGATCATGCTGGCAACTGCATTCACATGGATGATGGGGTTGATGGGCTACATTCGCTCGTCTGTCCGGTTATTCTGGCACGTCAACGAGATCATGCGTGATAACTCTCCTTGGGCGTATACCCATACGGTTGGGTTTGCGGCCAATATGATTTCAGCTAACGTCTTATTTTTCTGGATTAGCATTCTGTTTGTCTTTTGGTTGGGTAGCTTAACGGCTAAAAAGGTTCCCGCTGAATCCAAGGCGGGAATTCCTGGAAGCGTCCCGCAACCGGCTGCTAGCCATTAACTGACGTCGCCTATCGGCGGCTGGCTCAATAGTGTAAGAGGCTCCAGCTCTTCACTGTAGCTGTAGGAGGTCAAGACCTTGGGTAACTTGATTGAAGAAGCGCTCTCTATGGGATGGATGGCTCTAGCTATCCTCGCAGCACTGCTGGTGTACTTTCAGGTGTCCATCAGCGATGCTGTCGCAAAAAAACGTGCCGTGTTCAAGACGTTCATAGGAATCGTGTCCTGTTTTCTCCTCTTTATGGCAATCGCTAATTACAAAACTAATTTTTATGGCGAGAGCCGTCTGCTTCCCATCTCTCTGGTGATGATTACAGTCACCACTTTTGTAATGGCGGTGTACTTTACCAACTTGAGTGCTTTATTAAAGATTGGCGGCATGATGTTCTTTATAGCCGCGTTTCTCTCCGGCTATGGCAACTGGTTGCCTCAAGTTGAGGGTGGTTTTCCACCGGTAGAAGAGAAGGTTACATGGGATACGATGTCCACTCAGCAACTGGCTGATAAAGGTGAAGAGATTATCTTCGGCGGTGTCGGGAAAAATAAGGAGCAAGGAGCCATTGGTAAAGGACAATGTCCGCTCTGTCACGCGTTCCATGCCGGGATGCTGGGAGAGCGTGCTCCTAATCTACTCGGTCTCCCGACGCGTAAGGATCGGCTGGAAGACCCGAAATATTCAAAGGGAGATCCCTCGAAGCGCATGTATTCTGTGAAGGAAGCCTTTCCTGGCTCAGGTACTGCTGAAACTGTTCAGGAATACATTGCTGAGTCACATGCCTGTCCCAGTTGCTATGTAGTGGAAGGTTATGGGGTGAAGGGAACGAATGACAAGGAAAGCCCGATGCCGGCCATTCATAAGCCGCCGATTTCTCTCAGTCTTCCCGAGCTTGCAGCTGTGGACACCTGGATGTATGTCCGCGAAGGTGTGGAGCCGCCTTCATTTGAAGAACTTGTGAAGTCATACGAGAAATTTGTACCCGAAGCGGACAGGCCGAAGCAGGCGGATGACAAACCTGCCGGGGCGACTTCGTTGATGGCCGATGGAACTGAACCTGTCGACCAGATTTTTGCCAAAGCCCAGTGCGTGGCGTGCCATACCATCCCAGGAATACCGGGGGCTATGGGAACCATTGGTCCGAAGCTCGAAGAGGGGACAACGGCATCCCAGCGGATCAAGGAGCCGGACTACAAGGGAACAGCCAAAACGGCAACGGAATATATTATGGAGTCCATTGTAGATCCCAGTGCTTATGTTGTGAAGCCGTTCCCAGATAACACGATGCCCAAAGTATTTGGGCAAAAACTAAGCGCTGGAGCCTTGAAGAAGATGGTCGACTATTTATCGCAAGTGAAAACGGGTGCTCCACCACCGAAGATTTCATAGTCTTAAAGTTTTCTTTTGCTGAGAGTAAAGGGAGTGTTCAGATGAAAGCATTGATGTCACTCGGTGCCTTGATTGGAGTCGCTGGGCTTCTCCTTCTTGGTGGGATGACCTTTGATATCGTCCCGTCCACTACCATACGTTTGGTGGAAGGCTACATGCCCATGCAGTTGTTGGTTGAGGTGAGTTGTTATGTTCTTGGCTTTGCGGGATTGAGTTACATCCTGAATGCGATGGGGATGGGGCTCCCGAGGTTCTGGCAAGGTATCGGTTTCTGGATCTTTTTTGTGCTCTACCTCAAGTATCGCGTTTATCCACCCATTCCGTTCAGTGTGCGAGCAATGTATGGGACGGTTGGGTTGGTCGCAGTATTCATGTGGGTGTCGGCCAATGAGGACGACTGGAAAAAGTTTAAACAACCTATCATGAACGTGCTTGATGCACAGTCCGGCATGAATAAGCTTTTGCGGTATGCCTATCTTGTTCTTCTGCCGATCCTCATCGGAGGTTTTTCCTATAACGCGATGATGCCGAAGTCCGAGGAGCCGATTGAGTTGAGAACCGTACATCCGGCCCCACCGGCGAGCACGAAGGTTCACGGTAAGACCTACACATTGCAAACCTCGCAAAATCCGTATCGGGTAAATCCAGAGGGAAAATACGATCAAGAATACACGAATGCCAATATCGTCGAGCAGGGAATGGGGCGTTTAATGAAGCCTAACGCCAATCCATGGGATGAAAAGAGTCAAGGCTATCTGAAATATGTGCGAGAGGGGGGCGAGATATTTTTCCAAAACTGCCATTTCTGCCACGGAGACAATTTAAACGGTCGCGGTCTCCATGCTTTCGCCTTCAATCCGATTCCAGCGAATTTCACCGATCCTGGTACGATTGCGCAGCTTCAAGAAACCTTCATTTTCTGGCGTGTTGCCAAGGGGGGTATTGGGTTACCTAACGAGGGATTCCCTTGGGCTTCGGTTATGCCTCCGTGGGAGCAACATTTAACGGTTGATGAGATCTGGAAGGTGATTTTGTTTGAATACTGGCATACAGGTTACTACCCGCGAACGTGGGATTAACCTCTAGCGCATTGATTGCCAACACCGAAATTCGTACCTAATTAGGGAGAAGAGGGTAATTATGATGGACAGTATAACTCAGAAGGCCGGATTCCTGACGGCTGCTGCCTTCGGAGTCATTCTAAGCGTCGGCTCTGGCAGTGCGGTGGTATCGGCGCAAGGATTACCGGAAGGCTTTAAGAAGGGAGATTTGGCGCCGCCTCCCTCTGCTGAAATGATCGAAGCAGGGAAACGGGTCTATTTCACAAAATGTGTATGGTGTCATGGAGTCGATGGAGCCGGAGACGGACCAGGTGCCGATCGGCTGTGGCCACGGCCTAGAAACTTCAATCAAGGAACCTTTAAGATTCGGCATACCGCAAGCGGCGAACTGCCGTTGTTTGATGCGAAAAAGCCGATCGCAGGTCAAAATGACCTTTTTGCCACGGTTACGCATGGATTACCAGGCTCAGCAATGCCCCCATGGGAAGGTATTCTAACCGAGGAGCAGCGCCTTCAGGTGCTTGCGTTTGTTACTACCGAGCTTGTGAAGGATCGGCAGTTCACAGACAAGGAAACGGAAACTCAGACAGTTCTCAATCTCGGCGAACTGAACCCGAAGCCAGCCACCGAGGAGAGCGTAAAACGTGGAGCGGAGCTTGTAGTAGAGAAAAAGTGCGTTGAATGCCATGGCATGGAAGGTCGCGGTGATGGGAATGCCTTCAATCTGAAGGACGACTGGGGGTTTTCGATTCAGCCGGCCGATTGGCATAAATGCTGGAACTTCCGTGGCAGCCGTCAAGATCCCTACAACGTCCGGAACATATTCAGGACCTTCTCAACCGGCATCAATGGAACGCCGATGCCGTCGTTCGCTGACAACACCACGGTCGATGAGCGCTGGGATATTGCCAATTTTGTGAATTCTCTCTGCGACAGGGATGCCGAAGGCAAACCCTTGCCAATCGACCCTTTGACCGATAAGCCTAAGATCAATTTCGTGATTCCTTCTGATCCGGTTGAAGGCGAGATCCCTACCGATATCACGGCCGAGGCCTGGGAAAAAGCGCCAAAGCGATATGTGGCGATGGGCGGTCAGATCACACATAAACCAAGAAACTTTGTGAATCGGATCGACGACATTTGGGTCCGGTCTCTCTATAATGATCAGCACATTGTCTATCTCCTTGAGTGGGATGACCGGACCAAGAGCGTCGTGGAAGGGAAACTTCCATGGGCACCGACCGAGGTGAATATTGATGTTAAGGAGCAGGATCCGAAGACCGGGGAGGAAGGGTCGATCGCTGCTCAACAAAATAACTATACCGTGTATAACGATGCCATCGCTATCCAGACAGCGGTGAAATGGAAAGAACTGCCGGCACCTATTAAACCACGGTTTTTGTTCGGCACTAATGAGCAATTCCCTGTCGATATCGTCAAGTGGGAAGCCGATGGGTCTCTCCGTGCGTTCCTCGGTACAGGATGGGATCAGGATTTCCAGGAACGTGATAACTACCAAGAGAGCATGAAGCTCTTAATGGCTGAATGGAAGAATGGCCGGTGGTATGTCATGATTCAACGCCCCGTTGGGAATAAGAAGGATCAAGATTACGATGAAGATACCTTTTTCGAAGTGGGGCAATACATCCCAACCGTGTTCTTTGCATGGGACGGCCATAACGGTGACGCAGGACGAAAGATGGCGGTCTCGGCTTTCTACTATACCTTTATGAATCCGCCGATTCCTCAGGAGACATATATCTATCCCGTGGTCATTGCAGTGGGTGTCGTGCTTCTGGAAGGATGGGTGTTGACCCGTCGTGCAAATAAGAAAAAGGGGAAGACACTCTAGGTTTTCAGCATAGGGAAAGAGAAAATTGGAATGAAGCAGAGGGGGTAGAGATATCTACCCCCTCTTTTTTTTGGAATAACCGGTACTCCTTCAGATGATTACTGATGTCACAGGTGTTCTCCTGGCAGGTGGAAAGAGTACTCGGATGGGACAGGATAAGCGCTTTCTATCCATCGGTAACAGTACTTTGCTTGGGCGTGGACTCAGCACTATGTCCTCGCTGTTACGGCATGTGTGTATTGTGATTGCGCAGGACAGCCCGTTCCTCTCGGCTGAGGTTCCGGTTGTCCGAGACGTCGTGGCCAACTGCGGCAGTCTAGGTGGGCTGTATACTGGTCTCCGTGAGGCCTCCACTCCCCATATCTTTGTGGCAGCCTGTGATATGCCGTTTCTTAACGCGAACCTGATCAGGTACATGATTGGCCTGAAAGAAGAGGCCGATATTGTCGTCGCGTCTTGGAATAACCGGTTACAGCCAACGCACGCCATATATTCCAAACGCTGTACGCCCATTTTTGAGGATATGATCCAAAGACAGAATGTCAAAATTCAGGATGCCTTGCAGCATTCATCACTCACTGTGCGATTCCTCACAGAGAATCAAGTGAAGCAAATCGATCCTGAAGGACGCTCATTCCTCAATGTCAATAACCTCGCCGATCTGGACGCTGCTCGGTTACTGCATGACGACTTGTTAGGCTCGTAACCGACAGGCTCTGAAGCGCCGATATGAACCGCAGCGTTGTAGCTATTCACCCCGGTGCCCTAGGAGATGTGCTGCTCGCTGTCCCTGCGCTCAAACAATTGGCCTCACAATTCCCCCGTCGTACCATCTTGCTCATTGCGCGCGCATCCATCGGGCGGTTGTTGGCGGAGTGTCGTGTGATCGATGAATGCATATCGATGGAATCGCAGATATGTTCGGAATTGTATGCGGGGTTTGGTCATCAATCTATGGAATTGCGATCGCGCTTAGAGGGATGCGATGCGGCCGTGGCATGGGTCGATGATGCTGAGGGCTCTCTCGCCGATGTGTTACGTACATGCGGGGTACCGAAGATATGGATTCAATCACCGTTTTCTTCAACATTGCAGAGGAAGCATCAGCGAGACCGTTTCCTCGAAATTATTTGTGAAGGCAGCGCACATGATTTCGAAGAGGATACACTCCAGATTCCTGCCCATCTCATCGAAGAAGGGAGCATCTGTCTAGAGAGCAAGGGAATCATGAAGGATCGCTCACTGGTGCTCGTACACCCAGGAAGCGGAAGCATTCACAAGTGTCTGAGACCTGAGAAATTGGCCGAGATAGTTGATCAGTTGCAGTACCGAAAGATGTCTCCGATTCTCTTGGCGGGACCGGCTGATCAATACATGGTCGAGGGTGTGCTGAGCTTGCTAAGCAAGAAGCCGCCGGTTTTGCGAGACGTCAGCCTTTCGCAGCTTGCCGGAGTTCTAACGCATACAGACTTGTATCTCGGCCATGATTCAGGTGTCACCCACCTGGCGGCTCTTTTGGGCGTACGCACTGTCGCGGTATTTGGCCCGACCGATCATCATCGTTGGGCGCCACATGGTCGCGATGTGACGATATTGCGGGGCACCTCTTGCGTGTGTCCCATCTGGCAAGCCGTGAAAAGTTGCCGTGAGAAATCTTGTCTTGATGTTCGAATCGAGGAGCTTCTGACTGCGTTGGGACTTGAGGTAGAGGCATGAGTCTCGCAAGCTGCTGTAATACAAGGATAAACAGCCTTGTCTCTCCATATCTCATGTGTTAGAGTGCCCCGTTCATTTTCTTTCTTGGTCAAGGCGTGGAGAGAGATTGTGTCGCAAGGTGTGGTGCGGGAAAAGGTAGCGACCGCTTTACTTGGCGCGTTAGACGGTGCGAAGCAAAGGGGACAGTTGAAAGCCAGCGCTTGGCCGGAGCTGACCCTGGATGCGCCAAAACGGCCGGAATGGGGTGATCTGGCCTCTACGGTGGCCATGTCCTTGGCATCGTCCGAACAGAAAGCACCCCATGATATTGCCCAGATCATCGTCGAAAACCTTTCGCAACAGGATCAGCTTTTTGATCGGGTCGAAGTCGTCCGACCAGGTTTTTTGAATCTGACGATCAAGCCTGCCCTCTGGCAGGAAGTGCTTCGTGAAGTTGAACAGCAGGGAAACCGCTACGGTCACGCCACCATAGGGACCGGCCGCCGAGTATTGATCGAATATGTAAGCGCCAACCCGACCGGTCCGTTACACGTCGGCCATGGGAGAGGCGCGGCAGTCGGGCAGGCAGTGATCCGACTGCTGAGAGCCATCGGATATGACGTCGTGGGTGAGTATTACATCAACGACGCTGGACGACAGATGAAACTGTTAGGCGAGTCCGTCTATGCGCGTTACCAAGAGTTGTCCGGGCAGACCATTGAGTTTCCGGAGGACGGCTATCACGGGATCTATATCACAGAGGTCGCTCAACGGATCAAGGGACAGCTGGATCGAGCGGCCGGAGCCCTGACTCCTGGTGATCGCGAGGCTCGCTGCCGGGCGCTTGCGTACGAGGAACTCCTCGGGCTCATTCGAGATGATCTCAAGGCGTTCGGCATAGAGTTCCAATCCTGGTTCAGCGAAGCGTCGCTCCTTGAGTCGAGGGCCGTTGAGCGAGCACTGGATGAGTTAAAGACGCGAGACCTCTTGTTTGAAGAGGAAGGGGCATGGTGGTTCCGGTCGTCGAAGTACGGCGACGACAAAGACCGGGTCGTCAGGAAGCAGGACGGGCAATTTACGTATTTGGCCTCCGATATTGCCTATCATCACGACAAGCTCCGACGCGGGTACGATCTATTGATCGACGTGTTGGGCGCTGATCATCATGGGTACATTCATCGCATGGAAGCGGTGATGCAAGCCTACGGACATCCGAAAGAGCGTCTCCAGGTGGTGCTTGTCCAGTTGGTCAAGCTCTTGAGGGGTGGAGTCGAAGTGAAGATGTCCAAGCGGACCGGTGAATTCATTACGATGCGGGAAGTCATCGACGAAGTCGGAGCGGATGCCGCGAAATTCTATTTTTTGATGCGTGATTCCAAGACCCATTTGGACTTCGACCTGGAGTTAGCCAAGCAGCGGTCAGCCGACAATCCCGTGTATTACGTGCAGTATGCGCATGCGAGAATCTGCAGCCTCTGGCGGGTGGCTTCCGAACGAGGAATCACTCGCCCGACTGCGGACGCGACGGATCTCACTGTCCTGACGGATCCCGATGAATTGGGGCTGATTAAGAAACTGTCCGCCTACCCCGAGGTCATTCGGGCCAGCGCGTTGGTCTTCGAGCCGCATCGTGTGACCTACTATCTCCAGCAATTGGCGGCGCAGCTGCATACGTTCTATAACAAGCATCGGGTGTTGCCTCCCGCGATTGATCACGAGCGTAATGGAACCCCGCCCGCTGAAACGATCACACCGCAACGGACTGCAGCGAGATTAGTGTTGATGGGGGCAGTCCAGCAAGTGCTCGCAAATGGGCTCGATGTACTCGGCATTTCGGCGCCTGAGCACATGTAGCAGATGAGATTCTACGCAAGATGACGCAGTATCAGGTTGACCAGCCGGATCCGTCCTGTAAGGGCCGTATCGGCTTCTTGACGACCGATCATGCGGTGGTCGACACTCCGACGTTCATGCCGGTGGGATCCTTGGGACCCGTGAAGGGACTCGAGTCGGATGATCTCCGCAAGTTAGGGTTTCATCTCATCCTTAATAATGCGTATCATTTGTTCTTGCGACCCGGGCACAAGATCGTAGCTGAATTGGGAGGGCTCCATGCCTTCACCGGGTGGCCGGGGGCCATTCTGACGGATAGTGGAGGGTTTCAGATTTTCAGTTTGGCGAAATTGTGTGAGATTACCGATGACGGTGTCACCTTTCAGTCGCACATCGACGGATCGACCCATTTCATTACGCCTGAAAAGGCAATAGAGATTCAGGAGTCGCTGGGGGCCGATATCATCATGGCCTTGGATCAGTGCGTTGCGTTGCCGGCTGACCGGGGAGTGATCCAGGACAGTATGCGGCGGACCAAGCTCTGGGCCGAGCGATGTCAATCGGCGCGACGGAGGACCGACCAGGCGCTGTTCGGCATCGTGCAAGGTGGATTGGAAGCCGAATTGCGTGTCGCCTCGGCACGGGAGCTTGTGGCATTAGGGTTTGAAGGATACGCCATCGGGGGATTGTCGGTTGGGGAGGGAAAAACCGACATGTATGCGATGCTCGACGTGACGGTTCCGGAGTTGCCGGAAAAGAAACCCCGGTACCTCATGGGCGTCGGGTTTCCCGAAGATCTGGTCGAAGGCGTGGCTCGTGGGATCGATCTGTTCGATTGCGTCGTTCCGTCCCGTCACGGCAGAACAGGGTCCTTGTTTACGACATCAGGCCGGGTGGTCATCAAGCAGGCGCAATACACCGATGATGAAGGACCCATCGATCCTGAGTGCGGCTGTCCGGTCTGCCGTCGGTACTCGCGAGCGTATTTACACCACTTGTTCTTGGTCAAAGAAATGTTGGGAGTTCGGCTGAACACGATCCACAACCTGTGGTATTTTTCGGACTTGATGCGCCGGATGCGGGAGGCCGTGGCGGAGCGAAGGTTTGCGGCATTCCGCGAAACGTTTTACCGCGATCGCGATCGACAGGTGAATCAGCCTGCGTCTTCGGACGGCGAGTTGGAACTGCACGGTGAATGTCATGGGAGCTTTCACACATAGAAGGGGATTGGCTCGATGTTGATGGAATCAATTGCATGGGCGCAAGGAACAGGTGGAGGGAGTGCGGCTGCTCCCAACGGAGCGGGCGGGATATTGTCCCTGGTTCCTTTTCTCTTAATCTTTATCATTTTCTATTTTCTGCTGATCAGACCGCAGCAGCAAAAGCAAAAGCAACAACGGTCCATGTTGGATGCGTTGAAGAAGGGTGATAAGGTCGTGACGACTTCAGGGCTCTGGGGCACGATCACGAATCTTGGCAAGGAGACGGTCACGCTTCAGATCGCGGACAATACCAAGATCAAGATGCAGCGCGACAATATCTCGCGAGTACGCGGAGAAGACGACGAGAAAGACTAAGGACGTGTCGGCGACACAGGAGAAGAGGTTGCAGACGAGATGAAAAAAGTGGGTGGGCGCTTGTGGCTGTTGGCATTGGTGATTATTGCGTCGGCGGTCTCTTTTCTGCCGTCCTATCAACCGGCCTATCACGCGATGCCGAGTTGGTTCAGGGAGATGCTGCCGAATAAGGGCATCACGCTGGGGTTGGATTTGCAAGGCGGCATTCACATGGTGCTGGAGGTGGATGAGGATCGTGCCGTGGAAATCGCGGTCGACCGTTCCGTCACGGCTCTCCAGGACCTTATCACTGAGAAAAAGCTGGCGATTGAATCGACGAAGAGAACGGCCCACGACCAAATCACCGTTCGGGCGCAGGATGCGGATGCGAAAACGTCGGTCCAAAAGTTGATCGATAACTTCCCCATCTTCGTTGAGAGAGAGTCCGCGGGATCGGCCACGAGCGCGGTGTGGGAGTTACGCGAAGCGGAAACGAAGCGGATTAAGGACTCGGCGATCAACCAGGCCCTGGAAACGATTCGTAACAGGATCGATCAATTCGGCGTCACCGAACCCATCGTGCAACGGCAAGGCTTAAAGCAGATCGTCGTCCAGCTGCCGGGTGTCAAAGACCCAAAGCGCGCCAAAGATCTCATTAAAGAAACGGCGTTGCTTGAATTCAAAATGCTGGACGAAGACATCAGACTCGATTTGCCCGCGCGTGTGATGAAGGATAAAGAAGCCGAGGTACTTCAGGAGTTCGCGAGCAAACTGCCGGAGGAAGACCAAATCCTGTTCGAGCGCGTGGTCGACAAAGATACCGGCGTCGAGTTTCGTATGCCGTATGTGGTCAAGAAGCGAGTGATGCTGACCGGTGACGTGTTGAGCGATGCGCGGGTCGCCATCGGGCAGTTCAACGATCCATATGTGTCCATCGAATTTGATTCCAAAGGCGGGCAGGAATTCGAACGGATTACGGGAGAGAATGTCAAAAAACGTATGGCGGTGGTCCTCGACAACACCATCTATTCGGCGCCGGTCATCCAGGAGCGTATTTCAGGAGGGCGGGCTCAGATCACGGGGACGTTCACGACACAGGAGGCCAACGATTTGGCGATCGTTCTGCGGGCCGGTGCGCTGCCGGCGCCTCTCAAGATCGTGCAAGATCTCACGGTCGGCCCATCGCTTGGGCAAGATTCCATCGATAAGGGTATCAGGGCGACATTAATCGCAGGGATCCTGGTGATCATGTTCATGGTCGTCTATTACCGGTTGGCGGGTTTGATCGCGGACTTTGCGTTGATCTTGAATCTCGTCTGCCTGATGGGGGCCTTGTCCGCATTGACCGCCACGCTGACTCTCCCTGGCATCGCCGGCATCGTGCTGACGATCGGGATGGGTGTGGATTCGAACGTGCTGATATTTGAGCGCATCCGTGAAGAGCTTCGAGGCGGGAAAGCCGCACGATCGGCGATTGATGCGGGATATGACAAGGCACTGTTGACGATCATCGACTCGCACGTGACCACGTTGATCACGGGTGTTGCCCTATTCTTATTCGGGACCGGCCCGATCAAGGGGTTTGCCGTGACGTTGTGCCTGGGCATTGCGATCAATCTTTTCACGGCGTTGGTCGGCACAAAAGTCATCTTTGATGTGTTGTATAAGAAACAAAGAGTGGAAGCGCTGAGCATCTAGCGATGAATCGCTCGGCGATGAGTATTCAAAGGGAGACGAAGGGCCAGTAAAGGGGAGCGCGTATGTTAGAGATTCTCGGGAAGACCAACATTGACTTCATGGGCAAGCGTAGGTTCGCATTTCTCTTCTCAGGCGTTATGGTCTTGCTCGGGCTCCTTGCCCTCGTCCAGATCGGATGGGGTTCTGCAAATCTCGGCATCGATTTCGCCGGTGGGACGGCTGTCCAGCTGAAGTTTGAGCAGCCGATCCGGATCGACGAGGCGCGGAAAGCTTTGGAAACCAACGGGTTGGGCAACGCGGAGTTGCAGGAATTTGGGCAAGACAACAAGTTGCTGATCCGGGTGAAGACGTCAACCACGATCGAGGAAAAGATCGCGGAGCGAGTGGTGGAGATCTTCAGCAAAGAGTTTCCGAGCCACAACTTCGTCGTGGACTCAACGACCGAGATCGGACCGACCATTGGAAAGAAACTCCAAGAAGATGCGCTCGTGGCGATCGTCATCTCCTTTGCGGGCATCATTATGTACATTGCGGCCCGATTCGAACTCCGGTTCGGCGTCGCTGCCGCGCTGGCCACATTTCACGACGTCTTGGCCGTGGTCGGGGCCTTCTACATATTGGACAAGGAAATCACGCTCTTGGTTGTGACGGCGCTTTTGACGCTCGCCGGATACTCGTTAACGGACACCGTCGTCGTCTTTGACCGGATCAGAGAGAATCTGAAATCGCGCCGGCGGGAGAGCGAGGAAGCCACGATCAACACAGCCGTCAATCAGGTCTTGAGCCGCACGATCGTGACAAGCTTGACGGTCGTGCTCGTCCTCATTCCACTGACCCTGACGGGAGGAGAGGTGCTGCACGATTTTTCCTTAGCGCTTCTCTGGGGCGTCATCTTCGGCACCTACTCATCCGTCTTCGTCGCCAGCCCGCTCCTGCTCATGTGGCCCGGCACGCAGGGGCGACTCTTGAAACGCCGCTGAGAGAATGGTGGAATAGAACGGCGTCGATCGTGAAGCGTCGTTCGTCGCTCGTTTCCGAAGATCGTTCGGCACGCTTCACCTCGCAGGTTTCCCGTAACCTTGGCGGAGCATCCTTATGGCACTCTGGAGCCGGTCTCACAGTCTCCAGCAGAAGATCATCGCAGCCATTGTGATGGTCGGTCTCCTGCCACTCGTCCTGCTCTTGGTGCTGATCTATATCGAAGAACAACGCGCCCTGCGAGAGTCCACGGGGGCAAATTTCAAGGAGGCGGCTGTTGAAGCGGCTCGTCGGATCGAATCGCACGTGAGCCGAAGTATGAATGAGGCCCAGCAGCTTGCCACCACCCCCTTTCTCCGCACCGCCGTTTCGGAAGCCAACCGCACCTATGAAGGCAAAGACGAGCGGAGCATTTCTGAAATCATCAAAGATTGGCAACAGCGGTGGACGCAACGCGCTAAGCGAAGCGAGTTTCCGTTCTTCGTCAACCAAATCGTGACCAATTACTTGATCCAGTGGCACGAGATTCGAAAGTCCGATTATGTCGGCATATTAATCACCGACGGACAGGGAGCCTTGGTCGTCAGTTCCATCCCGCAGGTGGAGTATTCCTATGCGAAAACCTCCTGGTGGCAAACGGTGGTCAAAGAGGGAAGCCAGCAGCCGTACGTGGGTCACGTCGCGTTCGATCCGGCCTTCGGGACTCACGTTGTCGTCGTGGCGGCGCCGATTTTCGATGATCAACGTCGTGCCGTGATCGGAGCTGTGACCATTCTGCTTCGGCGGGATACGTTGTTTCAGTCCATTGCGGAGGGGTCGTTCGGCGCGACGGGTCATGCCATTCTGTTTGCCTCGGACGGAGGAGTGGTGATTTGCCCGGTCCTGGGATCTGAAGCCCATTCCGTCGATTCCAAACTACTCACCGCACTGGAGGCAGTGAAACCCGGATGGGCGGTCGTGGACGACGATTCGCATGGTCATCAGCACGCGCTGATCGGATATGCGCCGGTTCGGTTCGCCGATCGGCTTGCGGGCGGCAGTCTGGGTGGAAAACGCTGGATCACCGTCGTGCGTCAGGATCCCAGGGAAACCTTTGCGCCCCTGGATGAGTTGATGATCAAGATCGTGGTGTTTGGTGTGGCGGTGTTGATCGGGCTCGGGGCGATCGGAATCCTCGCTGCTCGCCGGATCGCGAATCCCATTCGGTTGCTGCAGGAAGGGGTTCAGCAGATCGGAAGCGGTCGCTTGGAACAGCGGTTAGACCTACGAACCGGTGATGAGATCGAACGGCTTGCCGTTGCCTTCAACCGAATGGCCGCCAACCTACAACGTTCGTTCGGCCAGCTGGAACAGCGGGTGACAGAGGTGCGGCAGTTGGAGGAGAAATATCGTGATCTGATCGAACATGCTCCCGAAATGATCTGCCAATTGGATCGAGGCGGCCGACTCGTGCATGTCAATAAGACCGGCCTTGACAAACTTGGATATGCGCATGATGAAATCTTGGGCATGAAGCTCTGGGACATCGTTCCCGACGGGCAGGAATCAAAGGTGTTGCATTATCTCGAACAGTTGGTCCGACGCGGGCAGAGCTCGATTGAGACGGTGTTGCTGGCAAGGGATGGCCGGCATATCGATGTGGAAATTCATGCGACGGCACTGATCGATCACGATCGAGGCGGGTTGGTGCATTCGCGCGCCTTTCTTCGAGACGTGACCGAACGGCGTCGTCTGGAGCAGCAGCTGCAGCGGTATACGGCGGGGTTGGAAGAGGCGATTTCTGAACGCACCAAGCAGCTGACTGCTTCACAAGCCCGGTACAAAGCCTTGTTCGATTTCGTGGCCGATTCCGTTTTCATGGTGAAGCCGACCGGGACGGTCGTCGCCGTGAATCGGCGTGAAGCGCAAGTGCTGGGCTATGTCGAATCGGATGTCATCGAAACCAATGTTCTCGATATCATTCCCAGGGAGCACCATCAGAACTTTACGCACTGGTTGCGTGAGGTCAGCTCGGAAGAGCGGCAGGTTCCCACGCAGGAAATCACCGTGTACCACGCGGATCGACATGAGATGGCGGTGGAAATGGATTTGATTCGGGTGAGTGAAACCGATCCGGTGCTCGTGATGGTGCAGCTTCGCGATATCACCGATCGGAAAAAACTTCAGCTCCAGCTGCAATCGTATCGCGAAGAGCTTGAGTCGAAAGTGCGGGAACGCACGAAAGAAATCGAAGAGACCAAACAGTATCTGGAAAATCTGCTCGAGAATGCCAACGACGTCATCTATATCCTCGATTTGGACCAACACTTTATCTACGTCAACAGCAAGGTCAATGCGTGGGGCTATCGCAAGGATGATTTGGTAGGGCGCCCGTATCTCTCGCTCCTGTCTCGGCGCCATCGAGGGCGTCGTCTAAAGAACACCTTGGATATAGGCGCCAAGCAGGTCTATGAAGTCGAGGTTGTGACACGCCTGGGTGAACCGCGCGCCGTGATGGTCAGTGTGTCTCCCCTGCACGGGGTCGACGGCGAGATCCTCGGGGTGCTTGGCATCGCGCGGGATATGACGGAGACAAAGAAGCTGGAGCGCCAAATTCGAAATGCGGAAAAGCTGGCGTCCATCGGGAAGCTCGCTGCGGGCGTGGCGCATGAAATTAATAACCCTCTCGGAGGGATCCTGAACTGTGTCTATAACCTTCGAAAGGGAACGTTGTCGGTGGCGCGGCAAGAGGAATATTGGGCCTCCATGGAGTCCGGCGTCCGCCGTGTTCAGAAGATCGTTCGGCAATTACTCGATTTTTCACAGCAGCACGAGCCGGAGTTCAGTCCGAGTGATATCAACCGCATCGTGGAGCAGGTGCTGGTCCTGACGACCCATCTCTTTGCTCCGAATCGAATCCGCTTGGACGTGTGTCCAGGGCACGATTTGCCGAGTGTCATGGTTGATCGGCACATGATCGAACAGGTCTTGATGAACCTCATTCTGAACGCCGTGCAGGCTATGAAAAAGGGTGGAACCTTGACGATCCGGACATCCGTGGTTGAAGGCGTGTGCCGTGTGGATGTGACGGACACAGGATCGGGGATTCCCGCATCCATCCTTCCGCGCGTTTTCGATCCCTTCTTTACGACCAAAGGGGAGGGAGAGGGGACAGGGCTTGGTCTGTCGGTCAATCTCGGTATTGCGGAGCGCCATGGCGGGAAAATTCTGGTGGAGAGCGAGGTCGGGAAAGGAACGACGGTTACACTCTGCCTGCCTGTGTCACGAGTCCGCTCGCTTGCGGAGAAGGACGTATGAAGGGGTTGAACCTTTTATTGGTGGATGATGAGCCCTTAATGCGTCTATCAATGATGGATGCGTTGGAAGCCGTCGGTTGCAACGTCCATGCGGCATCGACCGGGACGGAAGGGATTGAAGCGCTTAGCGCGAACGCGTTTGATGTGGTGATTACCGACCTCCGGTTGCCGGGTGCAGACGGGTTGGCCGTACTCAAGACGGCCAAAGAAAAGAATCCGTTGACCGAGGTGCTCGTCATTACCGCTCATGGCTCTGTAGAAACAGCCGTGGGGGCCATGAAGCTGGGTGCGTTCGATTACATGACGAAGCCCTTTCAGATGGACGAATTGCTGTTGATCGTCGAGCGGATCGGCGCCGTGATCGTGTTGCGCCGAGAGAATCAGGATCTCAAACGCCAACTCGAAGATAAATTTTGCTTCAACGGCATCCTCGGGGTGAATAGCCACATGCGTGCCGTCCTCGAAAAGGTCAAATTGGTCGCCGAAACCGACTCGACGGTGCTGATCGTCGGTGAGAGCGGAACCGGCAAGGAGCTGGTCGCGAACGCGCTGCATCAGAACAGCGCTCGGCGGGGGTATCCGTTGATCAAAGTCAGCTGTGCCGCCTTGCCGGAGACGTTATTGGAGGCGGAACTCTTCGGCCATGAGAAGGGTGCGTTCACAGGCGCGCTGCGCCAACGGCGAGGCCGGTTTGAAATGGCCAACCGAGGAACTCTCTTCCTTGACGAGATCGGCGAAATTTCCCCGGTCGTGCAAGTGAAACTCTTGCGCGTGCTTCAGGAACGGAATTTTGAGCGGGTCGGGAGCAATGAGACGATTGAAGCGGATGTGCGACTGGTGTGCGCCACGCAAAAAGACTTGCGCAAAGAAGTGGCGCAGGGTCGGTTCCGAGAGGATCTCTTTTATCGCCTCAACGTCGTACAGATCGTAGTCCCGCCGCTCCGGCAACGGCAGGAGGACATCATGGTCATCGCTCAACACGTACTGGAAACGTGCGCGGAGAAGCTGAACAAGCCGCTGCGCGGGTTCTCTCAGTCGGCTCGTGAATTGTTGCTTCGCTATTCGTACCCGGGGAACGTGCGGGAGCTCGAGAATATGGTCGAACGAGCCGTGGCGTTGAGTCGTGACCGAGCGACGGTGCAACCGGCAGATTTGTGTGGTTTCCAATCTTGTCCCTATCTGGGCGGGGCGCCGCAGGAGTCCTGCGGCTTTTGCAGCGAAGGCTTACCCGGAGGGCAAAAGAAGAAAGATATGGCGCTGACCTCGCTTGCCGCGGCGCGGGAAGGATTTGAGAAAGACTATATCATCTCTGTGTTGGAGCGAGTCGAGGGGAGTCGCACGACTGCATCGAAGGTCTTGGGGTTGTCCAGAAAAGCTCTGTGGGAGAAGTGCAAGCGCTACGGTATTCCATCGGCTCACAGTGACGGCGAAGCGGAGACCTAGAGGTGGTCCGATGAGGAAGTAGGGGCATCGTGTTACGCCATACTGTTCCATTTTTCACTTGTAGGAGGATTGTGACGATGAATGTGTGGAATCGAGTCATCACTATCTCATTGGGGGTTATTCTTTGTGCCGGAGTCGTTCATAGCGCCGAACCGGCCGAAGTGGAAAAGTTCGTCAATGCTCGAATCGAGATCGGTGAAATGATGACGAATTATTTCAAGGGTGGGTCGGGTTATGGCGACGGCCAGCGCCCGTCACAAGAACAAATGCGCCAAATGGGGGCGGATATCAATGCGAAGCTTACGGCGCTCTTGGCGAAACACGATCTGACTCTCGACGAATATCGCCGACGCAGTCCGGAGGTCTTTGCGGATGATGCGGCGGTCAAGCAGTATCTTAATGAGCGTCCGGATCTCAAACAACGTTACGAAGCTCTCCCTCTGGA
The DNA here is from genome assembly GCA_964435885.1 of uncultured Nitrospira sp. GTDB lineage: Bacteria > Nitrospirota > Nitrospiria > Nitrospirales > Nitrospiraceae > Nitrospira_D. The sequence continues at coordinate 1,694 of CAYTAS010000024.1, read as the reverse complement.
CCGGATGGGACGTGGTGGAAGTACAGGGCGGGGATATTAGACCGATCGGCGATCTGTTTGAGGGGATGTTTCCGTAGGTTCTCCTGCAACATGCGTGCGGTCTGATAGGCGGTTACTCATGGAATATAGACATCTTGGGCGGTCAGGGTTGAAGGTTAGTCGGCTCTGTCTCGGCACGATGAATTTCGGGCCACAGACGACCGAACCTGATAGTTTTGCCATGATGGATCGTGCTTTGGAGCTCGGCGTTAACTTTTTCGATACCGCCAATGTGTACGGCTGGAAACTCGGTGAGGGATGGACAGAGCAGATCATCGGTCGGTGGTTCGCGCAAGGCGGAGGCCGACGGGATAAGGTGGTATTAGCCACCAAGGTATACGGCCGGATGGGTGAGTGGCCGAATCAGTCTCGCCTGTCGGCCGTCCATATCAAACGGGCGTGCGAGGAAAGTCTCCGTCGGCTGCGAACAGACTGGATCGACGTGTATCAAATGCATCATGTGGACCGGGAAACGCCCTGGGAAGAAATCTGGCAAGCGATGGAGCAGTTGGTCAGAGAAGGAAAGGTTGTGTATGTCGGCAGCAGCAATTTCGCAGGATGGCATTTGGCTCAAGCCCAGGAGGCTGCGCGCAATCGGCACTTCTTGGGATTGGTGTCGGAGCAGAGTCTTTACAATCTGACCGAGCGGAGCATTGAGCTGGAAGTCATTCCTGCTTGTGAGAACTACGGTATCGGACTCATTCCCTGGAGTCCGCTGGGGCGTGGACTCTTGGTCGGTGTCTTACAATCCGCGGACAAGGGACGTCGAGCGGATGAGGACCTGAAAAAAGAGGTAGCCAAGTCCCGTTCAAAACTGGAAGCATATGAGGCCCTGTGCGCGGGGATTGGCGAACGACCTGCGGATGTTGCCCTGGCTTGGCTGCTGCATCAAAAGGCGGTCACGTCGCCGATTATCGGCCCGCGCACCATGGAACAACTCGAGGGAGCCATGCGGACACTCAGTCTTGCTCTTGGGAGCGATATCTTGAAACAACTGGATGAGCTGTTCCCAGGCCCTGGTGGCGCCGCGCCTGAAGCCTATGCCTGGTAACAATTGGTCATTGAAGTCATGCCACAAGATCTTGAAGCACGAAATGATATCTCCGAAGGTCAGGCCTATCGGGATGATGGATGTCGAGAGTTTGCATAGACCTCCTGCCCTCGGAAAGGGGTCGAGCGGTGACATGCTTCAGTCACAGATGGTTGAGCTTGAAACGTCGGCGTAGATGTCGAAGAACGCATCGATGCTGTCGAGTAGCTGTGCCTTGATTTCATCCGCGGTGCCGTTCATCACGTGCAGCGTCATGTTGCCGACCGATCCATCGGGCAGGAGAATGGGCACGCGCGGGTGCGTGAGCTCGCTACCTGTGCCTTTATCCAGCCGCAAGCCATAGTTCAGTGTATAGCGGGGCGTCATAATTGTGCTGGTTGATCGTGTGTCCATCGTGATCTCCCTCCTCTCGGGTCGTCGCCTGGGCGTATCGGTTGACGGGTGGAAGATTCGAGCGGGTCGTATGGGCCTTCGCCGAAATCCTCCACCCATGTGATTACGCCTTGGTGACTGCCGCCACCGGCTTCTGGATGAACTCCTTATAGCCGCACCGCTCGGCCAGATAGGCCTTGGCGTCCTCACTGACATACTCGGCAAACTTGTA